>CATWDJ010000004.1:0-156827 GCA_958349535.1 uncultured Lachnospiraceae bacterium
AGTAATTTTATCTTACATCAGTTTGAAGGTTTACACAAACTTTGGGATACTCCCTTGAAATAAGTGGAAAACTTTGGGATACTCCCCAATTTTATTATAAATAAAAGCCATGTTTTCATTTAAGAGGAGACTATTTAAATGAAAACATGGCTTTTATCTCTTTATCAGGGATTTGTTATTGTAATGATATTTCTTTCATGTCCTTCCTCCGATTCTGGATATAGGAAATATAAATATTCTCCCCCATCGTAAACATATCCCGTCATATATCGGATAGTTTCATCCACATAAAAAGCATCAATCAATTGACTTTCCTCCCCTTCCTCTATTTCACTCAGAAAAGCATGATAACCCAAATCCACAATCCCATACTGTTCTTTACGAATCGCTAAAATATATGATTTTGTATTGGAAACCTTTTCCGTCAACCGAAAACTTACTGCTTTCTCATACTCTGTAATACCCAATGACTCTGGCGGCGGTATCTGCTCTATAGACACATTATTCTCATATGTAGCTTCATAGTTATCCACAAAATCTCCAAAACTATAATTTATTTCAAGATAAGCATCTATAATATAGATTCCTTCTCCAATTTCTTTTGCCTGGAATGTTTTCCAATCTATCGCATCATAAGGACTTTCTTTTCCCGTATAACATTTTGTCATAAAAGCAAATGGAAGTGCCGGCTCTATACGCTCCATATACGAATCCTGGATATTCCAACTACTAGCTAGCCAATAACCTTTACCTTTTTCCTTTTTATCTTCTGCCTGCATCAATTCTTGATAATATTTTTCTGGCAAAAGTGCTCCTACACCTTCTATATGGTAAGTATCCTCCAATTTTTCCAGTCCTTCTTTTAATGATAAATCACCAATATCTTCTGAATTCTGAAGTCGCTTCTCAATAGTATCACACTGTAAATCCGGTGCATAAAAGGCAAATCTTATCGTTGCTACAGTATTATCTATTCCACTTACAATCTCTGCTCTTGCTTCTGTTTCCTCTTCAAAGAATTTCTGTAAATCTCCTTTATAACATGCATGAAATGCATTCTTTTCGGAATCTTCCAATCCTTCTTCAAAAGAAGTATCTAAAAACAAACTCGAATTCGTATATCCGGTCAGTTCTTCCGCTTCTTTTTTGAGAGCTTCCGCAATCTCCTCTGTTTGCCTATCATCAAAACACACTACGTTTGTCTTTGCATTTTCTCCCTCCGAAGCAATGATATAGACAGTAATTGGATTTTCCCCTAACGTCCATACTTTGTTTCCCAATCTCTTTCGTTTTCCATCAAATAATTCTTTACTGTAATAAGGTTCTTCCAAAAAATCCTCTTCTTTATACTGTGTCTGATATTTCTTATTGATATATTTCACTGCTATCTTTTTGGCATCATCCATACTCGAACCTTTTTCACTACTATAATGAGACCATATCGGTACAAAAATCACGAACAGAATTATGATAATTATTATAACAATAGCATCCATATACTTTCGCATATATACTTCTTTTTTATGAGGGTCTGTACTACAACATCTAACTATTTCCTCTGCCAATCTCGCTTTCTGGAGCTGCATAGATGCCTGATAATCTTGAATTCTTCCCTCCATCTCACTCTTAATCAGTCTTTGTACCCACTTATTTGGTTTATGCATCTGAAGGCTCTCTAACATCATCTCTAACATCTCTTCTGATGCTTCTTTAAAAATGTCTGAAGAAAGAAACTTCTTCCATGAACTGTAAGCACGGCTCCTCTGTAAAGCAGATAATTTTTCCAACTCTTTACAAACTTTTTCAATCCTTTCTTTTTCTCTTTCTTCTGTCTCTTTTTGAATTCCCTGAAATATCTTTTTATAATTTTCTCCTACGGGGTCTGTTTCCTCTTCACTAATACACACACCGCTTCCTTGTTCCTTTTCTGATAAATTATTTTCTCGGTTATATACAACTGAAGTCTCTGGACTTTTTTTCCATACAGATGTTCCCTGTGCATACTGCATTGCTGTCTGATAGGCATTGTGAATCTGTTCCCACTCTTCTGGATACTCTTCTGAATGATATTTTTTTACCAATTCTGCATATGCTTTTTTAATCGCTTTTTTGTCTGTAGTTTGTTCAATTCCTAAGATGTCAAATGCCCATTTTTCCATAACGTATATTCCTCCTGAATTCCCCATTCATCCTCTTCCTGTTCCTCCTCATACCATGAAGAGGAGTTATTTTCCTGCTCCCACGGTTCATTTAACATATCCAGATATTTTTCTGTCTCCGACAGAAATGATTCCAAATTCTTTCTCCAGTGCATTATTTTTAATTCATCCTGTTGTCCGAGAAGATAATGGAAATACTTCATTCTAATCTCAATCTCTTCCCTTATCCTGCCAGTTGTCTGCGTATAAAGCCGCTCTCCTCTTGCAATCAAGAAACGATTTTCTTCTTTCTCTCTCGGGTGTATTTTCAATTCATTCATTTTCTCAAGATATTGATCCATCTCTTCCTGTGGAATAGTATTTTTTTCATTCATAATCACCAACTGTTTCTTCTTCCCAGTAGAAATTGTACAAACATCCACAACCAAAATTCCGTTAATATCATAGGTATATCTCAAACGTACAGCTTCTTTTCCCTTTGGGGCAGGCGGTATATCAATTTCCAATTTTCCAAGACGGATATTATGTTTTGCATACATCTCTTCTCCCTGAAACACCTCAATCTTCATTTTTCGCTGATAGTCCGATACTGTATACAAAAGTATCTCTCTACTCCTTGGAAGAGCACTGTTTCTCTCAATAATAATACTCATCAAATCTTCTTTTGGATCCGCCTCATTATAAACCCCTGTTCCCAAAGAAAACGGGCATATATCTGTCAAAATCATATCCTTAATTTCTTCATTTCGCTCTTTGATTCCTGCATAGGTTGCCACTCCAAGAGCAATCATGTAATCCGGTTCCATCGATATTATATGATTTGTCCCCAGAATATGATGCAGATATTGTTGTACCACCGGCATCTTGCAGGAACCGCCAACTAAAACAATATGAGAAATATCCTGCACATTTTTTTCTCCGTCTATGAGAACCCTTTTCACAGGAAGAGACATTCGCTGAAACAATGTACTTGATGTTTCAATCAATCTCTTTCTGTCAAAATCCATCTGTCCTCGAAAATCTCCGTCAACTACAGTCATAACCGCTTGGTGTTCCTCTGTTAATTTACATTTTAAACAATTTGCACTTTTCAAAAGGATTTCCTGACGTTCTTTCGGAAGAGTTTCAAAGTCCCAGTTCCACTTTTTGCAAAAATCTTCTGCTATGGTTCTGTCAAAATCACTTCCGCCCAAATGATTATCTCCACTAACTGCCAGAATCTCAATCACATTGTCAAAACAATCTACTAAAGAAACATCCAATGTTCCACCGCCAAAATCAAATATCAATAGCGTACTATCTTCTTCTTTCCATATCTGCTGGCATGCCAAAGCTGCCGCCGACGGCTCATTGATAATTCTTTCAACATTAAGTCCTGCCAATTTTCCCGCATCTTTTGTTGCTTTTCGAGACATATCATTAAAATATGCCGGTACACTGATGACAGCTTCTTCTACGGTCTCTCCCAGGTAGTTTTCTGCGTCCTTCTTCAAACTTTGAATTACCAGAGCAGAAAGCTCCTCAGGGCGGTATTTCCGGTTCCCTAGCTCATATATTTTGGTGGTCCCCATAAATCGCTTAAATACACTTGCAGTTCTGTGTGGATGAGAAATTAAACGCTCCTTTGCTATCTTTCCTACATATACTGTTCCATCTTCATCTATACTTACTACACTGGGGGTTAGATACTCCCCAAAAGAATTCGGTATCAGCTGACTATGACCATCTTCCCATACTGCTACAAGACTATTAGTAGTTCCCAAATCTATCCCTATTATCTTCCCCATAGTATTTTCCTCTATAATATAATATTGAATTTTAGGTTATCGTAACATTTTCCTGAATTAATACTCCTTATATCCAACTTCCTGCAATTTGGCGTCCTTCTCCACTACCTGATTTTTCATCTCTTCGCTGTAATCTTTTAATTTCTTCAATAAATCTGCATCTGATGTAGCAAGGATTTTTGCTGCAAGAATTCCTGCATTCTGTCCGCCGTTGATTGCAACGGTTGCCACCGGGATTCCGCTCGGCATCTGTACAATGGAATACAGGGAATCCACACCGCCCAGATCAGAAGTCTTCATTGGAATTCCGATGACCGGCATCGGGAAAAGAGCCGCACACATACCCGGTAGATGTGCTGCTTTTCCGGCTCCTGCAATGATAACCTTCGTTCCTCTTGCCTCGGCACCCTTTGCCCACTCAAAAAAGATATCCGGCTCTCTGTGGGCAGAAATAATCTTCATTTCATAATCAATTCCAAATTTATCCAATATCTCGGCAGCCTTTGCCATTACCGGCATATCTGAATCGCTACCCATTACAATTCCTACTGTTGCCATATTTTCATCCTCCTGTTTTCTACTATATCTTTATGTTCCAAATATTTCTATTTTTTGTCTAACGGCTCATTCAATACCTCGCAGCCTTCCACCACAAACCGTCCGTTGCGAATAATATCCTCACTGCTTCCGTCACTGCGGATTACCGTAATTGCTCCCAACTCATCATAAGGAATGGTGATGTCCGTATGGCAGTTGAGGTATGCTTTGCTCTGGTCCTCTTTTCTGACAGCGGAAACCTCGTTTTCCTTTGCCACAATCTCCTTGCCGTCCGGGTTGTGCAGCTTCATATCCTCCATATGAGAATAACAGGTATCTCCCACCGCAAAATGCGGTCCCGTCTTTTCAGCTATGAGAATCGGCAGCTTCGCTGCAATATCATAATCCCTTGCCATGCGATATGCCGTGGTATTGGTACCGATTGCAAACTCTCCCATGGGAAGAGTATCGTGGTGTTTCAGCACATTCTCACGAATATATTTGCGATTCTCTTCCTCCGTGTCAAAATTCTTACAGGTATATTTGGTAATCATTCCGTCTACAAAATCCAACTCCAAATCCAAGAAATTCAATTCATTCAAATATACCTGAGACACATGGAGTTTTCCGGTAGTTCCCTTCAGTACCGGAGAAGTAAATACCTCTCCCACCGGAATGTTCACATCTGCCACACAGTTTTCAAAAATGGTCTCTTTCTTAGTATCCTTCAACCGATAGAGCTGTACCGTTAAATCCGTCTTATTCCCTCCACAGCCCTGAATATGCACCTTTTCACCGGTATCCAGCACATCAATTATTTTTTGTTGCATATTCT
Organism: uncultured Lachnospiraceae bacterium; assembly: GCA_958349535.1. GTDB lineage: Bacteria > Bacillota > Clostridia > Lachnospirales > Lachnospiraceae > Maccoyibacter. Next base: position 5,319 of record CATWDJ010000004.1, read on the forward strand.
GATAAAGCTTATAATCCAAAGTATTCAGCTTCACCGTTTCCTCAAAAATTTCACAGAACTTCTCTCCGATGGTCGGAAGCGGATATGCAATAATGGTAAAGCTCCGCTCATCCCCGTGAATATATTCGTTGGTAATCTGTCCCGCCTGATTAGCATTGTAAACATTCAACTGCTGCTGTTTTTCATCATAACGGGCATTCGCCTTTTTATTCTTCGGCTCAAATGGCTTCTCTCCAAAAACCTCAATTACCGCCGGACCGGCATGAACATATGCCAGTTCCTTCTGCTTTTCAAAGGAATTCCGCAGCACTTCCAATCTCCGCTCCACAAAAGCCTTATCCAGATAGTAGGCTTTATCGTCCTTATGGTCATATTCATACTGTTTATTTACCGCCGGAGTATAAGCATTCCGCTTGCCGTTTCCTCTGTTAAAAAGCGAAGATACCGGATCTCTGGAAATGGTCGGCTTTAATCCCAGTTTTTCAAAATTCCGAATTGCGGCACGAACCATCCGTTCAAATCCAATAGGATAATGAATCTGTACCGTTTTCTTCTTGGATAAGTCCACACCCATATTCACAAAACCTATTCGATAGCCTTCTGTATAGGTGTCTGCCATAGACTGGATTTTTTCCTCATCCATACTGTTCAAAAACTCTGCAATCTCTAACTCACAGTCCGAGATATATTCGCCGTAATTATAGAGATAACGTGGATTGGATAGATCAGAGTTCATCACAATGTCCGCAAAGAAATCCAACTGCGGGTCAATCATCTCCTTCACATTCTGTTCCACAAAAATCTCGCTGTAATCATGGAAAAACCAGTAAATGGTCTGCTCCACTTCTCTCTTGTCTGGCTGCTCTTCTGCAAAAATACCGTATATTTCCACAAACAGCTCACAAAAAATGGTCAGCTCCTCCAAACGTTTCTCATAGGCATAGCCGATACATCCCCGCAGTTCTGCATAAAAAAAGCTCAGTATGCCTCCAAATTCCTCTCCCAGTTTTTCTACGGCGTATTCCGGGTTTGCATAACTGGTCTCATAATTTTCCTCTAAAATATCCTGATAAAAATAGCGGTTTCTCTCTTTTGCCGCTTCTAAGGACTCCTCTGACAGCTTACCCAGTTCTGCCATTTCAAAGGTTTCCTGTAATTTTGCCATAAAAACAGCCACTTTTCTGAAATAATCCAGGTAAGGCTGTTTCACGCTTTCCTCTGTCTGTATCTGTGCAATCCGTTCTTTCATCAACAGATAACGCTCTTTCATCTCTTCATATTCCATATTTTCTACCTTCTACATATCCTTGATAAGATTGCCCATCTTGGCATGCTTATCAATTATTTTCTTGATTTCTTCCCACAGAATCTCTGAACCCTCATGGGTTCTGGAATTCCGCTTTACTACTTGAGATTCCTTTACTTCATGCTCTCTCCATGATTTTCCTCCCGAAGCATCATTCAAAAGCAACGGCTGTATTTTGTCCAGCATATTTGCAAACTTAGACTCTGCCGTTTCCATCTCTTCAAATTCATCCCACAATGCCCGGTATTCCGCCGCCTGATCCTCCGGCAGAATATGGAAAATCCGCTCCGCCGCCAAAAGCTCACGCTGCCGCTTCGTTTCATTTCCTGCCGTATCATAGGCATAAGTGTCTCCCGCATCAATTTCAATCACATCATGTAACAGCACCATTTTCATAGTCTTTAACACATCAATAGGCTCATTGGCATACTCTGCCAGCGTAAAACACATCAACGCCAGATGCCAGGAATGTTCCGCATCATTTTCCTTTCTGGTTCCGTTTGCCAGATAGGTCTGTCGCATAATAGACTTTATCTTATCCAGTTCCAGAATAAATTCTAGCTGTTGTCTCAATCGTATCTCATCCATAATTTTTCCTCTTACAACAAAATTCCCAGCAGATATAATGCAATCCACAGCACCATCACAATGCCGGACAATGCGGTTCCCAGATATGGAATGGTCTTAAAAGTATCTTTTTCCTGAACTGCCTGCACTGCTTCAATAAATGATGCCACTGCGATAAACAGTGCAATGACTCCCAGACTCCCTAAATATTTTCCGCCGTTGCCGGACTGTCCGATGGCATTTGCCAACATAATGATGAAAATCAGCATAGAGAGTGCTGCTCCTACGCAAGAGCAGATTCCCCGGATGGATTTCTTTTTCTCTGTAAATTTATAATTTCTGTTTCTTCTTCTTTTTCTTCTCATTTTTCTTCATCAGAGCTCCCATTGCCAAAAAGCAAAGATAGCCCAGACTTCCTCCAAGGGTATTCAATATCATATCATCCACATCAAAGCTTCCTACCTTTGAAAATAACTGGATACATTCAATCAACAGACTAAATTCAAAGCTTAATAATGTGGTGTACAAAAAATTCCTGTTTTTCTTACTCAGAGATGGCAAAAAATAGCCAAACGGAAGAAATGCTGCGACATTTCCCAGCAGATTTATCAGCACTGCCGTCATTCCCAACTTCTCCCGATACACAATAAATCTTTTTATCTCTAAAAAAGGAATCAGATTATAGTGATAGGTTCTTGTCAAATTGGTGCGTCCCATAATCTCTGCAAAAAACAGAAAATAGCTTAACAGCAGCAGATAGCATCCAAACAGAATCCACCTAAAACATAATCTCTTTTTTGTCATGTAACAACTTTGCCCCACTTACAATCGCAATTATTCCGCAAACAATTCCTGTTACCATTACAATGATTCCTACGGACAAAGTTCCCGCTCCGCTGCGGCTCATGGTTTTATACGCTTTCTCGTTCATATCATTTCCTCCATTATTTTACACCATACTCTTTATAGTATTGATCAATTGCAGTTTTTAATGTATCGTCAATGACAATTTTTCCCTGACACGGGCGGTTGTAAAGATGCTCCACCACATCCGCCATGGATACAATGGCATTGGCATCAAATCCATAAGTTTCTTTTATTTCCTCCAGAGCTGACTTTTCGCCTTTTCCCCGCTCCATACGGTTTAAAGATACCATCAGTCCCACGATGGTCACATCTCCCTGTGCCTGAATAATCGGGAAGGTTTCTTCGATGGATTTTCCTGAAGTGGTTACGTCCTCAATAATCACTACCCGGTCGCCGTCCTTGATTTTACTTCCCAAAAGGATTCCTGTATCTCCGTGGTCTTTGACCTCCTTTCGGTTAGAACAATAACGGATTTCCTTTCCGTACAACTGACTGTATGCAATGGTAGTTGCCACACTCAAAGGAATCCCCTTATATGCCGGACCAAATAACACATCAAAGTCATCTCCGTAGTTATCGTGGATTGCCTTTGCATAGTACTCGCCCAGTCTTTGCAGCTGGCTTCCTGTTACATAAGCTCCCGCATTCATAAAGAATGGGGATTTTCTTCCGCTTTTCAATGTGAATTCTCCAAACTTGAGAACTTCACTCTCTACCATAAATTCAATAAACTCCTGCTTGTATTGTTCCATTGTATTACCTCTTCTCAATATTATCAACTATTCTTTTACCGCTCCAATCAGCTCCCGGATATCGGAAATCTCATACTCTGCCATATAGCTGCGTATGCCTTCCAGAATATCTATGGTTGCCGTAGGATTATAGAAATTTGCGGTTCCCACAGAAACTGCCGTTGCTCCCGCAAGCATCAGCTCAATAGCATCCTCTGCCGTTGCCACACCGCCCATACCGATAATCGGCAGCTTCACTGCCTGTGCTACCTGATAAACCATCCGTACTGCGATAGGGTGTACCGCCGGACCGGACATACCTCCGGTCTTATTGGCAAGGGCAAAACGTCGGTTGTGTATATTAATTTTCATTCCGGTAAGTGTATTAATCAGGGACAGCACATCTGCTCCCCCTGCCTCTGCCGCCTTCGCGGTCTCGGTAATGTCCGTGACATTGGGACTCAGCTTCATAATTACCGGCTGCTTTGCATACTTCTTAATTTCCCTTGTGATTGCCTCCACCGACTTTGGATTCTGTCCAAAGGCAATGCCCCCTTCTTTGACATTAGGGCAGGAAATATTAATCTCCAGCATATCCACCGGCTGGTCTGAAAGCCGCTCCACTACCTCACAGTAATCCTCGGTGGTCTTTCCGCAGACATTTACAATAATTTTTGTATCAAACTGTGTTAAAAACGGAATATCCCGCTCAATAAACACATCGATTCCCGGATTCTGCAAACCGATGGCATTCAGCATACCCCCATATACCTCTGCCACTCTCGGGGTTGGATTTCCCTCCCACGGAATATTGGCAACTCCCTTGGTCACCACTGCCCCCAACCGGTTCAAATCCACAAACTCCGCATATTCCCCACCGGATCCGAAGGTTCCCGAAGCTGTCATAATGGGATTATTCAAGGTAACTCCCGCCAAATCTACTTTCATATTCATTACAGCTCCACCTCCTCAGCTAAGAATACCGGACCTTCTTTACAGATTCGTTTGTTGTGTACGTTGGTATGACTGTCCTTATGCTTGGATTTGCACACACAGGCCAGACAGGCTCCGATTCCACAGGCCATCCGTTCTTCCATGGAAATCCAACACTCCATCTTTTCTTCCCGTGCATACTCCTTTAACGCTTTTAACATCGGTGTAGGACCGCAGGCATAAATGATGTCTGCCTTTAATTCATTTACTTTAATTGCATCCAGCACCGTTCCTTTGGTTCCGGTACTTCCGTCCTCCGTTGCAATATAAACCTTTCCCAGTTTTTCAAATTCCTCTGTCAGAAACAATTCGTCACGATAACCCAGAATTATCTGCTTCTCACAATCCAGATTTTTTGCAAGTTCCAGCATCGGCGGAATACCGATTCCTCCTCCGATTAAAAATGCGGATTTGCTTTTCTTTGGAAATCCGTTTCCCAGCGGACCCATAATCTCAATATGTCTTCCCGCCGTCAAGCTGGAAATCTCTTCTGTTCCTTTTCCTGCCACCCGGTATACCAGCCGCAATGCTCCGTCCTTTTTATCCAACTCACAAATACTGATTGGTCTTGGCAAAAGTCTGCTTCCATCCCTGCTGAATACGGAAACAAACTGACCTGCCTTTGCGTTCTGTGCAATTCCTTCCGTCTTAATCCACATACTGTAGATTCCGTCGGCAATCTCCTCCTGACGGATGACAATTGCCTTTTCTTTGCTCTTTTCTGACATGTCCTTCTCCTCTACTTTGCTGCCTGTAATGCTCCGTCAATATCCGCAATCATATCCTGTACTGCTGCTCTGGACGCCTCCGCAAAGTGCTCTGCCCCGAATTTCGCATACTGCTCCTGCTTGTATGCCGCTATGATTCCACGGGAAGAATTGACAATGGCACCCAGTCCGTCCTCATTGAAAAAGTGAACCAAATCAGCTCCCTTTCCTCCCTGTGCCCCATAACCCGGCACCAGAATGAAACTCTTAGGCATAACCTTGCGAAGCACCTTTCCCATCTCAGGATAGGTTGCTCCCACAACTGCACCGATATAGCTGTAGGAATCTCCCATATGGTCAGCTCCCCACTCCGCTACCTTTTCTCCCACCAGTTCATAGAGCGGTTTTCCATCAATCAGTCTGTCCTGAAATTCTCCGCTGGATGGGTTGGAGGTCTTTACCAGAATAAACAAACCCTTTTTCTCCTCTTTGCAGACATCCACAAAAGGTTTGATTCCGTCTGTTCCCAAATATGGATTCACCGTTGCAAAGTCCTCGTTAAAAGTAGAATAGCTTTTACTTCCCACGGTTACCTTGCCTAGGTGGCCCGTTGCATATGCCGCTGAGGTAGAGCCAATATCGCCTCTCTTCACATCTCCAATAACAATCAAATCCTTCTCATGGCAATAGTCCACGGTTTTCTGAAAGGCTTTCAACCCTTCGATTCCGAACTGCTCATACATGGCAATCTGCGGTTTTACCGCCGGAATCAAATCATAGGTGGCATCCACGATTTCTTTGTTAAACTGCCAGATGGCATCTGCTGCTCCCTCCAGCGTCTCACCAAATTCCCCAAAGGATTTCTTTTGGATATGCTCCGGAATGTAATTTAACATCGGGTCCAGTCCCACTACGATTGGTGCATTTGTTTTCTGAATTTTAGTTACCAGTTTGTTAATCATCTATTTTCTCCTGTATTCTCTTATTCTGTCTCGCTGTCATATACAATGTTTCCGTCAAAAATGGTCATTCGCACTCTGCCTGTTACCTTTCTTCCATCAAAAGGCGTGTTCCTTCCTTTGGACGCAAAGGTTTCGGCATCTATGGTGTACTCTGTTTTTGGGTCAAAGATAACCACATCTGCGGCTTTTCCTTCTGCAAGGCTTCCCCTGTCCAGTCCAATCACCTGTGCCGGATTATAGCTCATTTTTTCTGCCATCTGCATGACTGTCAGATATCCCTTTTGAACCAGCTCCGTGTAGGTCAAAGCTGCTGCTGTTTCCAGTCCTACGATTCCAAAAGGAGCTTTCTGCATGGTGGTATTTTTCTCCTGTCTGGTATGGGGTGCATGGTCGGTGGAAATTACATCCATAATATTTTCCTTTAAGCCCTGCCGCAGTGCCTCCACATCTTCGGCGGTACGCAGCGGCGGATTCATCTTATAGTTGGTATCCCCTGCCACAATATCGCTGCTAGTCAACGTGAAATGATGCGGACATACCTCCGCAGTAACCGGAAGTCCCTCTTTTTTCGCCAATTCTACCAGCTTCACGCTGTCTTTGGTGGAACAGTGACAGAGATGAAGTCTGGCTCCTGTCTCCTTTGCCAGTAAAATATCACGGGCTACAATTACATCTTCTACCCCGTTGGTAATCCCCGGCAGTCCCAGCTTTCGTGTGGCTTCGTCGGCATTTACCACACCGCCCTCCACCATGTTGATATCCTCACAATGTGCCAGCACCGGAATACCGCACTCTGCCGCCAGCTTCATACCTTTTCGGTATAACCCTGCATCCATGACAGATTTGCCGTCCTCGCTGATTGCCGGACTTCCTTCCTGCACCATTCCCCGGATATCCGCCAGTTCTTTCCCCTTTTGTCCTTTGGTAACGGCTCCTACCTGAAACACTCGTGCCAATCCCGCACTTTCTGCCTTCTTGTGAACATACTGTACCACATCTCCATCGTCCACCACCGGCTTGGTATTGGGCATTGCCAGAATGGTGGTATAGCCGCCTCTGGCTGCCGCTTTTACTCCGGTTTCAACCGTTTCTTTATGCTCTAATCCCGGATCTCTCAAGTGTACATGAAGGTCAATGAATCCCGGCATAACATAGCAGTTCGCAGCATCTACTGTCCGCTCTGCCTTCTTTTTGAGATTCTTTCCCACTTCTGTAATCTTCCCCTCCGAGAGAAATACATCCATTACTTCGTTTGTACCCGTATCCGGGTCCACTACATGTCCGTTTTTAATCAGAATTGTCATAATCAACCTCACTTTCGTGTTTGTCCTGATAGCAGACTTATCCAGAATCATTGTATCACGAGGCTGGTTCTACCGCAATATCTAACAAATAAATAAAAAGGGAGCTGTGTCCTTTTTCGACACAGCTCTAAAAATTTTCTCATTCCCTATTTTTCTTCCACATATTTTTTAATATTGGAAGCATTCACATATTTTTTCGCCTTGCTGTTTTCAATGACTACCAGTGTCGGTGCCTGCATAACTCCGTACTTCTGCACCAGTTCTTCATTCTCCTCAGCGTCAATAATCTGATAGCTTTCGCCGGACAGCATTTCTTTTGCCATGGCACAGTTCGGACAAGTCTTCGTAGTAAACAGGTATTTGATATTTTCCTGCGGCTCTACCTTTACCTCATTGTGAGAAATGGTCACAAGATTTGTCTTTACCCGTTTCAGCTCGGAGTTCTCGATATCATACAACTTCCGATTCTTGTACTCCTGAGACTTACCATCGTTCCAGTTCTGTACCGGACGGTAGTAACCGGTAATACGACTATATACCTCGGCATCCTTACCGCAGTGCGGACATTTGTAATGTTCTCCTGCAATATAACCATGCTCCTTACAAATGGAGTAGGTCGGGGATATTGTATAGTAAGGCAGCTTATAATTTTCTGCAATCTTACGAACCAGACTTGCTGCAGCCTTCCAATCCGGCAGTTTTTCTCCCAGAAATGCATGGAATACGGTTCCCGATGTATATAAGGTCTGTAATTCGTCCTGAATATCCAGGGCATCGAAGATATCTGATGTATAGTCCACCGGCAGATGGGAACTGTTGGTGTAATACGGTGTATCTCCCTCATGTCCTGCGGTAATAATATCCGGATAATGTTTCTTGTCATGCTTTGCCAGACGATAGGTGGTGGATTCTGCCGGAGTTGCCTCTAAATTGTAAAGGTCTCCGTATTCCTCCTGATAATCACTGAGACGGTCTCTCATATGGTTCAGCACTTCCTTTGCAAACTCCTGGGTTTCCTCATGGATTAAATCCTTGCCCAGCCATTTTGCATTCAATCCCACTTCATTCATTCCAATCAGACCGATGGTGGAGAAGTGGTTGTCGAAGGTTCCCAGATAACGTTTGGTATATGGATACAGTCCCTCGTCTAACAATTTGGTAATTACGCCTCTCTTAATTTTTAAGGAACGGGCAGCAATATCCATCATATGGTCTAATCTCTCGTAAAATTCCTCTTTATCCTTGGAAAGATATGCGATTCTCGGCAGGTTGATGGTAACAACGCCTACAGAACCGGTACTCTCGCCGGAACCGAAGAATCCACCGGATTTCTTCCGCAGCTCTCTTAAGTCCAAACGAAGCCGACAGCACATGGAACGAACATCACTCGGCTCCATATCGCTGTTAATATAATTTGAAAAATACGGGGTTCCGTATTTTGCAGTCATTTCAAATAACAAACGGTTATTTTCCGTATCGGACCAGTCAAAATCACTGGTAATGGAATAGGTCGGAATCGGATACTGAAAACCGCGTCCGTTGGCATCTCCCTCAATCATAGTCTCGATGAATGCCTTGTTGACCATGTCCATCTCTTTCTTACAGTCTTTATATTTAAAATCCATCTCTTTGCCGCCTACGATTGCTGGAAGCTCTGCCAAATCGTTTGGCACGGTCCAATCCAATGTAATATTGGAAAACGGAGCCTGAGTTCCCCAACGGCTTGGTGTATTCACACCGTAGATAAAGGACTCGATGCATTTTTTGACTTCCCCATAACTGAGGTTGTCCGCTTTTACAAAAGGAGCCAGGTATGTATCAAAGGATGAGAATGCCTGTGCACCTGCCCACTCATTCTGCATGATTCCAAGGAAGTTTACCATCTGGTTACAGAGTACGGATAAGTGCTTTGCCGGAGAAGATGTAATCTTACCCGGAATTCCGCCTAAGCCTTCCTGAATCAACTGTTTTAAAGACCATCCGGCACAGTAGCCTGTCAGCATGGACAAATCGTGGATATGGATGTCACCGTTGCGGTGTGCGTTTGCAATTTCCTCGTCATAGATTTCAGAAAGCCAGTAATTGGCTGTTACGGCACCGGAATTGCTGAGAATCAATCCTCCTACAGAATAGGTAACGGTAGAATTTTCTTTTACACGCCAGTCTTCTACCTTCACATAGCTGTCCACAATATCTTTGTAATCCAAAATCGTGGATTTCATGTTTCTCATTTTTTCACGCTGTTTACGGTAAAGGATATAGGCTTTGGCAACCTCGGTGTAGCCTGCCTGCTCCAAAACAGTCTCCACACTATCCTGCACATCCTCTACGTGAATCAATCCGTTTTCGATTTTCGGCTGAAAATCTGCGGTAACCCGAAGACTCAACAGTTCTATAATCTCATCGGTATATTCCTTTTTGGTTGCCTTGAACGCCTTCTCAATGGCAGCCCGGATTTTTACCAGATTAAAATCATCAATCTCTCCATCTCTTTTTTGTACGTCAAACATTTTCTTTTTCACCCTCCAGACTTCTCTTCAGACATTTCATCCGTTCCGTGTAGATTTATTCTATCAAATATCAAATTTGAAGTCAATACAAAAAACACTATATATAGTGTTCTATTTTTTAAGAACTTTCTATATATAGTGAAATTCTGTGGGTACATAAGCCCGTATAAAAATACCGTCTTCTCGATATTCTTCCTCTAACAGTTCACCTTTTGTGCGAACCTGCTGTATGATTCCGGCATCCTGATAAGGAATGATTTTTTCGATTAAGCGTTTATTTTCCCGTAACAGTTCCTCTAAATCTTCCTTTAACTTTTCCAAACCTTCCCCTGTTTTTGCAGAGATATGCAAGGTCTTATCTGCTTTAAAATCCAAAAGTGGCTGTGGAATGTCTGTCCGGTCCGTTTTATTAAATGCGGTAATTACCTTTTTTCCGGTAACCTCCAATTCCCTTAATGTTTCGTATACGATATGCATCTGCTTATCCATCTGAGGATTGGAGGCATCCACAACATGTAGTATGATGTCTGCATATTTTGCCTCTTCCAAAGTGCTTCGGAATGCCTGTATCAGATGATGAGGCAGTTTTCGTATAAATCCTACGGTATCCGTCAAAAGAACTTCCTGATTCTTTCCCAGTTCCAACACTCTGGTGGTGGGGTCTAAGGTTGCAAACAGCTTATCCTCCTCTAAAACATCCGCATTGGTTAATTTATTCAACAATGAGGATTTTCCCGCATTGGTATAGCCTACGATTGCCACCACAGGTATCCCGGTCCGCTTTCTCTGGGCTCTGGTAACCTCCCGGTGCATCTGCACTTCCTTTAGTTCCCGATTTAACTGTGCCACACGACTGTTAATCAACCGGCGATCCATCTCCAGTTTTTTCTCTCCGGGACCTCTGGTTCCGATTCCTCCGCCCAGTCGGGACAGGGAACGTCCCAATCCGCTTAGACGGCTCAAGCGGTATTTCAGTTGGGCCAGCTCCACCTGTATTTTTCCCTCGCTGGTGGTCGCCCTTGCCGCAAAGATATCCAAAATAATCAAGGTTCTGTCCATGATTTTTGTATCTAACATATTTTCCAGATTTTTAAGCTGTGCCGGAGTCAGTTCATCGTCACAGACGATTCCGGTGGCTCCCGTGGTTCTCAAAAGTTCTGCAATCTCTGCCACCTTTCCGGTTCCCACATAGGTTCCCGGATGAATCCGCTCCCTTTTCTGAATCAGGGTTCCCACCACTTGAGCTCCCGCAGTATGCACCAACTCTGCCAGTTCTTCCAAGGAATCCTCTGCATCGTCCCCGTCCTGTTCCGAGACTCCTATCAGCAATACCCGTTCCAGAGCATCTTCTATTTCATATAAAGCCATCTTTTTCTCCTATCTTGTCTTTAAGAAAGTTTCCTCCCGAAGGGCACTCTCATCATTCGGATACTCCTTGAGATAGCTCTTCATCTTTTCTTTCGCAGATTCAAAATCTCCCATATATTCATAGGCTGCAATCTGGTTTTTTAACAGCTCCTGTCGGTTTGGTGCATTTTTGACTTTTAAACCCAGTTCAAAATATTTTAATGCATCCTCATAGTTCCCGTCATTGAGCTGCATCATTCCCAAGGTGTTTAACGCTTCACTGTCTCCGGCATTGTCCTTAACATAATTCTCTAATAGTGCCTGTGCATTTTCCACTTGTCCCAAAGCATTGTAAACCTCCGCCAGATAAAGCAGGGCTGTCTTATCATTCTTATCAATGGCTTTGTCCAGATTCTTCTTGGCATTGTCATAGTCTTCCATCAGATAATAGATGTGTCCCCGCTGTGCATAATCTGCTCCTTCCTTCGGCTTGATGTCCAGAGCCTTTTCCAGATATTTTACAGCCTCCTCTTCCTGTCCGCTGTTTTTCAGATTTTGATAGATTCCCTCATACATCTCATAGTTTCCGGAATCTACTTCCACCGCTTTTTCATAATCCTTTAAGGCTTTTTTGCCTTGATTGGTATTCAGATAAACACTACCTCTAAGGAAGTAGGCATTTGCATTTTTCTTGTCATATTTAATTAATGCCGTATAGGTGTCAAGGGCATCCTCATAGTCTCCGTTGGCATACTGTGCCGCCGCTTTATAATAACAGATATCCAATTCCTCTGCTCCGATTTTTCCCATGGAAATATCTAATGCTTTCTGGAAAGATTCGATGGCTTTTTCATAATCTCCCTCCACCATGCTGTTAATTCCGATTTTTCGATAGGCTTCCTGATTCTCCCGGTCTTTGCTCTTACAGCCCCACAGAGACAGGCATACCATGATACTAACTGCCGTAATTGTTATATATTTTTTTATTTTCATTTGCTTCTCCGCTTCTTTTTGTTCTGTCTGGCAATTAGTATAGCAGATAATCAGTTCAATTTCCAGATGTCCTCATTATATTGTGCGATGGTTCTGTCGGAGGAGAAAAATCCTGCCTTGCTGATATTTACCAGCATTTTTTTCGCCCATGCGGTACGGTCCTCATAATCCCGAAGCATTTTCTCCTTGGTCTGCATATAGCTTCTCCAATCCAGCAGGGTCATAAACCAGTCTTTGCTGATTAACTCATGGTGCAGCCGTTCCAGACTCTGAGCATTTCCGAGAGCTTTTAATTCATCGCTGACAATAAAATCCACTGCTTTTTTGATATCCTCATCCCTATCATAGAAATCTTTGGAAACATAGTCTGCATTTTTGTAATGCTCGATTACTGTCTCTGAGGATTCTCCGAAGACATAAATATTCTCTTCTCCCACCAACTCAGCAATCTCTACATTGGCTCCGTCCATAGTTCCGATGGGTACGGCTCCGTTTAGCATAAATTTCATATTTCCCGTACCGGAGGCTTCCTTGGATGCCAGGGAAATCTGCTCGTCGATGTCACATGCCGGAATCAGCTTTTCGGCTGCCGTCACATTATAATTTTCCACCATTACTACTTTCAGGTATGGTGACACCTCCGGGTCCTTTGCAATAAACTCCTGCAAGCAGAGAATCAGATGGATAATGTCCTTTGCGATGGTATATGCCGGTGCTGCCTTAGCCCCGAAAATAACCGTAATCGGTGTTATAGGTCTGTTTCCTGCTTTGATGTCAAAATATTTGTAAATCACATACAGGGCATTCATCTGCTGGCGTTTGTATTCATGGAGACGCTTAATCTGGATATCAAAAATAGAATTTTCATCCAACTCGATATTCTGGGTGGTTTTCAGATATTCTTTCAAACGCCTTTTTCCTGCCTTCTTCACTTCCAAAAGACTGTTTAAAGCTTGGGTATCCTCTGCAAAATCTCCCAGTTTTTCCAGTTCCATGGCATCTTTTTTGAAGCCATCTCCTATCAGTCCCTCAATCCATGCCGTCAATTCCGGGTTGGCATGAAGCAACCAGCGGCGGAAGGTGATTCCGTTGGTCTTGTTGGTGAATTTTCCCGGATATAATTTATAGAAATGATTCAACTCATCCTTTTTCAATATCTCTGTGTGCAGGTGGGCAACTCCGTTTACACTGAAGCCATAGTGAATATCCATGTGTGCCATATGCACCAGATTGTCTTTGATAATATAGGTACTTTCGTCTGTAATCTCTTTTCTCACCTGATTATCCAGCTCCCGGATAATCGGCATAAGCTGCGGCACCGCTTTTTCCAGATACCACATCGGCCATTTTTCCAATGCCTCTGCTAAAATAGTGTGATTGGTATAAGCACAGGTATTCCGCACAATGGTGATTGCCTCCTGCATGGCAATTCCTTCTTCCATCAAAAGACGAATCAGCTCCGGGATTACCATGGTCGGATGGGTATCATTAATCTGAATAACCACATAATCTGCCAAATCTCTCAGATTGCTGCCCCGCTCCTTTGCTTCCTCCAAAATCAGCTTTGCTCCGTTGCTGACCATGAAATACTGCTGATAGACACGCAGCAATCTTCCTGCATCGTCGCTGTCATCCGGGTATAGGAACAGGGTCAGATTCTTTTTGATATCTTCCTTGTTAAATTCAATGCCTGCACCCACGATGGATTCATCCACAGTTTCAATATCAAACAGATGAAGCTTGTTGGTACGGTTTCCGTATCCCACTACATCGATATCATAGAGTCTGGAAGTTACCGTAAAACCTCCGAACAATACCTCGTAGGTTTTATCTGTCTTTGTCAGCCAGCTCTCATTTTCTATCCACGGATTCGGCAGTTCTTTCTGAGCGTTGTGTTCAAAGTCCTGTCGAAACAGTCCGTAGTGATAATTCAGACCGATGCCATCTCCCGGCAGACCTAAAGTGGCAATGGAATCCAAAAAACAGGCTGCCAGTCTTCCCAGTCCTCCGTTTCCCAAAGATGGTTCCGGCTCTATCTCTTCAATTTTAGAAAGGCTCTTGCCCTCTGCTTCCAATTCTTTTTTTACATCCTCATAGATACCTAAATTTATCAGGTTATTGGACAGCAGCTTTCCAATCAAAAATTCCGCCGATATATAGTATAATTTTTTCTTACCTGTATTCTGTTCTTTTTCTCCTGCCATCTGCTTTGTCATTTCCAGCAGAGCAATATACAGTTCCTCATCGGAACACTGTGATATATTTTTCTGATATTTTTTTGTTACGGTTTCCTGCAATGTCATGTCTGTTTCCTCCATTCATCAGCTTGCATTTTTCATTTCCGATAGATTCATTATAATTGCACATTTCCCTCTTTTTCTTGTAAAATACCACTCATTTATAGTACAATACTATCATATTTAAGAATGGAGGTCTTTTATGAATACTTTGCTGTATGAAGACTATCACGAAACCAAGTCCCATACCGGAAGTCATTTTGCATACAACACCTACCTGTGTACCATCCCTCTTGATTTTTCTCATGTGCCACTTCACTGGCATGATGAGACTGAAATCATTTATATCAAACGGGGCGAAGGTATTATTACCGTGGATTTGCAGGAATACCATGTCCATGCCGGAAGTGTGATTTTAGTCTGTCCCGGACAGCTCCACTCCATTGCTCAGTATGAGGATACACGTATGGAATATGAAAATATTATTTTTCATATGGATATTCTGCTGTCTAAAAATCCTGATATCTGCTCCACGGATTTTTTACTGCCGTTATCGGACGGCAGAGTTTCCCTGTGTACCCACCTGACTCCCGACCTGCCTCATTACCGCGAGGTAGCAGACTGTCTGGATCGGGCCGATGAAATCTGCACCACTATGCCCAATGGATACCAGCTCTTTTTAAAAAGCCAGCTTTTCCAAATGTTCTATCTCCTTTTTACCCACTTCACCCAAAAGAGAGTTTCACACAAAGATTATGCCTCTTTTGATAAGATAAAATTCATCTTAAAATACGTGGAACAGCATTATGCCGAAAAAATAACCATTGAACAGATTGCCGACGAAACCGGTTTCAGCTCCTCGCATTTCATGAAATTTTTCAAACAGACTATGGGGATTTCCTTTACCTCTTATCTGAATGAATACCGATTGACTATGGCATCTCGGCGGCTTTTAACCTCTGATACCCCGGTTATTACCATTGCATCAGAAATCGGAATCGACAATGTTTCTTATTTTAACCGGATATTTAAAAGACGCTTCGGTGTTACCCCAAGCGTCTATCGCAAACAATATGGTTCGGTGTCTTAATCCACCGTATCCACCTTTATCATATTTGTGGTTCCCGAGGTTCCGATAGGAACTCCGGAAGTAATAACCACTGTGTCTCCGCTATCTAAATAACCTCTTTTTTTTGCCTCCTCTACCGAATGAGCAAACAGCTCAAAGGTGTCCTTTTCCTCCGGTATTACCAATGGCGTCACGCCCCATGACATATTAATCTGGCGGCTGACCCTCTCTTCCATGGTACATCCGATAATATCACAGTCCGGACGATATCTGGAAATCTCTCTGGCGGTTCTTCCAGATTTTGTAACCGTCACAATGGCTTTTGCATTCAAATCATATGCCGTGGTACAGGTGGCATGGGAAATGGCATCTGTCACATCCGGGTTTGCCTGTCTCTCATATTGGAAGAAACGTTTTTTGTAATCAATATCTCTCTCTGTGCGATTGGCAATCCGAACCATGGTTCTAAGTGCCTCAATGGGATATTCCCCTGCGGCAGTTTCCCCGGAAAGCATAATGGCACTGGTACCGTCATAGATGGCATTGGCAACATCTGTGGTTTCCGCTCTGGTAGGTCTTGGATTCTTCATCATGGAATCCAACATCTGTGTAGCTGTAATTACCTGTTTTCCCGCCTCATAAACCTTGCGGATAATCATTTTCTGGATAACCGGAACCTCTTCTCCCGGTATTTCTACACCCATATCGCCTCTGGCAATCATAATACCGTCTGCCGCTTCAATAATGGCATCGATATTTTCCACACCTTCACCGTTTTCAATCTTGGCAATAATATTTATTTTTTCTCCGCCGTTCTCATCCAAAAGCTTTCGGATTTCCAATACATCCTCTGCGGAACGGGTAAAGGATGCCGCCACAAAATCCATCTCCTGCTCTATGCCAAAGAGAATATCCTTTCTGTCTTTTTCGCTCATATAAGGCATAGCCAGATGGATTCCCGGCACATTAATCCCTTTGTGGTTGGATATGGCTCCGTGGTTCAGCACCCGGCAGATAATATCCTGCTCCCAAATCTCCTCCACCTTCATTCCCACCAGTCCGTCATCAATCAGAATCTTTGTTCCCACCTGAACGTCCTGTGCCAGCTGCGGGTAAGTGATGGTAACCTGCGAAGCATCTCCTTCCACCTCTCTTCCGGTGAGGATAAACTGCTGCCCTTCCTCCAAAAAGACCTTTCCTTCCTTAAAATTTTTCAGACGAATTTCCGGTCCCTTGGTATCTAACAGTGCCGCCACCGGCTTCTGACATTTCTCTCTCAGCTTACGAAGCTGTTCCATCCTTCCTCCCTGCTCTTCATGAGAGCCGTGGGAAAAATTAAATCTGGCAACATTCATTCCCTCTAAAATCAACTGTTCCAATATTCCTTCTTTGTCCGTGGATGGACCTAATGTACATACAATTTTTGTTTTTCTCATTCCTGCTCCTCTCTAACTACAGATTTCTGTTTCAAACGAAATCTGACATTTTCCTTTAACAACGCGTACAGCACCGAACACAGTGGGATGAAGAATATCATTCCCACAATTCCATATAGCTTTCCACCTACGGTTACAGCTAACAGTACCCAGATGGACGGCAGACCGATGGAGCCGCCTACCACATGGGGATAAATCAAATTTCCTTCTATCTGCTGTATAATCAAAAACATAATCAAAAATCCCAACGCCTGCATCGGATTTACCACAGCAATTAAAAGACAGCCGATAAAACATCCGATGAAAGCTCCCCAGATTGGAATTAACGCTGTGACTGCAATCAAAACGCTTATCAGCAATGCATAAGGCATTCGGAAAATTAACATTGCCACAAAGAATAAACTTCCCAGAATACACGCTTCTAAACACTGTCCCGATATAAAATTCTGAAAAGTAACACTGGCCAGTTTCCCGGTTTTCCAGATATTTTGTGAAATATCCGGTTTTAAATAGGCATCCAACACATGTCTGGTCTGCTGCTTCAGCTTTTCCTTTTGGGATAGAATATAAATGGCAAAAATCAATCCGATAAAGAAATTCAACATTCCTCCAAGAGTTCCCGTAACCGTCTGCATTGCTACCCCGCCGGACTGCTGCATCTTTTCATTCACAAACCCCAGCACCTCATTGACAATACGTTCACTGCTGAGATTTACCTTCCCGATGGTGTCTGCAAACTGGGGATATTTCTCAGAAAGCTCTGCCTGATAATCATTCATATTCTCCATTGCCTGAGGCACTGACTGCACAATACTGCTGACGGTCTTGGTCAACTGCGGTACAATCAGAGCTAATACCGCACTGATAATCCCAAACACCAATACCAGTGTCAGCACTATAGCCAGAGGTCGTTTGATTTTTTTGAATTTAGGACTTCGCAACACTTTATTTTCCATAAATCTCATTGGTACATTCAGAAAAAATGCAATAGCAATACCAACGAAAAAGGGCATAAATACCGACAAGAATCCTGCCACTGCATGGTATACGCTTCCAAAATTCAATGCTACCGCCAACAGGATTACGGTAAAGCTGATTAATCCCAAGGCTACTAGTATTTTTCTGGTTTCTTTTTTCATGTATTTCTCCTTTTTTGCGGGAGTTTCCGGTAACATCTTCATTCTACTATCTTTTCCTGATTTTGTCTGCTATAAACTTGATAAATTGTATCTCAAAGAGATTTAAAACGGAACATCCATAAATGACCGCCAAATAAAAGCTGTTCATGTACTCCACGCCGAAAAGGCTGCTGAGTCCCGGAGCAAAAAGTACCAGATTTAAAATTGCAAAACCTGCCACGAATGCCAGATTGAGATACCGGTTATTCCACATTTCCCTGCGAAACAAAATGCATTTATCTGATTTTGAATTAAAGCCATGCACTAACCGTGAAAGACACAGCGTGGAAAATGCCATGGTACACGCCATATCACGATTCATCCGAAGCCCTACATAGAAAGCTATCATGGTATTGACACCGATAACCGCTCCCTCTATCAGGATTCCCCGCAGAAATTCTCTTGTCAGTATCCCTTCTTCTCTGGGACGTGGTTTTTCCTTCATCACTTCTGCCGAGTGCGTATCCAGTCCCAGAGCGATTGCTGGAAGACTGTCTGTCATCAGATTGATAAACAATAGCTGCACCGGGATATACGGAGTTGGCAGATTTGCAATAGCCGCATACAGGACAGTCAAAATTCCCGCCATATTTCCCGATAACAGAAAACGGATGGATTTCTTAATATTCCGGTAAATATTCCTTCCTGTCTCCACCGCTTTTACGATGGTGCGGAAATTATCGTCCATCAAAATCATCGCCGCAGCATCTTTTGCCACCTCGGTTCCGGTAATTCCCATTGCCACTCCGATATCTGCCTGTTTTAATGCCGGAGCATCGTTGACACCGTCACCTGTCATGGACACGATGTTTCCCTTTTCCTGCCATGCCTGCACAATACGTATCTTATGTTCCGGCGAAACCCTTGCATAAACCGCAATATTCTCCACCTTCTCTGCCAGCTCCCGGTCACTCATTTTCTCCAATTCTCTTCCCTCTAAGGCTTCGTATCCCTCCCGAAGGATTCCAAGCTCTTCTGCGATTGCCATAGCTGTAATCTTATGATCTCCGGTAATCATAACCGGATGTATCCCTGCCTGTAGACATTTTTCTACCGCCTCTTTTGCCTCTTCTCTTGGCGGGTCAATCATTGCCACCATTCCCAGATAAGTCAGCTTTTTTTCATCCTCCATACACAGTGCCGGATTCTGAATCGGCTTTGTGGCAAAGGCAAGAACCCGCAATCCCTTTTGGGAAAAATGTTCGTTGGTATCCAGAATCAATTTGCGGTCTTCCTCCGTAATGGGATGGATTCCATCACTGGTTTCTATTTTGTCCACCCTTCGCAACAGCTCATCCACTGCACCTTTGGTAACCATGTACTTTTTGTCCCGTATCTCATATGCCACCGACATCAGCTTCCGGTCAGAATCAAAAGGCAGCTCTCCGATTCTGGGGTACTCCTTCCTAACCTCTTCCGATGAAATTCCATGTCTATCCGAAAAATACAGCAGTGCCAGCTCCGTGGGATCACCTATCTCTTTTCCGTCATCATTGCAGGAATCGTTACAGATAATTCCTGCAAACAACAGCTTTCTTTCGATTTTTCCACTGCAATTCCATACTTCCTCTTTTTGACTTTCCATATCGGCAAAAACTTCTTTTACGGTCATTTTATTCTGTGTCAATGTTCCGGTCTTATCGGAACAGATAACCGAAACACTTCCCAAACCTTCCACCGCCTGCAATTTCCGCACAATCGCCTGTTCCTTTACCATTTTTCTGGTTCCAAATGCCAGCACGATGGTAACAATGGAGCTCAAAGCCTCCGGGATTGCCGCCACCGCCAAGGCAATGGCAAAGATAAATGCCTCTAAGATGGTCTCCCCCCGCAAAACACTCATACCGAAAATTAACCCACAGATAATCAGAATCCCCACGGATAAATACTTTCCGAAATTGTCCATGCTGACCTGCAAAGGGGTACGTTTTTCTTTGGTCGTGTTCAAAAGCCGGGCTATCTTACCCACTTCCGTATCCAAACCGGTTTTGGTTACCACATACTTTCCTCTTCCCCCTACCACAAAACTGCCGGAGAACACCATGTTACTCTGATCCCCCAGCACCGCTTCTGTGTTTAGTGCCTCTGTCTGTTTCTCAATACAGATACTCTCTCCCGTCAATGCACTTTCATTGATTTTTAGTCCTGCATTTTCCAGAAGCCTTCCGTCTGCTCCGATGGAATCCCCCGCCTCAATACAAACAATGTCTCCTGGAACAATCTCGGAATTGGATATCTGACAGAGCACTCCCTCCCGAAACACCTTTACCTGGGGCATTGCCAGTTCCTTTAAGCTTTCCAGCGAATGTTCCGCCTTTATCTGTTGTACCGTTCCCAGTACTGCATTCATGGTAATGACCGCCACAATGACAATACAGCTTTCCAAATCTCCCAACACTGCGGAGATTACCGCTGCCGCAATCAGAATCAACACCAGTACATCTGCGAACTGTCCTAAAAAAATCAAGGGAACCGGTTTTTTCTTTCCCTCCGGCAATTCATTTTTTCCATACTGCTGCTGACGCTTTTGCACTTCCACCGGATGCAGTCCTTCCAACCGGCTTTCCATTTCTTCCAAGACTTCTGAACCGGTTTTTTGATACATTTTTTCCATAAATTCCTCCATTTCTATAAACTTTCCTTTCGGAATGTTTCAGCGGAGTCTCTCTTATCTTTTCCGTATACGGCAATTCCCCTATACGAAAAAAAGAGACTCCTGCTGTAATTTCTTACAACAAAAGTCTCGCTGCTTCGTTACGAACCGGATGCCTTGTCTGCATCGTAATGACGGCTTCGTAAACACCCTGTCCCAGAGTGCCAACTACTCCCTTTTATTAAAATTAGGATATCAGAACCCATTCCTGCGGTCAATGAATTCTAAAAACCTTTACACTTTCTTTACGCCTCTTCTTTGTCCTCCGGCTCAGGAAGAATCATACGAATCTTCTCCACTCTTTTCTTATCCATGGATTCTACAATCAGCTTTACACCGTCTTCTGTCACTACGCTCTCTCCCGGTTTTGGGAAATGATCCAACAACTCAATCAGATAGCCGCCGATGGAATCATAATCCTCCGACTCAAAATCCAATCCCAGTTCTTCGCATAGGTCTTCCAGATTCTGGGAACCCAAAACCTCGTATTCCCGGTCTCCCAGCCATACAATAGGGTCCTCCTCGTCTCCGTCATACTCATCTCGAATCTCCCCTACGATTTCCTCCAGCAAATCTTCCAATGTAATTAAGCCTGCCGTTGCACCATATTCATCCAATACAATGGCCACACTGATAGATGAGCTTCTCATATCCATAAACAGCTCCGCTGTATTTTTATGCTCATAGGTATAATAGGGCTTTCTCAACACATCTTTGATATGAAAAGCCTCCTTGTCCTCACAGAGCAATAAATCTTTCATATTGAGAATACCAATTACATTATCGGTTGTATCCTCATACACCGGAAGTCTTGTGAATTTATCCTTGCGGAAAATCTCCAGTACCTCTTCATAGGTAGCATCCAAAGGTGCAAATGTCATATCTATTCTCGGTACCATAACTTCTTTTGCCTGTGCATCGCCAAAATCAAAGAGATTATTAATCATCTCCTTTTCTTCCGTCTCAATGACACCAGTCTCATGGGATACGTCCACAATAGTTCTGAGTTCTTCCTCTGTCATCAGATTCTGACTGGCATTGGGGTCTACCCGCAATATCCGTAAAAACACCATTGCAATCTGATTTACCAAAAAAATCACCGGCGTCAGAATCTTCATCAGCCAATAGATGACATTTGCATATGCCAGTGCCAATTTATCCGCATGAAGGGTTGCCAGAGTCTTCGGAGAAATTTCTCCAAATACCAGTATCAACAAGGTCAGAACTCCCGTGGCAATTCCCGCTCCCTTACTGCCTAATACTTCAATGGCTAAAGTAGTGGCAATGGAGGATGCCGAAATATTTACGATATTATTTCCAATCAAAATGGCACTCAGCATCTTACCGGAATCATCCGTTATCTTCAGCACAGTGGCTGCCCGCTTGTTGCCTTCCTCACACAGGGTTCTCATCCTTATTCTGCTTACGGTGGTAAGTGCCGTTTCCGCCGACGAAAAGAATGCCGACAGCATCAATAAGATTACCAGACTTATCAGCCGTATCGCCTCGCCTGAATCCAAAAAATCACTCTCCTTTGCTTATGCAATAATATAACGTATCTCTTCAAAAAAAGCAATTCATTTTTAGCAGCTTCAAAGCGGCTTCTCTTCCGCTTTCCTTCCACAGATTTCTCCCGTGAGATAATCTGTCCGTCCCCGTTTCCTGTACCGGAATACTGAGGACAGCAACATTCTCCTTTTGCAAACGGTAAATTTTCTCCAATTTTCTTTTGTTGACTTTTGGGTATTGATGAGAACTGTTGAACAGATATAAGATGTTTCCGGGAATTGTATGATGGGTCAGAAAATATTCCGTCAGCAGGTTTTCTTCCCGGGGCAGATTTATCACCGCGGTCTCCCCTTTTCTCAAAAGTTCTTCTACACAGTAATCCCAATTGCTTCCACAATCAATAAAAACCATGTCCCATCTCGCCTCCAGATGTGGATTCAACCGCAACAATGCCTTTTTGTAATTGTGCAGAACACGCACTTGAATTCCAAATTCCCAGCGACAGCTTTCTGCCACTCTCTGTATATTCTGTTCTGCTGCTTTATTGGGGAAAGGACTCCAAAATATGACCTTCAATACTCCTCCTTGCCCGGAGGGATTAGTGTCTATTTGGAACAGAAAAATAAGAATGAATTCATCATACCTGTTTTTATGGAAAATGTAAATATTTTGTGATAATTTTCTTTTTGTTTTCCTTTTCCTTCCACTTCATGCTATAATAAAACAAATAATAGAAAAGGCGGTGATTCTATGATATCTGAAACTTCGACACATACCATCGGGCTTATTTTGTCCAATGCAAAAAACAGCTTTACCACGGCTCTAATGAACCTTTTTGAGGAAAAGCTGTCTCAGCGTGACTACCAGCTTTTAATCGGCCTCACCAACCATTCTATTGAAAAAGAACGATTTTATTTGGAAACCTTTGGAAAAACCACTGACGGTATTTTTATTCTGTCCGATTCCAAAGACTACAAAGAACTGGCAGATGCTGTTCCAGCTTCCGTTCCTACCATATTTTTGCATCGGGCACCTTCCGACTGCCAGCAGACGGCAATTCTGGAGAACGATTACTCTGCTACCTTTCAGGCAATCCTTTCCATAATACATTCCGGTCATCCGAAGGTTGCCTTAATCTGTCGAAATATCCAATTTTCCACCAACCGGGAGATTATCCGTGCCTATCAGACAGCCATGGATACTATGCCGGAGGGATTTCGCGAGGATTGGATTTTTGAATGTATCGATACCGAAGGGGACTATCTGGAAAATCTAATCGAAAAAGTGGTACAGAAAGGATGTACTGGATTCTTAGCCTCCTCCGTTGAGGTTACGGAGTGCTTGGCACCGTATTTGTACAATTACAATCATTCTCACGATACTTCACTTTTGCTAACCGGTTTTTCTACCGAAGGATTTAATTCTTTTCTGGCATCCTCTCTGGATACCGTTACCAGACCAGTAAAACGTATCGTGGATTTAGCCATCCAACAGATGTTTTATCAGTTAAGCCAGCCGAATCCGATTCACAACTCTTTTCATGTAAAAGGTGTCTTTCAGACTCGGGATAATAATTCTTTTCAAGGTTAAGGTAAAATCTGCAAATACATATAAAACAATACAAGGGACTGCGACAAAAAAACTTTCTGTCACAGTCCCTTTGATTATATTCGTTTTTCTTTTATTCCTCTTCCTCTGTGATTTCAATTCCCAGTTCTTCCAACTGTTTTACATCCACCACATCCGGTGCATTGGACATCAGACAGGACGCGTCTTTTACCTTCGGGAAGGCAATGACATCACGGATGGAATCACACTGCATCATCAGCATTACCATACGATCCAGTCCATAGGCAAGTCCTGCATGAGGCGGTACTCCGTATTTGAATGCATCCAGTAGGAATCCAAACTGCTCATGTGCCTGCTCGTTGGTGAAGCCCAGCACCTCTAACATTTTTTCCTGAATATCATTCTGATGGATACGGACAGAACCTCCGCCCAGCTCAGTTCCGTTCAATACAATATCATAGGCTTTGGCACGAACTGCACCCGGGTCAGAATCAATCTTATCCCAATCCTCCTCCATCGGCATGGTAAACGGATGGTGCATTGCCATAAAGCGGTTTTCTTCCTCAGACCACTCCAACAATGGGAATTCCGTTACCCACAGGAAGTTATACTGATTCTTATCCAACAATTCCATCTGACGTGCCAGCTCCAAACGAAGTGCTCCCAGCACATCCCATACTACTTTATTTTTATCTGCGGCAAAGAGCAGTAAATCTCCCGGTTCGCCCTGCATCTTTTCTGCCAATGCCTGTAATTCTTCTTCCGTCATGAATTTTGCAAAGGAAGATTTGTAGGTTCCATCTTCGTTGATTGCCATATATGCCAATCCCTTTGCTCCATAACCCTTTGCAAATTCCACCAGCTTATCTATTTTCTTTCTCGGCATGCTGCCCTGACCCTTGGCATTGATACCACGAACAGAACCGCCGTTTTCCAAAGCTCCGGTAAAGACCCCAAAGCCACAGCCTGCCACAACATCTGACACATTCACAAGCTCCATTCCAAAACGGGTATCCGGCTTATCAGAACCGAAACGGTCCATTGCCTCCTGCCATGTCATTCTCGGAATCGGCAGTGGCACCTCCACGCCGACGGCCTCCTTGAACACATAGGCCAGTAGACGCTCATTTACATCAATGACATCATCCACATCTACGAAGGACAGCTCCATATCCGCCTGTGTAAACTCCGGCTGTCTGTCTGCTCTTAAATCCTCATCCCGGAAACATCTGGCAATCTGGAAATAACGGTCATAGCCGGAACACATCAGCAACTGTTTATAAAGCTGCGGAGACTGTGGAAGTGCATAGAAGCATCCGTGATGCACACGGCTTGGCACCAGATAATCTCTGGCTCCCTCCGGTGTGGATTTCATCAAAATCGGTGTCTCTATCTCCAAAAATCCTTCTTTTTCCATAAAATTGCGAAGCAGCATGGATACCTTACTCTTCATCATCAAATTTCGCTGTAAGTCCGGTCTTCTCAAATCCAGATAACGGTATTTCAACCGCATCTCTTCCTTGGTTTGGCAATTCTCTTCGATTGGGAAAGGCGGTGTCTCTGCCTCGGATAACACCCGGATATCCTCTGCTATAATTTCGATATCTCCCGTCTTTAAACTCTCGTTTACTGCCGCACTTCTCTTCTGCACCTTACCGGTTACTGCAATTACAAACTCACTTCTTAGGCTTCCCGCCTTTTCAAAGCCTTCGCTTCCCACCTGCGGCTCGTCAAAGACAATCTGCAAAATCCCGCTTCTGTCTCTTAAATCCACAAAAATCAAACTTCCCAGATTTCTTCTTTTCTGTACCCAGCCCATAACGGTAACAGTTTCGCCAATATTCTGACCTGACACCTCCGTACATCTGTGGGTTCTATGCAGTCCTTTCATAGATTCTGCCATTTTCAAATTCCTCCTGACTTTCCCTTAGCGGTTAAAAAACTCTACAATCTCTTCGTAGCCTTCATTCTTTAACTGCTCCTTCTGAAATTTTTTATTTTTATTCATACGGCTTACCAGCACCTGCTGTCCCGCCTTTCTCTCCTCTTGTGCCTGCTTCATTACCTCGCAGAGCTTCTCTTGGGAATATCCCTTTTCTATCAGATATGCCTTCTTTTTCGGCTGTGTCGGTATCTGGAATCCGTTCTCTAACAATAACAGAACGATTCGCTCAAATCCAATGGAAAATCCGCACGCCGGAACATCATTTCCCGTAAACTTACCTACCATTTTATCGTAACGTCCGCCACCGCCGCAGCTTCCGCCGAATTCCGGTATGGCAATCTCAAAAATAGTTCCTGTATAATAGGACATTCCTCTTACCAGAGTCGGGTCAAATACCATCTCAAAATCTGCTTCTTTTACTGCCTCTACGCTGGAAATAATCTCTGTCAGGCTCTGGGAAACCTCTTCCTCCAACACATCCTTTAGGGTTTCTGCCAGATACGCCAGTCCGTTTTCTGCTGTTTCCATTCCCTTGAACAAGCCCAGATATTTTTCCACAGACTCCTTGGCATACCCTTCTTTTTCCAATTCCTCTGCCACACCGTCCAGACCGATTTTATCCATTTTGTCCAAAATGATAAATACAGTATCATAATCTTCTTCGGCAAATCCGCTGTAGGCTGCCATTGCCTTTAAGATTCTTCGCTCATTGATACGAATCTGGAAATTCTTAAATCCCAGTTTTCCCAATGTGGTTGTGGTTGCCAGAATCAGCTCAATCTCTGCCAGATTGCTTGGCTCTCCTAAAATATCAATGTCACACTGCATGAACTGACGGTAACGTCCTCTCTGTGGACGGTCTGCCCGCCATACATTTCCCATCTGCAATGCCTTAAAAGGTGCCGGAAGCTGATTTGCATTGTTGGAATAGTAACGTACCAAAGGTACGGTCAAATCATAGCGTAACCCCATATCCACCACATCAGAATCAGTCTTTGCCGTCTCCAGATTCAGCTTTTCTCCTCGTTTCAATACCTTAAAAATTAATTTTTCATTCTCGCCGCCCTGCTTATTGCTCAGATTTCCGATATCCTCCATACATGGTGTCTCTATGGAAGTAAATCCGAACTTTCCGTAAGTCTCCTTGATGACGCTGATGACATAGTCACGAATCTGCATCTCCTGCGGGAGAATATCTTTCATACCGGTTACCGGCTTCTTTTTTAATGCCATTGTAATTCCTCCATCTTCTTCCTTTTTCTATCAATCATTTCATCGATTCTCGACAAATAGTTGGCAACGTCTTTTACATTCTCCACCCGCTCCATCCGGGTTGCATGGTCAAAGACAAACTTGGTAGTGGCTCCTGCTCCCAATGCCATAATAGTCTGTTTTTCCTCCATGATAAGAATGTTGTAAATTCCGGCTTTTCCCGGTTTGGCATAGCCTACATTTTCAAAATTACCTGCCATATTTTTCTGTCGGTACAGATAGTAAGGTTCCAGCCCCATATCCCTGCAATACTCTGCGGTTAAGGCTATGTTTTCCCATGTATTTTCCATTTTCAGGTCTTTATAATCCTCTTTGAACATATTCAGCCGTGCCGCCCGCTTGATGGCAAGGGAATGTACCGTAATATTGTCCGGCTCCAATTCCTTTAATATCTCCATGGTTCTTCGCACATCCTCCAGCGTTTCCTGGGGCAGTCCCATAATCAAATCCATATTGATATTGTCAAAGCCCAGCTCTCTCGCCAGCTTGTAGCTGTCTATGGTCTGCTCCACCGTATGGTGTCTGCCGATGATGTCTAAGGTCTCCTGCTTCATGGTCTGAGGATTGATGGAAACTCTGGATATATCATGCTTCCTCAACACCTCCAGTTTTTCCCGGGTAATACTGTCCGGTCTTCCCGCCTCCACCGTAAATTCCAACAGATGGGATAAATCAAAACTAGATTTTATTTTTCCAATTAATCTGTCCAACTGCTGCGGTGACAGCGTGGTTGGAGTTCCCCCTCCGATATAAATGGTGTTTAAGTGTTTTTCCTTAAAGCTCTCTGCGGTAAAGGCAATCTCTTTTTCCAAAGCATCCAGATAATGGTCCACCTCTTTTTCCCAGCGGGACAAAGGATAAGAAGTAAAGGAACAATACAGGCAGGTGCTTGGACAGAACGGAATCCCCACATAGAGACTGTATCCCTTTTCATAGTCCAATTGTTTCAACAGATTCAGTTCCCGTTTGGCAATCTCAATGCTGAGGTCTGTCTTTTCCCTGCTGCAATTATAGGTCTGTTCCATGTATTGCCGGATTTCTGCCTCTGTTTTTCCCTCTTCCAACATTCCCATAGGAATCTTTGTGGGACGGATACCCGTTAAGGTTCCCCATGGCAACGTCTGTCCGGTATACTCTGATAACATCTGATACATGGCTCGTTTCAGCCGGTTTTTGGTCTCCGTACGGTCTGAAAAATCCACGGGACACCGGGCAGACATGGGTCTTTTTCCACCTTCCATGTCCATCTTAATGATTTGTTCCTCTTCGTCAAAAAGAACCTCCATATGAAATAACGGAGCTTCTTCCTGTTCCAACTCTGCAATCTTTTCTGCATCGGCAAAAACCTTTACATCCTCTTTTGGAAAAAAAGCTTTTACCAGAGAATGGATATCATATTCAAAATTTGCTTGGTTTAAACTTACTGTAATCATATATCTCTTTCTACAAAAACGGATTGTACTGTCTCTCAATTCCGATTCTGGTCATATCCTCATGTCCGGTATAAACCACCGTATCATCCGGCAGCGGCATCAGTTTTTCTTTGATGGAACGAATTAGAGTAGAGGCACTGCCCTCCGGGAAATCCGTTCTTCCCACTGACTGGCAAAACAAAGTATCCCCGGAAAAAAGAACCTTTTCTTTTTCCAGATAATAGCACACGCCTCCCACCGTATGTCCCGGTGTATGAAGCACTTGAATTTCAAAGCCTGCTAATCTTAAAATGTCGCCATCTTTCACAAATCTGTCTGCATAAAAGGCGACCTCGTAGCCCAGCATCCCCGAAAGATTAATTCGCGGTGTTGTAAGGGTCCGTTTTTCTTCCTCATGGGCATAAATCTGAATCTGATAATGCTCCGCCAGTTCCTTGGCTGCCATGGCATGATCGAAATGCCCATGGGTCAAAAGGATTGCCACCGGTTTTACCCCGTCCTGCTGCAATCGGCTGATAATCCGCTCCGCACAATCTCCCGGGTCTACAATCAATGCTTCCTTCGTTTCTATATTTTCTGCCAGATAACAATTCGTCGCAACTGGCCCTACCACCAGATGCTTTACCTCTAATTCTGCCATGTTCTCTCCTTCTACTAACCTGTTGTTCTCTCTATATCAATAACACCTTCCACCTGTCTGATTTTATCAATCAGGCTTAACAGCTCTGTCTTACCCTTTGTGCTGAAGGAAAGTGCTATGGTTGCAATTCCCTGTTTGCTGGTTTTGGAATTGATGGCATTGATGTCAATACCCCGTTCCGTAAAGATTCGGGTGATGTCCACCAACAGACCGGTTCTGTTGTTTCCGAATATTTTAATCTCCGCCAGATAAAGTCCGTTACTTCCCTCATTGGCACCGTGCTGCCATTCTGCATCAATAAGCCTTGCCCGGTCTATATCCGACAGATTCATAATATTGATACAGTCTGTCCGGTGAATGGACACACCTCTTCCTCTGGTAACAAAACCGACAATTTCATCTCCCGGCACCGGACTGCAGCATTTGGAAAAGTGGACTGCCACATCATACAAGCCTTTTACCACAATACCGCTCTTGGATTTCGGCTGAATCATTTTGGCCGTGGATTCCTGTACATTCTCTAAAACATCTTTATCTGTTACCGGAACCACATGATCCTTTTTGTACTCTTCCAGCATCTTATTGACGACCTGGCCCTCTTTCAGACCGCCGTGTCCTACACTTGCCAAAGCAGAATCCCAATCATGGAATCCATATTTTCTCAAAATCTTACTCTGATACTCCGGCTTGTTAATATCCGCCAGCTCAATACCTTTCATCTTACAGTATTGAGCTATCAGCTCTTTTCCTTTTGCAATATTCTCTTCCTTAAATTCGCTGCGGAACCATTGGTTGATTTTATTTTTCGCCTGTGTACTCTTAACAATATTTAACCAGTCACGGCTTGGTCCGTGGGAATTCTGGGAGGTAATAATCTCAATTCGGTCTCCGTTTTGTATCCGGTAATCAATGGTTACCAGCTTTCCGTTGACCTTGGCACCGATCATTTTATTCCCCACTGCGGAATGGATAGAATAAGCAAAGTCAATCGGTGTGGAACCTGTCGGAAGATTCTTTACATCTCCAGACGGCGTAAAACAGAATACCGTATCAGAGAACAAATCCAAATCACTCTTTAACAAGCTCATAAATTCCCGGTTATCGGACATATCCTTCTGCCATTCCAGAATCTGACGTAACCAGCTCAACTTCTCTTCTTCCTGATTTTCCACATTATTGCCGTTGGATGCCTCTTTGTATTTCCAGTGGGCGGCAATACCATATTCCGAGGTCCTATGCATTTCATAGGTACGAATCTGTATCTCAAAAGGCTGTCCATCCGGTCCAATCAAGGTAGTGTGCAAGGACTGGTACATATTCGGTTTCGGCATGGCAATATAATCCTTAAATCGTCCCGGTATCGGTTTATACATTTCATGGATGACACCTAACGCCGCATAACAATCTTTCACATCTTCCACGATAATACGGATGGCAAACAGATCATATATCTGATCCAAGGTTTTATCTTGGTTTACCATCTTTTTATAAATACTGAAGAAATGCTTTGCTCTTCCGTCAATCTCTGCCTGAATTCCCGCATTTTCAATGTGGTGACGCACTTCTTCCACCAATTTCTGCACATATTCGTCTCTGACACTTTTCCGAAGGGCAATCTTCTCCACCAAATCATAATATGCTTCCGGCTCCAAATATTTCAAAGACAAGTCCTCTAACTCAATCTTAATCTTGGAAATACCAAGTCTTTGAGCAATGGGAGCATAGATGTCCATCGTCTCTCTTGCCTTTTCTTTCTGTTTTTCCGGAGACATATACTTCAACGTACGCATATTGTGAAGCCGGTCTGCCAGTTTTATCAAAATGACACGAATATCATTTGCCATTGCCAAAAACATTTTACGGAGATTTTCCGCCTGCTTCTCTATCTTATCCGCATCATAGGAGAGCTGTTCTAACTTGGTCACTCCATCCACCAACAGAGCTACATCGGGATTGAACTCCCGGGCAATCTCCTCTTCTGTCATAACTGTATCTTCCACCACATCATGAAGAAGTCCAGCCACAATGGTCTCCTTATCCAGCTCCAGCTCTGCCAAAATAATTGCCACACAAAGGGGATGAATAATATAAGGTTCCCCGGATTTACGAACCTGCCCCTCATGAAAATCCTTTGCAATGCCATAAGCTTTCTCAATCAGAGTTATGTCTGTAGATGGATGATATTTTCTCACACTGGCAATCAGTTCCTGATACAAGCTTTCAGGACTGACAAATTCTTCCATTCTTTTCAGCTTTACATCCTGCGAAAAGACTTCTTTTTCCATTTCTTCCAATTCTTTGCTTCTGATATCAGCCATCTAATCACCACTTTTCTTTTCATTTTCTCTTCCACAAATATCCCTTATCTATCATCTGACAAGCCTATTTGTGCTAGTATATATAATCATAAATTATAATCAAAAACTGACAAAAAAGCAATGTTTAGAGAAAATAAACATATCTTTTCATCTTTTTTCCCTGCAAAAAAACTTCTCCCGCAGCTTCAAATTTCATTTTATGGAGAAAACAAATAGATTTCTCATTTTCAGAATCCACCAGACAATAGACACATGGAAATTCCAAAGCCTCTGCCGCATAATCCAAAATAGCTTTGCATACCTCGGTTGCATAACCCTGATTCTGATATTCATTCCTTATCAGATATCCCATTTCCAATATGATTTCTCCCTCTATTTCCTGATTATTCAGCCCCGCCCTTCCAATCATCTTGTCCGTAAAACGGTCGAATACCAGCCACATTCCATATCCGTAGTATCCGTACATATTCTGAATATATGCTTTCGTATAAATTTCTTCCTCCTGACGCTCATAAAGAGGTTCTATGTAATCTGCTATGCCCTCTTCTCCGTAAATCTCGTAAAGTTCATCCAAATCTTCCAGTGTCATTTCCCGTAAATAACACCGTTCCGTCTCAATAACCCGCCACGGAATTCCATGCTTCCTCTGATAAATTCTCTCCAGAAAGAAAAAATCCACCTCTTCAAATCCCTCTATCAGTATGTCTGCCGCCTCATAGGATTGTCCCGGAAATGTAGGGTTTTTCATTGCTGCCACCGCCAGCCCCGCTTCACATCCTGCCTGCAAAGTCTCATCCTTTGCCCCGATGAACAAAGCATTCGCCGGACTGTACCCCGCTTCTTCTAAAATTTTTAGAATCTGTTCCGCCAGAGACAACTCTTTTTCCCAATCCTCTGTAAGATTCAGCACACGGACTCCATATTTCCAGACACTTTTTAATAAAAACAGAACATCAGCATCTAACTGATGTTCTATCTCTAATTCTTCTCTATGGATTACAATGCATTGTAAACTCTTTTCCATGCCTTTTCTCCAAATTGTAATTAAACCGTCTCCGGCTCTGGGTAAGTTTCACCGAAAGTCTCCACCGTCACTTTTTTCATTACCTGTGGCTCCATCGGTCTGTCGGTATAATCCGTTTTTGTCTCGGCAATCTGATTGACTACCTCCATTCCTTCAATAACTTTTCCGAATGCTGCATAGGAACCGTCCAGATGCGGAGAATTCTTATGCATAATGAAGAACTGGCTTCCTGCAGAATCAGGATGCATTGCACGTGCCATGGAAAGTACTCCCTCGGTGTGTTTTAACTGATTGATGACACCTTTCTGTGCAAACTCTCCTTTGATGCCATATCCAGGACCACCCATTCCTGTTCCGTCCGGGCATCCACCCTGAATCATAAATCCTTTGATGACTCTGTGGAAAATCAATCCGTCATAAAAATTGTGATTGATTAAGCTGATAAAATTATTTACGGTGTTTGGTGCAATTTCCGGATATAATTCCGCTTTGATAATACCACCGTTTTCCATTTCAATTGTAACAATTGGATTCTGTGCCATAGCTTTCTCCTTTTCTCTTCTCAATTCTCTGTCTCTTTTATTTTATGGTAAGTTCCACCGGACAATGGTCGGAACCATAAACATCTGTATGAATTTTAGCACCTTCCAGATGTTCCTTCAACTCCTCGGATGCCAAAAAATAGTCAATACGCCATCCTGCGTTCTTTTCTCTTGCCTTGAACCGATAGGACCACCAGGAATAAATCTGCTCCTGTTCAGGATAAAAGTAACGGAAGGTATCAATAAAACCGCTTTCCAGAAGTTCTGTCATCTTGTCCCGTTCCTCATCGGTAAATCCTGCATTCTTTCGATTTGTTTTCGGATTCTTTAAATCAATTTCCTTGTGAGCAACGTTCATATCTCCGCAGACAATCACCGGCTTCTTTTCCCGCAGTTTCAAAAGATATGCCCGAAAATCATCCTCCCACTTCATACGATACGGAAGTCTTGCCAGCTCATTCTGGGAATTAGGCGTATAAACGGTTATCACATAATACTCCGGAAATTCCAGCGTAATAACCCGTCCCTCTTTGTCATGCTCCTCTATGCCCAAGCCATAGGAAACAGAAAGAGGCTCCTCTTTTGTGAAGATAGCTGTTCCGGAATAGCCCTTTTTCTGTGCATAATTCCAGTAATCAAAATAGCCTTCCTTCTGCCACTCAATCTGTCCTTCCTGCAACTTTATTTCCTGCAAACAAAAAACATCTGCATCTATCTTATCAAAAAAGTCCATAAAGCCCTTGTCCATGCATGCTCGCAGTCCATTGACGTTCCATGAAATTAATTTTTTCTGTTTCATATATTACCCCTTATTTACGGAATGCTGAAGTGCTTTTGTAATTGCACTACCCACTACAAAACAAGCGATTGCCTCAATCAATCCATTGATTCCCACAAAAGCAATTACGAATGCAAATGGATTCGCTCCTCCTGCCAGATTTTGAATAAAATCTGATTTAAAGAAAAACAGTACTAATGTTCCCATAAAGAACAAGGTATTTAACAACGGACAACAAAGGTTTGTAATAAACACAGATGCCTTTTTCAATGCCTTTGCCCTTTTCAGTCCCTGATAAATCAGTCCTGTAAGCCAGCCCATCAGTAATCGGCTCACAAAGCATACTACAAAGGTTGCCGCCGGATTCAAACTTAAAAGTACTGAACCAAAAGCACTCATTCCAAAACATTGAATAAAGCTGGTAATTCCGAATACTCCTCCTAAAATCGCCCCTGCCGTAGGTCCTAATACAATCGCTCCCACCGCCACCGGTACGACAATCAGAGTAATTTCCAATCCAAGTGTCTTAATATAACCGATTGGGGTAAAAGCCATGATTAAAATAATAGCAATCAACAATGCCATTTCCACTAAATAGGTTGTATTTAACCTGCCATTCTTTCTCATAGTCTCTTCCTCTCTTTCTGGTTTATCTGTATCATATTATAATTTGTATCCTTTTTCAAGGTTTATCGTTAATTATTTCACAGATAAGAAACAGGAAGCTTTTTTCTGTTCTAAAAGCTTCCTGTTCCGGCTTTTTATTTTTTTCTATTTTCTTATATATCATGAACTTTCGTTCATGATCGACATTCGCCGTTCGCCGAACGCATAAATGCGTTCTTCTCACTTTCGCTCATTATATCATATTCCTCATAGAGCTTTTTCCGGTATGCCGCATCATCCGCAACCCTCTCCAAATCCGCTGTCCTGCCATCTGCAAGCAATTTTTTATAAAGCAATGCCAGCTGTTTTTCTCCCTGCTCTATTCCTTCTTCCACACCTTCTTTTTTTCCCCGCCGAAATTCATCCTTCCGAATGTCCTGTATCACAAGCTCTTCATTATACTCAAAGATACTCACCTCGATTGCCTCCTTTCGGTTTTTCCTTAAAAAATCTGCTAAAATTCCTTCATTGATAGACTCCTGTACTGCTCGTTCCACTGCCTCGTTTAAAGACATATAGGCTATATATTTTCGAACCTTTTCCGTATACATCACATATTCTTTTAAGATTCTACATTGCTCTAAAAGAGCTTTATTTTTCCCATGATTGATATTAAGTACCGTTACCACCAGTTCCAATTCCGGTTCATCCACAGAACACGCAAAGGCATCTGACAACCGCAGATATTTCTGTTCCGGCTGATTCTCTGTTCCATTATAAAATACGATAAATCTAGGTGCCGGAATCTTTACCAGACTTCTCCGATATAATGTTTTAGCATCCACCAGCATAGACAACTCTTTTGAAACATAAAACAAATTTCTCAGTGGCATGTTCGGATTATACGTGGATTGATGCTCATAGAGATTTAAAGAACAGTCTACCACAAAGGCCACATCATTCCGCATATTCATATAAACCGCATTTTCCAGTGTCACAATCTCCAGTTCATCCACATTGGTATAATTTGCCCCCAGTATTGCGTTATAGAGACTGAGCAAGGCTTCTTTCTCGCTGAACAACCTTCGGAATATGGTATCCTTATAATCCCTGCGTACTTCTAGTAACTCTGTGTTTTCTTTTTTCATATTTTCTCCTCCTGTATGTTGCAGGAGTTCCATTCATCTTATCCTTTTTTGAAAACTCCTGCTTTTTAATTTTGGGGTTAAAAGCATGAATTTTCTGAAATGATTAAGAATCTATAGAATTTGAGATATGGCTACTGCCATATTTAGAAAATATGCTTTAACTTTATCTTAGCACAGACTTTTTGAAAGTGCAATCGTCCTTCATATAAAAACAGGAAGCTTTTTGCTCTCGTAGTTTCGTTATCTACTTTTGCAACAGCTTCCTGCAATCTTTTCTTTTCCAAATTCACATTAAATAGACTTTTTCTTTCCGACTATGATATTTTTTGTAATTGTTTACTATGTTCTGTTGCGATACTTTTCAACAGTTCAATATCTTTTTCCATTTGGTCAAATCGCTCCACATTATCAGAATATCTTCTGTATGTAGATGTGTAACAAGCTTCTATATTCTGAAGTCTCGGAAGTGCATCCTGTTCCATCCGTAACTCTATCTTTGTAACTTTCTTCTGTAATACATTTACATCTACCTTGAGAACTCCCACATCTTCCTTTAGGACCTCTACATCTTCCCGAAGTTCTTTTACTTCCTCTTTCAGAACTCCCACATCTTCCTTTAGGACCTCTACATCTTCTCGAAGCTCTTTTACTTCCTCTTTCAGAACTCCCACATCTTCCTTTAGAACCTCTACATCTTCCCGAAGTTCTTTTACTTCCTCTTTCAGAACTCCCACATCTTCCTTTAGGACTCCCACATCCTTCTTCACGGAAGCAACGTCATCCCCCACTATATTTACTTTTTCCAAAATCTGCTCTAATAATTTTCTTTCCATATTCTACCGCTCCCTTTCTTTAGATTAGAATATCACGCATCAGAAAAAAAGTCTATTTAATTTATGAACTTTCCTAATGAATAAAAAATGTTACTTTGAAAATATGGCGAAATGCCGGAAGGTGTTAAACCCAAATTTGATATTACTCTTTGAACATATTGATTCAAATCAACTGTATGTGATGTGCTGAGTATAACATAAAATTTTCTATAATACTAATAAATTTTTTATAAAATCTATTTTACACAAAAAAGCCACCGCCTCTTTTCTGAAACGGTGGGTTGGTATGGGCTAAATCTTCTCTGCCAGTCGCATTTTTTTATACCCCATATGAATTAAGATTTCATCTAGCCTGTTTAACATTTCTTTTTGTGCCATAGGAACACATATTTCCTCAGCCACTTTGGCATAATCCTCTGGAATCGTTTCAAATTCAAAGATAACATCTGCCTCTAATTCAATCTTTATCCCTTCTGTTTCTAACGTTTGTATTTCCAACTCTAAATTCAGCAAAGCTGTTCTGTCACCATCTTTCTTTGGAGCTTTTATCTGAGCTCTTCGCTCTACTTTTAGCTCAAGGCTTTTTGGCATGTTTTGTGCTATATTTATATGGGTCTTTAACAATTTTATATTTCTAATTTCCAACAAAAGATTTTTCAATTGCCCTAAGTACATATTGGTTCAAGGTTATTTTTTGTTTTTCTGCCTCCAGAGCTGCTTTACGATGTAATTCCGGCGATATTCTAACATTAAAACTTCCTCTGAATTCTTTTTCCGGCTTTTTTCCTATTTGTTTACATAACTCCAAATAGTTATCAATGCTTTGATGGAACATCTCTTTTAACTCTTCTACAGAAGTTCCATGAAAATTTAAAGAATCTGAAATCCCAAAAACTTCTCCTACAAAAATTTCCTCTTCTGCATTATATTCAACGGTTGCATGATATCCCTTATACTCCAACATCGAACTCATCGCCTTTTCCTCCTAATTAAAAATATCATCTATTCTATCTCTCCTATGTCCTTCAAAAACTGTATCGTCTTTTTTATTTGATAATCGTATAATTCATTTCCCGGATGTGGTTCATCAAATTGCAAAATACGTTTTGTTTCTGAATGAACAAATCCTATTCCCGATCCTCTACCTCCTTGAAATTTTTTGCAATCACATTTCCCCATCAGTATATCCAATTCTCGCTTTGAAAAATTTCTTGGTATTGGTTTTCTACATAATTTTTCAATTAAATCTCTCTTCTTTGGCATCTATAATTATCACCTCCCACTATTTGCAACTATTTTATAGTTGCTTTATTTTATCATATAATTCACTAATTTTCAATTTTTTTATTTTAATCATTGAACATTTCATAAACACAAAAAAGCCATCCTCCCACAGCCGGGAACCCGGCTGTGAAACAATGACCCTTAGATAGTAATTTTTATACAATTTTCTATGTAGCTGATTACTGTAATAAGGAGAGAACTCCCTGATTTGCCTGATTAGCCTGTGCTAACATGGACTGTCCGGCCTGGGCAAGAATATTGTTCTTGCTATACTCAACCATTTCCTCTGCCATATCCACATCACGAATACGGGATTCTGCAGATGTAGTGTTCTCTACGACATTGTCTAAGTTGGCAATGGTATGCTCTAATCTGTTCTGAACGGCACCAAGAGCGGAACGCTGTTCTGACACCTTTTGAATTGCTGCCGCAATCGTATCAATTGCTGCTGTCGCAGTATCCTCTGTATCGACCTTCAATCCTTTCACACCAATTCCTTCTGCACTCATAGCCTCAATTTCAATAGAAATCTTATTATCATCTGCAGAATCTGCTCCTACATGAAGAGATAAGGTTAAAGCTTTCGTATAGGTCTCTGTAACGGTTTCTGTTGTGGCAGCTACTGCGTCTGCTCCCGGTGTAACTTCAATAAAATTGTCTAGCTGCTCTGCACCGATTTCTACCCATGAACCATCCGTCTTTTGTCCATAGATTGGAGCTTTTAATGAACCATCGGTATTAAACAAATCTGCCAGTTCCTCTGCCTCTACTAATTCACTAGCATCATTTGCAGTGGATACTTTAGACGTAGCCACTTCAAATACATCCTGAACATCTCCATTTGCCACTTTTTGTGCATCTAACTGAGCACCATATGGATTTGTTTCATCTGCTGCGACTTTAAATAACTCTACGCCTTCTTTTAATACAACAGTTCCACCTGCATCAATCTCTAATTTTTCCAAAAGTTCTGTCTCTGTAAGTGCTGTTGTACCATCTTTTTCATACCATTGAGCATCAGCTGCTACCGTTTTTCCGTTTTGTAAAGCAATCGTATCTGTTCCTTTTCCGGAAACATAATTTGCCTGTACAGGAACTGCTTCTACAGCCGGAACATCCTTTGTAACCTCACGTGTTGCCGTTCCGCCACCCTGCAACAAATAGGTTTCATTGAACTTTGTTGTTGTAGATACACGGTCAATTTCCACTGAAAGCTGATCAATCTCTGCCTGAATGGCATCACGATCTACCGTAGAATTGGTTCCATTTGCTGACTGAACTGCTAATTCATTCATACGCTGCAACATAGAATGAACTTCGTTTAAAGCACCCTCGGCGGTCTGTACGCAAGATACACCGTCCTGTGCATTTGTGGAAGCCTGTGAAAGTCCACGAATTTGTTTTCTCATCTTTTCGGAAATGGATAATCCCGCTGCATCATCTGCCGCACGATTGATTCTGTAACCGGATGATAACTTTTCTGTTGCCTTTGCCTGTGAACCTGTTGTGATTCCCAACATTCTGCTTGCATTCATTGCCTGTAAATTGTGTTGTACTACCATAAGATTACCTCCTTGTGTTTGTCCCTCTTTGTGGGAAATTTTAATTTCTCAGTCCTAAAATCCTTTTCCGGACTTTTTATAATAAGTGAAGCCCCTAGGATAGCTCCACATTATTACCTATTGACTTTCTTTTTTTACACGTCTGCGTTCTTCTGCAAGAATTGCATTGATACGAGCCTTTGCCTCCGGGGATAAATCCCGTTCTTTTTTATAGCGGTATTGCTGTTCCCTTTTCTCTCCGCCTTTCTTTTCTACCAAACTGCTCCTCACTATAGGAAGAGATTTCGGTGCTTCCACCAGCACTCTGGCATAGTTACTTGTTCCTCCTGTAAATACCACTTTGATGTCATCCCCGATTAAGAGGGACTCTCCTACTTCTACTGTTAATTTCAGCATAAGAACCTCCTTGTTTTTACCCTATGGGTATTTAGATGCCCTGTGGGTGCTCCTTGTTTGACTTTTCCTTGGGTATGCAACATTCTATTTAGAAATGTTGCATTGAGTTTGAAAAACCAGAAAAGAGGAGATTATGAGTACAACACAACCAATCCGCAGTTTAGAGGAACTACAACAATTAAAAAATTTTTATTACTTACAGGAACCAAATCCAAGAAATTACACCTTGATTACTTTAGGGCTGAATACAGCACTCCGTATCAGCGATTTACTTCAATTGACCTGGGGAGATGTATACGACTTTGAAACTCAGAAATTCCGTTATCATATTACGGTCACGGAACAAAAGACGGGAAAAGAGAACCGCATTGCCTTGAACCAGAACGCCCAGCAAGCATTGCTTTTATACCAAGAATATTTCTCGGCAGTATCCCCACAAGATTATTTATTTCCCGGAAAAGGCCATGCTGACATTCCTCTTAGTCGGTCTCAGGCTTTCCGCATTATCAAGCATGCTTCTGAAACACTTCATCTAGATGAACATATCAGTTGTCATTCCATGCGAAAGACTTTTGGGTATCATGCATGGAAATGCGGTACACCGCCGGCTGTCCTAATGGAAATTTACAATCATTCTTCATTTGAAATCACAAAACGTTATCTGGGAATCGAGCAGGATGACAAAGACTCTGTCTTTTTAGAAATAAATTTATAAAAAATTTTAAAATAGGTATAAAGTATTGGCGATTACCACCGATATATAAAATATAAAAGAAAAGAAATGCAACATTTCTAAATAATTTGTTGCATTTCTTTTTTTATTTTTCCACAGAAACCATGATTTTATTTCTCCGACAACGCAAAACAGAGACAGGAACTACTCCCTGTCTCTGTAAAACTCTTTGTTTTCCTTATG
Source organism: uncultured Lachnospiraceae bacterium (assembly GCA_958349535.1). Lineage (GTDB taxonomy): Bacteria > Bacillota > Clostridia > Lachnospirales > Lachnospiraceae > Maccoyibacter. The sequence continues at coordinate 45,954 of CATWDJ010000004.1, forward strand.
CTAACTCAGCTTTTAAAGCCTCTGTTAAAGCAGGAACGACTTTGTTTAAGTCTCCTACGATACCGTAATCAGCTACATCGAAGATTGGAGCATCTTCGTCTTTGTTGATTGCGATGATAATGTCAGACTCTTCCATACCTGCAACGTGCTGGATTGCTCCGGAAATACCGATTGCAAAGTATACGTTTGGACGTACGGTCTTACCAGTCTGTCCTACCTGAACATCAACCGGTTTCCAGCCATTCTCTACTACGGCACGAGAGCAGCTTACCATTCCGCCAAGTACATCTGCCAAATCCTGAAGCATTTTGAAGTTCTCTGCAGAACCAACTCCACGACCACCGGATACTAAAATCTTAGCGTCCATGATGTTCTCGGCACTCTTAGCTTCTTTTACAACCTTTAAGATTTCTACATATTTGTTATCTGGTGTGAATCCTGGGTTGTACTCGATTACTTCTGCTTTAGCACCTTTTACAGGCTCTAATTTCTGCATAACGCCCGGACGTACAGTTGCCATCTGAGGACGTGTATTCGGGCAAGCGATAGTAGCGATTGTGTTACCACCGAATGCAGGACGTGTCATTAATAACTGGTTTGGCTGATCTTTGAAATCACCAATTTCCAATACAGTACAATCAGCAGTCAGACCTGTTTTTACTCTTGCAGATACACGAGGTCCTAAATCTCTACCAATTGCAGTAGCACCAACTAACATAATTTCTGGTTTGTACTCTTTGATTACAGAAGAAAGTGCGTGAGCATATGGCTCTGTTCTGTAGTCCTTTAACTCAGGATCATCTACAACAATAACCTTATCAGCACCATACTCTGCTAATTCATCAACAAGACCTTTTACATCTGAACCGATAAGTACAGCTGTAACTTCAGTATTTAAATCTTTTGCTAAGTCTTTTCCTTTTCCGATTAACTCGAATGCGATTGGAGTTAACTCATTGTCAACCTGCTGTGCAAAGACAAATACGCCTTTGTATTCTTCTAAGTTCATTTTTTCCACTTTTATTCACCACTTTTCCTTATTTTTATTAGATTACATGCTTCTCTTTTAATTTACCCATAATATAAGCAACGGACTCTGTTGCATCAAGAGTAACTTTCTCACCGGCACCTTTACGAACCTTATCAGATGCTTTTGCAATCTGTGTAGGAGAACCTTTCAGACCTAAATCAGAATCATCTACATCTTTAAGATCTGCTCTTCCCCATACAGTAATCTCCTGCTCATAAGCATCGAAGATTCCGCCCGGAGTCATGTAACGTGGCTGGTTTAATTCGGATAATGCTGTTACTAAACATGGCATTTTTGCTTTTAATTCATGGTATCTGTCTTCATACTGACGCTGAACGATTACAGAATCTCCATCAATTTTGATATCCTGTGCATAAGAAATTACAGGAAGATTTAAATGCTCTGCAATCTGCGGTCCAACCTGTGCAGTATCACCATCGATAGCCTGACGACCTGTAATGATTAAATCATAATCGATATTTCTAAGTGCACCTGCGATGGTTGTAGATGTTGCCCATGTATCAGCTCCACCTAACACTCTGTCTGTTACAAGGATTCCCTTGTCAGCTCCCATTGCCATTGCCTCACGAAGAACCTCTTCTGCTTTTGGAAGTCCCATGGTAAGTACAGTTACTTCTGCACCGTACTGATCTTTTAATCTAAGTGCTGCCTCTAAACCAGCTTTATCATCTGGGTTCATGATTGTAAGCATTGCACCTCTGTCTAATGTACCGTCCGGATTAAATTTAACTCCGCCTTTTGTATCCGGTACCTGTTTAATACATACAACTATTTTCACGGTATTTTCACTCCTTATGTTTGATTTTTTCAACTATTTTAATAATGCACCAGAAATAACCATACGCTGAACTTCTGATGTTCCTTCGTAGATTTCTGTAATCTTAGCATCACGCATCATACGCTCTACATCGTACTCTCTGATGTATCCGTATCCACCGAATAACTGAACGCATCTTGTTGTTACATCCATAGCAGTCTCTGCTGCAAATAATTTTGCTTTTGCTGCTTCTACGGAGTAAACTTTCTGAGTTGCTTTTGCCATTGCTGCTCTGTAAACGAGGAATTTCGCTGCATCAATCTTAGCTGCCATATCTGCTAACTGGAACTGTGTGTTCTGCTGCTGAGCGATTGTTCTTCCGAACTGTTTTCTCTCTTTTACATATGCGATTGTTGCCTCTAAAGCACCTTCTGCAAGACCAAGAGCCTGAGCTGCAATACCGATACGTCCGCCGTCTAATGTATGCATTGCGATCGGGAAGCCTTTTCCTTCCGGTCCAAGTAATGCATCCTTTGGAATTCTGCAGTCTTCAAAAATCAATTCATATGTAGAGGAACCGCGGATACCCATCTTCTTCTCTTTTGTTCCGAAGGAGAATCCAGGAGCACCTTTTTCTACGATAAATGCAGAGAAGTTCTTCTTCTTTCTGCCTCTCTTGTCTTCTGTTACGCTTGTGATAGCAATTACGATATATACGTCTGCAACTTCACCGTTTGTGATGAAACATTTTGATCCGTTTAATACCCACTCATCACCGTCTAATACGGCTTTTGTCTGACATCCCTGAGCATCTGTACCAGCACCCGGCTCTGTTAAACCGAAAGCACCAAGTTTCTCACCTTTTGCAAGAGGTACTACATATTTCTGTTTCTGCTCCTCTGTACCGTATGTCATGATAGGATCGATACAAAGAGATGTATGTGCGGAAACGATAACGCCTGTTGTACCGCAAACTTTAGATAACTCCTCAACACACATTGTATATGTTAAAGGATCACATCCCTGTCCGCCGTACTCCTTTGGTACAGGAATACCCATAAATCCTGCTTTTGCCATTTTCTCAACGGTACCCATTGGGAAATGTTCTGTTTCGTCAACCTCCTGAGCGAGAGGTTTTACTTCTGTTTCAGCGAATTCTTTGAAAAGAGTTCTCGCCATTTCATGTTTTTTATCTAAACAAAAATCCATGATTTATATTCCTCCATTTACTTTATTTGTTTTAAAAAGAGCAAAGCCCCAAAATGTTTCCGCATTTTGAGGTATGCTCATTTTATTTATTTAGAATAGTCGTAGAATCCGATACCTGTCTTACGTCCTAATTTACCTGCACGTACCATTTTCTTAAGAAGTGGATGTGGACGGTATTTTGGATCGCCTGTCTCATCATATAATACGTTCATGATAGCAAGGCAGATATCTAAACCGATTAAGTCACCTAACTCTAATGGTCCCATTGGATGGTTCGCACCTAATTTCATAGCTGTGTCGATACCTTCAACAGAAGCTACGCCGTCAGCTAAGATGCCAACACCTTCGTTTACATATGGGATTAAGATTCTGTTTACTACGAATCCTGCAGCTTCGTTTACTTCTACAGGAGTCTTTCCGATTTCTTTAGAAATAGCAACGATTTTATCTTTTAACTCGTCCGGTGTGTTCTCACCTTTGATAACCTCGATCAATTTCATAACAGGAGCCGGATTGAAGAAATGCATACCGATTACTGGTCTGTCAAGTCCTGCACCGATTTCTGTAATAGAAAGGGAAGATGTATTTGTAGCGAAGATACAATCTGCTTTTACAATATCCTGTAACTCTTTGAATGTCTGTTTCTTAACATCCATAACCTCAAGAGCTGCCTCTACGATTAAATCACAGTCTGTACAAATCTCTTTTGTACCTGTTGTGATTTTGTTCAGGATAGCGTCAGCAGCAGCCTGCTCCATTTTGCCTTTTGCTACTCTTTTCTCAAATCCTTTTGCGATTTTTGCTTTACCGTTTGCAGCAAATTCGTCGTTAATATCGCATAAGCATACTTCATAACCTTCTGTCTGAGCAATTGCCTGTGCAATACCGGAACCCATGGTTCCTGCTCCAATAATACCAACCTTCATGTTAGTTCCTCCTTGTGGAATTTATATAATTTTATTAATGAACCAATTAGTCTCTCTCAACGATAGTAGAGCATCCCATACCACCGCCGATACACAGAGTTGCAAGACCTTTCTTAGCATCTCTTCTCTGCATCTCGTGTAACAGAGTAACAAGGATACGGCATCCTGAAGCTCCAACCGGATGTCCAAGAGCGATTGCTCCACCGTTTACGTTTACTTTGCTCATATCAAAGTTTAAGTCATGTGCTACTGCTAAGGACTGAGCTGCGAATGCCTCGTTAGCCTCTACTAAGTCCATATCATCGATAGTTAAACCTGTCTTAGCAAATACTTTCTTTGTAGAAGCAACCGGTCCAACACCCATGATAGATGGGTCAACTCCGCCAAGTGCTCCTGCTACGAATGTTGCCATTGGTTTTACGCCTAATTCTTTTGCTGCTTTCTCGCTCATAACAACAACTGCTGCTGCACCGTCATTGATTCCTGAAGCGTTAGCTGCTGTAACGATTCCGTCCGGTTTGAATGCTGGACGTAATTTGGAAATGCTCTCCTTTGTTGTTCCAGGACGTGGTCCCTCATCTGTATCTACGATAATTGTTTCTTTTTTCTTCTTAACTTCTACTGGAACGATTTCATCTTTGAATTTTCCAGCTTTCTGAGCTGCTTCACATTTCTGCTGTGATGTAGCTGCAAACTCGTCTAACTGCTCACGAGTTAATCCCCACTGCTCAGCTACGTTCTCTGCTGTGATTCCCATGTGGTAATTGTTGAATGCATCCCATAATGCATCGTTTACCATGGTATCTACTAATGTGGCATTGTTCATTCTATGTCCATAACGTCCGTTCATGTCAGCGTATGGTGCCATTGACATGTTCTCCATACCACCTGCAACAACGATATCAGCATCCCCTGCCTGAATCATCTGTGCAGCCATGTTTACACAGTTAAGGCCGGAACCGCAAACTACGTTAACGGTAACTGCCGGTGTCTCGATTGGCAAACCAGCTTTTAAGGAAGCCTGACGTGCTACGTTCTGTCCTAATCCAGCCTGGATTACACATCCCATGTACACGTGATCAACTTTCTCAGCCGGTACTCCAGCTCTGTTTAATGCTTCTTTAATAACGATAGATCCCAAAACCGGTGCCGGAGTTGTACTTAATGCTCCTCCCATAGTTCCGATTGCTGTACGACAAGCACCTGCTAAAACTACTTTTTCTGCCATGTTTTCTTCTCCTTTTTGATTGATTTGTTGTTTAAAGACGTTAATTTTTTAACAATCCTTTTTTTAAAAAAAATAAATTGAAAACCACTACAGTTTTTAATTTACTTTCCCATCACCAAGTCCCTATCTTATGTATCCTATGTACTTTAGATTTGGACTTTTACTTCAAGTTCATAATAGCATATTTCCATTTTAAATGCAACCAAAAACTTGTCTGTAATCACCTCAAAAAACCTACATAAACTTCTTCATTTTATGGTTTTTTTAGAATCTTTTTACTTTTATTTGTTAAAAATTTATCAAAATTCTTTTCTCAAGCAAAAAAAATCGGCTTTTTTTGTGAATCTTTCACAAAATTGCCGATTTTTGACATTTTTTAAAATCTGTTTTTTAACACTTGCATCACTTTTAATAGAAGACATGGTTTCCAATTACTGTTCCCTGTATGGTTCCCGTATTTCTTCTGAAATACAGTGCATTGGTAGTAATCCTGCCGCCTAGAACCTCCTGTGCTGCCTGCGTACATTCCCCGTTAGCTCCCTGAGCCAGTACGGTGGCAAAACGTCCGCTTGCCACTGGAGAAAACTGTCCTTTTTGATATATCACTCCCACTACACTATTTGGGAAATAAGAGCTTGCCACACGGTTGAGTACCACACTTCCCACCGCCAGTTTTCCCTCGTAAGACTCCCCTTCCGACTCGCATTGAATCAGAGCTGCCAACAGTTCTAAATCGCCTGCCTGTGCCACCACATTGGCACCGTTGGCTCCCTCTTCCTCCTGCTTTTTAATTTCTTCCATGTGGGCGGCATCTTCCTGTGCCTTTTGTTGCTCCAGCTTTGCCTCATAGGCTTTCTGCTCTTCGATTTCTTTGGCATAGGATTCCGACATCTTTTTCGCTTTATCTATTTCGCTTTCCGACTGTTGCAGATTTTCTTTTGTGGAAGCAATTAATGCAGACATTTCCTGTTGTTTTTTATAGGTATCCTGTTTCAGTGCCTCCAGTTTTGCCTGTTCTTCCTGTAACAGTTGTCTGCTGTCTGCAATCAACTGCTGAGTCTCCTGATATTCCTTTAACTTTTCCCTGTCATATCTGCTGATTGCCTCCACATACTCCGTGCGGTTCAAAAATTCAGAGATAGACCCGGCATTGAGAATGGATGCCATAAGAGAACTGTCACCATTTTCATACATAAAACGAATCCGCTGTTTCATGTCCTCATACTGCTTTTTGGAACGTTCCTCGGTTTCTGCCAACTTTTTTTCCGTCTCTTCAATCAAAGCTTCTTTTTCGCTGATGCTGCCCTCCAGCTCTGTGAGAGAACTACTGATTTCCGTCAGCTGCCTGTCCATATCCGAAAGACTGCTCTCCAGTTCTCCCTTGCTGTCTTCCAGACTGTCAATTTTCTCATCCGTTTCCTTCTTTTGTTCCTGAAGGTCTTCCAGCTTTTCTTTTGTATCCTCTAAATCCTTTTCCGTTGCCGCAAATACCGTCAGGGAACTTCCCAATATCAGGCATATCAACAGCAACGCCAGATTTTTTCTGCCTTTTTTCATCATAATATACCTCATTACAGAAATTATACCTAATTGTAATTAAAGTTTCAATATGATAAAATGTTTACAAGAATTTGGCAGGGAAGATTTTGAAATGGGAGGGGATTACTATGCAATTTGTCAAAACAGAGAATTTAAAACCCGGTATGCGGTTAGCCAAGCCAATCTATAACCGAATGGGTGTATTGCTTTATGACCGCAACACTCAGTTAACGCCTCAGGGAATCAACAGCATCCAAAAATTCTCATTGATTGGCATTTATATTTTGGAACCGGCAGAACCGGCTCCTCCTTTGACGAAAGAAGAAATACATTTTGAACAGTTTCAGACTATCTATATGTTCCGCTTAAGGGATGAATTGGACAAAATTGCCGGCGGAAATCCTCCCGATAAGCTTCACGATTTGGCGGTAAATATTCTGAAAGAATATGGAAATCTTAATCACAGAATCCACTTTTCCCAGAACATTCGCAGTTCCGGGGATTTTGTATACAAACATGGACTCAGCGTTGCCATCCTCTGTGCTTTAATTTCCCATCGTATGGATTTTATCTACGAGGAACAACTGGCTCTGGTTCAGGCAGCATTGCTGTATGACAGTGGTTATCTGAATTCAGACTTTGATTTTACGGATGAGGTATCCGATACCTCCATGGAATTTCATACACAGCTATGTGCGGCACGGGAACATGCCATTCGTCTTTTGAATCCTGAGTATAATCCCTATCATCTGCCACAGTTAACCTTGGATGTTGTGGTTGAAATGGCTATGCCTTCCAACCACAAAAATCATCCCATGGTACAGAACCATTCCTGGCTGCCTGCCACACAGGTACTTCGTGTAGCAGACTGTTTTGACCAGATGACCGCCATGCGATACGGCTCAGAGCCATGTTCCGAAATTATGGCTATGCGGTATCTGACAGAGTACCCTAATTTTTACACCCCTGCTGCGGTAACTGCTTTGGGAGAATCCATCCACATTCTTCCCCAAGGTGCCTGCATTGATTTGTCCACCGGAGAAAAGGGCATGGTTTTAGAGAGCAATCCAGAAAATTATATGGAACCTTTGATTCTGAAATTTTCTGATAATGAAATTTATGATTTGAGTGATCCTGAAATCAACAGAACACTTCAAGTACAGGATATTATGAAAACCATGGATAACCGCATTTCCATTGATGCGGAGACTTTAAAGCATTTTCAGGCAGACGAACATATCGTTGCTGTAGCAAACCGCTTCCGCCAAATCAAAACAAAAGCGGCACAGTCTCTCCGGGCAGTAACCAAAACCTTACACAAAAAACCTCAATAAGAACAAAAATAAGGATGTCCCAAAGTCTGAAAACGACTTAGAGACATCCTTTTTTATTTCATTATAATTTATCCTTTAAATATTCTTCACCGTGGCAACGTCCACAAGGGTCATCTCATCACTGGCATTTTCCAAACTGAGAGCAAGGGCATTTGCCGTATCCATAGATGTGAGACAATGCACTCCGGTTTCAATGGCATTTCTGCGGATTAAGAAACCATCTCTGCTCTTATCCCTTCCCTGCGTCGGGGTATCAATAACAAGGTCTATCTTATGTCCCAAAATCAAATCCATAACATTCGGAGACTCCTGTGAAATCTTGTTTACCCGAAGGGCATTCACGCCTTTTTCCTGTAAAAACTTCGCCGTACTTCTGGTGGCATAAATCTTATATCCCAACGCTTCAAAACGTTTCGCAACCTCTGCCGCCTCCGGCTTATCTGCATCTTTAACAGTCATAATCATCTGTTTATACTTCGGCAGCACAATACCAGCTCCCAAGAAGGCTTTGTAAAGTGCTTCATTAAAGGTCTTGGCAATTCCCAAACATTCTCCGGTGGATTTCATCTCCGGTCCTAAGCTAATTTCCGCTCCTCTCAGCTTCTCAAAGGAGAATACCGGCATTTTGATGGCGATATAGTCTGCCTCCGGTGCCAGTCCCGTAGGATAGCCCATTCCCTTTAAGGTATTTCCGATGATAACCTTTGTGGCAAGGTCTACAATCGGAATTCCCGTTACCTTGCTGATATAAGGTACGGTTCTGGAGGAACGAGGATTTACCTCAATCACATATACCTGACCGTCCATTACGATAAACTGGATGTTAATCAGACCGATAACATGGAGTGCCTTTGCCAGACGTTTTGTATACTCCACAATGGTCTCTTTGATTTCATCGCTGATGGTCGGTGCCGGATAAACGGAGATACTGTCTCCCGAATGGACACCGGTACGCTCGATATGTTCCATAATGCCCGGAATCAAAATATCCGTGCCGTCGCACACCGCATCTACCTCAATCTCTTTTCCCTGTAAATATTTATCTACCAGAATCGGATGATCCTGTGCATAGCGGTTGATAACCGCCATAAACTCTTCGATTTCTTCGTCATTTAAGGCAATCTGCATGCCCTGTCCGCCCAGCACGTAGGATGGACGCACTAATACCGGATAGCCCAGACGGTTGGCTACTTCCTTTGCCTCCTCTGCGGTAAATACTGTTCCACCCGCAGCTCTCGGAATACCTGTTTCTTCCAGAATCTTATCAAACAGCTCTCTATCCTCTGCAGCATCTACATCCTCTGCCTTGGTTCCCAGAATCGGAACCCCCATCTTCATCAGGCTTTCCGTCAGTTTGATGGCTGTCTGTCCGCCGAACTGTACCACTGCTCCGTCCGGTTTCTCCAGACGTACAATGTTCTCCACATCTTCCGGTGTCAATGGCTCAAAATAAAGCTTATCTGCAATATCAAAGTCTGTGGACACAGTCTCCGGGTTATTATTTACAATGATAGTCTCGTAGCCTTCTTTAGAAAATGCCCATGTACTGTGAACAGAACAATAGTCAAATTCGATACCCTGTCCGATTCGGATTGGACCGGAACCCAATACCAGCACCTTTTTCTCCGGGTGGGTCTCGGCTGCCTCATTGACACTTCCGAAACAGGAATAGTAATACGGTGTACTTGCCTCAAACTCTGCCGCACAGGTGTCTACCATCTTAAAGGCCGCCACAATATCGTTGGCATATCGCATATCTCGGATTTCTTCTTCGGTCTTTCCGGTCAAATCTGCAATGACATTGTCCGGGAACTCGATACGTTTTGCTTCTTTCAATAAATCCACGGTCAGTTCTTCGCTTCGCAGCCGTTCTTCCATCTCCACCAAAATGGCAATCTTATCGATAAACCAAGGGTCAATCATGGTGATATCGTGAATTTCATCATAGGAGATTCCCTTGCGGAGTGCCTCTGCAATGACCCAGATTCTCCGGTCATCTACTATCTGAAGCTGTTCTAACAGCTCTTCCTTGCTAAGTGCCGTAAAATCATAGGACATCATGGAATCCACATGCTGCTCCAGAGAACGGATAGCCTTCATCAAAGCTCCCTCGAAATTGGTACAGATACTCATAACCTCGCCCGTTGCCTTCATCTGGGTGGTTAAAGTTCTCTTAGCTGTAATGAACTTATCAAAAGGAAGTCTCGGAATCTTAACTACGCAATAGTCTAACATCGGCTCAAAGCTGGCGTAGGTCTTTCCGGTAATGGCATTTTTGATTTCATCCAAAGTATATCCCAACGCAATCTTTGCCGCCACCTTTGCAATCGGATATCCGGTTGCCTTAGAAGCCAAAGCGGAAGAACGGGATACACGAGGATTTACCTCGATGACACAGTATTCAAAAGTCTCCGGATGTAAGGCGTACTGCACGTTACATCCTCCGGTAATGTTTAATTCAGATATAATATTTAACGCAGAGGTACGGAGCATCTGGTACTCCTTGTCTCCCAGAGTCTGGGATGGTGCCACTACGATAGAGTCTCCGGTATGAACACCTACCGGGTCAATATTTTCCATATTACATACGGTGATACAGTTGCCGTTGGCATCCCGCATTACCTCGTACTCAATTTCCTTCCAGCCGGCAATACAACGCTCTACCAGAACCTCGCCTACACGGCTGAGTCTCAGACCGTTGGAAAGAATGTCAATCAGCTCTGTCTCATTATGGGCAATGCCGCCGCCGCTTCCACCTAAGGTATACGCCGGGCGAAGTACCACCGGATAGCCGATGGTATTGGTAAATGCAATTCCGTCTTCCACGTTGTGTACCACTAAGGATGGGGCACACGGCTCCCCGATTTTCTCCATGGTCTCTTTGAAAGCCTGACGATCCTCTGCCTTAAAAATGGTCTCCGCCGTAGTACCAATCAGCTTTACACCATGCTCCTCTAAAAATCCGGACTCCGCCAGCTCCATACCAAGGTTTAAGCCTGCCTGTCCTCCCAGAGTCGGAAGCACGCTGTCCGGTTTTTCTTTTATAATAATCTGCTCTAATACCTTTGCAGTCAGCGGTTCGATATAAACCTCGTCTGCAATCTCTTTATCGGTCATGATGGTTGCCGGATTGGAGTTTACCAGTACAACCTCAATTCCTTCTTCTTTCAGGGAACGACAAGCCTGTGTTCCCGCATAATCAAACTCGGCTGCCTGTCCGATAACAATAGGACCGGAACCGATAACTAATACTTTTTTAATATCCTGATTCTTTGGCATTACTGGTTCCCTCCCATCATTGTAATAAATCTGTCAAACAAATAGGCACTATCCTGTGGTCCCGGACACGCCTCCGGGTGAAACTGTACGGTAAAGATATTCTTTCCTACATATTTCAGTCCCTCGTTGGTTCCGTCATTAACATTGGTAAATGCCGGAACTGCCACTTTTTCATCAAGAGCCTTGGCATCCACCGCATATCCATGGTTCTGAGAAGAGATATAGACTCTTCCTGTTGCTAAATCTTTTACCGGATGATTGCCTCCCCGGTGTCCGTATTTTAATTTGTAGGTATCCGCTCCCGTTGCCAATGCCATCAGCTGATGACCCAGACAGATGGCAAAAATCGGCACCTCCGATTCATAAAGCTTCTTGATTTCTGCAATAATACTCTCACATTCCTTCGGGTCTCCCGGTCCGTTGCTGAGCATAATTCCGTCCGGTTTCGTATCCAGAATCTCTTGAGCTGTGGTGTGTGCCGGATAAATGGTTACTTCACAGCCTCTCTCATTCAGAGATTTTGCAATGTTATTCTTGGCTCCCAAATCCAAAAGAGCAACCTTTTTTCCTTTTCCTTTTAATATCTTCGGCTCTTTACAGGTTACCTTGTCCACCACATTTCCAGTGCGGTAAGCTTTCAGCTTCGGAAGGATTTCTTCTATATTATAATTCTCATCTGTGGTAATCATGCCATTCATGGTTCCCTTATCCCGGAGAGTCTTTGTAAGTGCTCTGGTATCTACTCCGGCAATTCCCGGAATATCATGCTCCGTCAGGAAATCCTGTATGGTTCCCTCACATCTGAAGTTACTCGGCATTCTGGATAATTCCCGTACGATATATCCGTCTACCCAAGGTCTCTCCGACTCCATATCCGGCGTGATACCGTAATTTCCAATCAACGGATATGTCATGACCACCGCCTGACCTGCATAGGATGGGTCTGTCAAAACCTCAAGATAGCCTGTCATAGAAGTGTTGAACACAATTTCGCTGATGACTTCTTTTTTGGAGCCGATGCTGGTTCCCTCAAACACCGTTCCATCTTCCAATATGAGAAATGCTTTCATATATTACCTTGCCCTTTCTGTATGAGTCTTTATCTAATTTTTTACAAAAAAAAAGAGGGAATCTTTTTTTCTGTAAGGTTGCTACCATATTCATAAACACCTAATATGCCTAAATTGTAAAAATTTTATCATACCCGCTGTTTTTTTTCAACCTTATTTTTCGGTTTCCCTCTAATTTATTTTTTTAATCCTTCTTTTCTATGGCAAAGATTTCATCCAACAGCATATTTGCCGCCGCTTCCTTACTCATCAACGGAAGCTCCTGTATATCCTCTTTGGTAATCAAGGTAAGGATGTTGGTATCCGTCCCGAATCCCGCTCCCTTTTCCTTCAAATTGTTGGCTGCAATCATGTCCACATTTTTCTTTTCTAATTTTTTTCTGGAGTTTTCCAGCATATTTTGGGTTTCCATGGAAAAACCACACAAAAATGCCCGAATCTTTCCATTCTTCTTTTCCTCTCCCAATTTCCCTAAAATATCCTGGGTTCTCTCCAGCGAAATACTGCTGCTGCCTTCCTGCTTCTTTATCTTATCCTCTGCAATCTCTGCCGGACGATAATCCGCAACTGCTGCCGCCTTCACAATGGCGTCCTGCTGTGATGCCCGCTCCATAACCGCTTCATACATCTGTTCCGCATTGGTTACCGACACCACATCCACAAACATTGGCGGTTCCTCCGTTGTAGGACCTGTCACCAGTGTCACTTCCGCTCCCCGTAGCATTGCCCGCTTTGCAATGGCATAACCCATTTTTCCAGTGGAATGATTGCTGATATAACGCACCGGATCAATGGCTTCTCTGGTAGGTCCCGCTGTTATCAGCACTTTCTTACCCTGTAAATCTTTTTCACATGCCAGTTCCCGTAAAACGTATTCTACCAACACCTCTTCCGACGGAAGCTTCCCATCACCCATATCGCCGTTTGCCAGCATTCCATGTACCGACGGGATGATTTCATAGCCGAAATGTTCCAGCTTCTTGATATTCTCCTGTACAATAGGATTGTGATACATATTGTGGTTCATTGCCGGAGCAATCAGGGTTTTACAGGTACACGCCATCACCGTGGTAGTCAGCATGTCGTCTGCAATTCCCCCTGCAATTTTGCCAATGACATTTGCCGTAGCCGGAGCAATCAGCACTAAGTCTGCCTGCTTTGCCACCGCCACATGCTCTACGGAAAATGTGAAATTACGGTCGAAGGTGTCTATCAGGCATTTATTTCCGGTCAGCGTTTCAAAAGTCGTAGCTGTGATGAAATTTTGTGCATTGGCGGTCATAAGGACCTCCACATTGCAATGCATTTTCTTTAACATTCTTGCCACATTAGGCATTTTATAGGCGGCAATTCCTCCGCTGACACCCAACACAACTGTTTTTCCCTGCAACATAATATTCCTCCATCTTGCTCTATGGGCTTTTCCGGCTTATCTAGCCGGAAATCTGTCCATGCTTTTCATAGGTGGTCACTTTAGAGATACTATTCTTTTCATCCACAAAAACCACCGACGGATGATAAGCCTCTGCCTCCTCCGGTGTCATCTGTGCATATGCCATAATGATAATATGGTCTCCTACCTGCACCTGTCTGGCTGCCGCACCATTGAGACAAATCATTCCGCTTCCCGGCTCTCCGGCAATGGTATAGGTCTCAAAGCGGTTGCCGTTTTCGATGTCCACAATCTGCACATTTTCGTATTCCAAAATTCCCGCAGCCTCCATCAGCTCAGGATCCACCGTAATACTGCCCACATAGTTCAGCTCTGCCTGCTGTACCACTGCACGATGGATTTTTCCCTTTAACATTTTTAAATACATTTTTTCTCCTATCTGCTGAAATTATCAATCAGTCTTGTGTTACCAATATAAACAGCCATAGCGGTCAATACTTTGTTTTCTATCTTCTGAACACTCTCTAAGCTGTCAGCGTCCACGATTTCCACATAGTCAATTCTGGCTAACGGTTCTTTTTCGATATGCTCCACCATGGCTTTGCGGATTTTTACTGCATCCGTCTCGCCGGATTCCATCATATCTTTTCCCAGCTTCAATGCCTGACTTAACACCAGTGCTGCTTTCCGCTCTTCGATATTGAGATAAGTATTTCTGGAGCTTAACGCCAAGCCGTCCGGCTCTCTTACAATCGGACAGCCTACGATTTCAATATCAAAATTCAAATCCCGTACCATACGCCGGATAACTGCTAACTGCTGTGCATCCTTTTGTCCGAAATAAGCCCGATCCGGTGCCACGATATTGAACAATTTACTTACCACACTGCACACCCCGGAAAAATGAATCGGACGGGTCTTTCCACAAAGTACATCCGTCAATTTATTCATATCCACAAAAGTACAGTAATCCGGTGCATACATCTCCTCCGGTGACGGATGAAAAATCAATGCGGCTCCTGCCTCCTCACAGAGCTTAGAATCCCGCTCTATATCTCTCGGGTAGCTGCCCAAATCCTCATTTTCCCCAAACTGGGTCGGGTTTACAAAATCGCTGACCACCACCCGGTCATTCTCCTTTACTGCACGGTCAATCAGGCTCTTATGACCGTCGTGGAGGTATCCCATCGTCGGCACTAGTCCCACGGTAAGACCCTCTTTTTTCCACTGCTTTACACGGCTGCGTACTTCTTCTGCCGTTGTTACTAACTCCATCTTGCTCCTCCTTCAAACAAATCTCTTTCCCACACTTTTAATATAACTTTTCCAGCATTTCGTCTCTGATGGCAAAGGTATGCTCCTGTGCCGGAAATGCTCCTGTTTCTACTTCCTCTATATATTTTGCAAAGGCTTCTTTCATCAAATCTCCGATTGGTGCAAACTGTTTCACAAACTTTGGCTTGAAATCTCCGAACATTGCCAGCATATCCTGATATACCAGCACCTGTCCGTCACAGCCTGCTCCTGCTCCGATTCCAATGGTTGGAACCTTTACCTGTTTACTAATCAGTTCTGCCAGTTTTGCCGGAACGCATTCCAAAACTATGACTACCGCTCCTGCCTCTTCGATGATTTTAGCGTCCTCCAACAATTTTCTCGCCGCTTCCTCGGATTTCCCCTGTACCTTAAATCCGCCAAATGCATTGAGGGACTGCGGGGTCAAGCCCAGATGACCTACCACCGGAATGGAGGCTTTTGTGATTGCCCGAATCTGTTCTACCATCTCTCTGCCGCCTTCCAATTTTACCGCCTGTGCCCTGCCTTCCTTCATCAGCCGTCCTGCGTTATATACCGCATCATAAACAGAAGTCTGATAGGACATAAAAGGCATATCCGCCACCACAAAGGCATCTTTTGCTCCTCTGGCTACGGCTCTTGTATGATGAATCATATCCTCCATGGTAACGGAAAGGGTATCCTCATATCCCAGCATTACCATTCCCAAAGAATCTCCTACGAGAATCATGTTAATTCCTGCTTCGTCAATTAATTTTGCCATGGAATAATCATATGCGGTGAGCATGGTGATTTTTTCTCCGTTATCCTTGGCATTCTGCAATGTTACCACTGTATTCTTCATTTTTTCCTCCAATTCATTCACTTTCTTTCTGCTTAAGCACCCGTCTCATTTCTCCGTAATCCCGCTCAGGATGTTTTTTCTCCGCCAGCTTCGTCACCATATTTCCCACGGCGAGATAGCAGGCTTTTCTCTCTTCTCCACCCAGATTTTGCGAATGGTGTTCTACTGTCTGAACATCATTCCGCTCAATGGGACCGGTAAGGGCTTCTATACACCCATTTGAAAATACGGATTCTATATTGTTTTTTACCAAAGGCTCTAACATCTCATAAGCTGTCTCGGTGTCAATGCCCGTTTCCTCTAAAAGTTCCACCGCCATAGCAAGCAATCCCACCAGATGGTTACTGGCAATACTGGCTGCCGCATGGTACTTTGTCTTTGCCTGTGTGGGAATGGAAACCACCTTGTTGGGCAGAATCGCAAATACTTCCTGCATTTTCTCCAATGCTTTCGGATTTCCCTCCACGGTAAAAAGTGCTTTTGTTAAATTTTGATAAGCTGTGAATTTATTACTGAACGCGTAAATTGGATGGATAGAACAGACCAATGCCCCTGTTCTCTCCGTATTGGAAAAAATATCACTTGATAATGAGCCACTAAAGTGGCATATAACTTTTCCTTTCACATTCTTTGCCGCAATGCAATCCCATAACTCTTCTATCGCACCGTCCGAAACGGTAAGAAAAAGGGTATCGCTTACCTCAATGAGTGAATCTAAATCTTGAAAATATGTTGTGTTACAGAATTCTGCCGCCTCTTTTGCTCCGCTTACGGTTCTGTTGTAGAATCCGCTGACGTTCCCACCATGCTCTGTCAGATACTTTCCCATGGTGGTTCCTACCTTGCCGGCACCTATAATTCCTATTCTTATTGCTATGCACCTCCGTTTCCTGTCTGCTGCATTTTGCACAAACTCAGAAAGGATGCATTATCAAAATGATACAGTTTCCATCCGAAATACTGTTCGTTAATATTTTAACACACCATATTTAAATTGGCAATATATGTTTTTCTTACATAATGCCCCTGCCGTCAAAAACTGTGATGTAGCTATTCCACATACCAGGTGGAACGCTTTACATGGGCTCCGGTACTGCCATCCCGGCTCTCAATAACGTTGGCAAATCCATATACCAGCTCTGCCTGCATCTGATCCAGTTCCATCTTGGCAGGATTCTGCATATTGATATAAAGGCAGAGAATGATAATGGTAACGGCCAAACTGGAAACCAAGGCCTCGAAACACCATCTGATACACCACGACTCCCATGCTGATAACCATATAAACGGTCAGTATATCCAGCACATAGTAAATCAACCCCACAATCAGCTGGAAATCAAACAGCCTAGCTGTAATTTGTAGTTTAACATCTAAACCACCTCATGCTTTATCCCTGTCGTTTATTTCTTCGGCTCTAATCTCTCTTTTCCTCCCATGTATGGCTGTAATGCCTTTGGAATGTTTACACTTCCGTCCTCATTTAAGTTATTTTCAAGGAAAGCAATTAACATTCTCGGCGGTGCAACAACTGTATTGTTTAAGGTATGAGCAAAATATTTGCCTTTCTCACCTTTTACACGAATCTTTAATCTTCTTGCCTGAGCATCGCCTAAGTTGGAGCAGCTTCCCACCTCAAAATATTTCTTCTGTCTCGGAGACCATGCCTCTACATCACAGGATTTCACCTTCAAGTCTGCCAAATCACCGGAACAACATTCCAGTGTACGCACCGGAATATCCAGACTACGGAATAAATCCACGGTATTCTGCCATAGCTTGTCATACCACATCGGAGATTCCTCCGGTTTGCAGACTACAATCATCTCCTGCTTCTCAAACTGGTGAATACGATATACTCCACGTTCTTCGATTCCATGAGCTCCCTTCTCTTTACGGAAGCAAGGAGAGTAACTGGTCATGGTATATGGCAGCTTCTCCTCCTCATTGATGGTATCGATGAATTTACCAATCATGGAGTGTTCACTGGTTCCGATAAGGTAAAGGTCTTCCCCTTCGATTTTATACATCATGGCATCCATCTCATCAAAGCTCATAACTCCGGTTACCACGTTGCTGCGAATCATAAACGGCGGAATACAGTAAGTAAATCCACGGTCAATCATAAAATCTCTGGCATAGGAAATCACTGCGGAATGTAATCTTGCAATATCCCCCATCAGATAATAAAATCCGTTTCCGGCTACCTTGCCTGCCGCATCCAAATCAATTCCGTCAAACCGTTCCATAATTTCTGTATGATACGGAATCTCAAAATCAGGAACCACCGGCTCACCATATTTTTCAATCTCTACATTACAGGAATCGTCCTTGCCAATCGGCACAGACGGATCGATAATATTAGGAATCACCATCATAATCTTGGTAATCTTCTCCTGCAATTCTCGCTCTTTCTGTTCCAGTTCTGCCAGACGCTCTGCGTCCTTTCCCACCTGCTCCTTCAATGCCATGGCTTCTTCTTTTTTGCCCTGACCCATAAGAGCACCAATCTGCTTGGAAATTTTATTACGGTTAGCACGCAAATCATCCGCTTCCTGCTGTGTAGCTCTGGCCTGAGCATCCAGCTCAATGACCTCATCTACCATCGGTAGCTTGTGTTCCTGAAATTTATTTTGAATATTCTTCTTTACAATATCCGGATTCTCTCTCAAAAATTTTAAATCTAACATAATGCTCCTCCATCCACTTCTTTTGCCATTATACGATTATTTATGGACAATTTCAAGAAATTTATAAGCTCTATGCTCTTGTTACTCATGCCGTAATGCTTCAATAGGATTCAGATTTGCAGCTTTGTAGGATGGCAGCATTCCGAAGATAATTCCAATCAGCATGGAAAACAGGACTGCTCCTACTGCTGCCGGTATGCTGATTGCCACCGGCGTCTGACTTACCTTTGAAATAACCTCCGCCAAAATAATTCCTACTACAACACCTATGAGTCCACCCAAACTGGTGAGTACTGCCGCCTCAGTCAAAAACTGTCCCAGTATCACACCTTTTCTGGCTCCGATAGCTTTCTTCAAACCGATTTCGCTGGTACGCTCTGTCACAGAAACCAACATGATATTCATAACACCGATTCCTCCTACCAAAAGAGAAATTCCTGCAATCCAAATCAACATCATATTGGTAGACTGGCTCAACTCCTGAATCTCCTTTGCCTGCTCCAGCAAATCCTCTGCCTTATATTTGATAGTTTCATCGGATACACTGAGATAATTGTTTAAGATATCTGCCGAGCCTTTGCCTGCCGCCGTCATATCATCGGTACTTTTTACCTTTAAGAGTATGCTTTCCGGTTCGTCATACTGATAGATGATTGGCCATGTTGTTTTTGGCACATATACGGCACCGCTGGAGGATTCCGCATAAGTATAATAATCTTCCATGGAATTGATGACCGGTTCAAACTCCTTGGACTTTGCCACAATTCCCACTACCGTATAAGGCTCCCCTTTGATTTCAATGGTTTTTCCCACTGCTTTCTCCCCTTGGAACAAAGCTTCCTCAGAGTCCCTATCCAGAATTGCCACTTTTCGTTGTCCCTGATAATCCTTGTCATCAAATCCTCTGCCCTCCTGTATCTGATAATTACAGGAGGCAAAATAATCCTGCTCAATTCCATAGAGATAGCCGCCACCCAGAGTTGTATTCTGATAATAAATGTTATCATATTCCTGTCGTTTATAGAATTTTGAAACACGCTCTACATTCTCCAGCTCCTGCATCTCTTCTACTGCTTCCTCAGAAACCACCGGAACTCCTTCCGGTATTCCTTCATACCCCATTTCATAAGGCCAGTCACCCTGATATAATTCCACGGTTACGGTATTATCACCGGAACCGATAAGATTTTCCTTGATTTGCTCGTTCGCTCCCTTAATTGTAGAAACAATAGCAATAATTGCTGCAATTCCAATAATAATTCCCAGCATGGTCAAAAAGGAACGCATTTTGTGTGACCAGATTCCCTGAAACGACAATCGTATATTTTCTATCATATTCCCGCCTCCTAATATTCTATCTCGTCTGTCTCTTTGACTTTTACACCCTCTTTGACACCTTTTCCGTAAGGGAACGCAATGTATTCAGAGCCATCCAGTCCCGATGTGATTTCCACTGCCTGACCATAGATGGTCTTTCCGGTTTCCACATACTGTTTCTTCAAGCGTTTGTTCTTTCCTTCAATCATCACATAGGATTTTCCGTTTTCTGTCCGAACATAGGCCTTCTCTATGCAGATTGCACTGCCGCCTTCCTGCTCTTTTGTAATAGACAGGGATACACTTTCGCCGTTTCGGAGTCCTTCACTATTGGATACCGATGCCGTATATGGGTAGTAGGACACATTAGGATTTCCCTCTCCCGTATAATAATTGTTTCCGTCGGTAGGGGTTGTGGAAATTTCCGTGATAACTGCATCATACATCTGACCGCTCTCCCATGAGCTGACCATCACTTCATCTCCCTCCTGTATTTCACCCAGTGCGAACTCACTCAAAGCTCCGGTAACATAGAGACTGTCTGCCCCCCGAATCTCCATAAAGGCAGAGCCGTCATTCAAAAGGTGCTGTGGGTCCTGTACAGAAGCCACCACACCATTTACCGTAGAATTGACAATTCCATCTCCCGAAACCTTTTTCAGCTGTTCCAAATCCAGCTCTGCTTTTCGTTTTGTGATGTCCAAATCCCGTATTTCTTTTTCTTTTTCCGCGATTTTTCTTGCCAGTTCTTCCGCTGTATATCCTTCCTGTACCTGCGGTTGCTGCACCTCTTCCTGCTGCATTCCTTCCATATTCCCGCTTTCTTCTCCCTGAGACTCCTGCGGGGTAGTGTCTGTACTCTCCGATATAGGTGTCATTGCCCTTAATTTTTCCAATTCCCGGTTGGCAATGGTCAAGTCATTGACTGCCGTGGAAACTTCCAGTTCCTTCATCTCCACTTTGAGATTTGCGGATTCCATATCATAGCGGAGAAGGGGTGTTCCCACACTTACTGTATCTCCTTTGGCAACATAGACCTCCGCAATTTTATCATCCTCATCCAATTTGATAACCTGAGACTGGTCATCAGTTACCGTTCCGCTGCTGGCAGACTCTTCTCCGCCCCAGCCCCAATCCAGATATGCCACCGGAAAAACTTTTACTACCGTCTTCTTATCTTTGTGCTTTCGATATCCGAAGATACCGCCGGCAATCACCGCTGCTGCCACCACAAGAATCAGAAGGATGATTCCCGTTTTTTTCTTATTCATTTCCAGCCTCCTGTTCTTCTGTCAGCTCTCCGTCAATAATATGCACAATTCTCTTTGCCCGCTGTGCCACCTTATTGTCATGGGTAATCATAACAATGGTAACTCCTTCATCGTTTAACTGTTCAAACAACTGCATAATCTGCTCTCCCGACTTGGAATCCAAAGCACCGGTAGGTTCATCCGCCAAAAGAATCTTTGGATGATTTACCATGGCTCTGGCAATAGCAACCCTCTGCTTTTGTCCGCCGGAAAGCTGGTTCGGGCGAAAATCTGCACGATCCGCCAAACCTACTTTTTCCAAAGCCTCCATTGCCCGCTCTTTCCGCTCCTTTGGCTTTGTGCCTGTATAGCTGAGGGGAAGTGCCACATTATCTCGTGCCGTAGCCCTTGGCAATAACTGAAAATTCTGAAACACAAATCCGATTCCTGAAGAGCGGAGAGCCGCCAGCTCCCGATCCTTATACTCTAAAATATTATTTCCCGCAAATTGATAGGTTCCCGAGGTAGGCAAATCCAAACACCCGATGATGTTCATCAGAGTTGTTTTTCCCGAGCCGGAGGGACCCATAATTGCCACATATTCTCCTTCTTCTACCTGTAATGATACATCCTTTAGTACCGGAACCACCAATTTGTCCTGCTGATAATCCTTATAGATATGCTCTAAGTTCAATAGCATGGATATTCCTCCTACTTCTCATCCTCATCTGTCTGCAAAGTATCCTTTATGGTTTTTACGCTCTCTTTCAATGTTTCCTCCGGCCATGCCACATAATCTTCTTTAGACAGTCCCGACTTAATTTCATATTCTCCCAGAGTCTCGTCATAATCTCCCAGTTCCACTTTTCGTTTTTCCAGTTTTCCTTTTCCGTTATCTGCCCATACATAGGTGTCTTTTCCGTCTTTTACCAGATATGTTTCATACAGCCAGACGCCATCCTTTACCACGCCTTGTCCGTAATCCATTTCCACAAATACATGCTGTCCCAGCATCAATCCCTCCGATTGCTCTAAAGTTACATAGAAAGGATATTTGGATGAACTGGTAGTCTCATCTCCCCCTGTATTTTCCATATACATGGAATTGCTGTTGGAGGACTGAGGAGCCTCTGTATCAATCTGTGCAATGATTCCCATCCAAGTCTGGTTCTCATCCACTCTGGAACGAAGAATTACCGGTGCCCCTTCCGCAATATCCATCATATTCTGTTCGTTAATCATACATTTTACACGATAATCCCCAGTTGCCAGAATCGTCATAAATGCTTCCTCAGAGTTTTGTTCATTACTCTGATTTTCATTCAATGTTTTTACTACACCTGCCATCTTACTGGTTACAACAGAATTTTTAATAGACTCATTCAACTGGTCAATCTCTAACTGTTTGCTTTTTTTATTGTACTGTGCCTGTTTCAAATCATTCTGTACGCTCTGAATCTCCGTGGTGTAATCGAATTTTGCATCTTCACTGGCAGCCGCATCTCTTTCCGCCTGCAATGCTGCAATCTGTGCATTGCAATCTTCAATTTCATTGGTAATGCTCTCCATTTCCAGCTTCTGCTGAGCAATCTGTGCATTCAGTTCCTGGGTATCATAGGCAAAAAGCTGATCCCCTTCAGCCACCTCATCCCCTACCTTAACATAGACTTCCTTTACCTTTTTGCTGCTGTCCAGATTGATTTTCCAGCTCTCCTGTGCTTCCACAACTCCTGCGTATCGGTTTTGGGTTCCCATTCCACTGCTGCCCAAAATGGATACCGGCTCCACATAAACTCCTTCGGAAGTTCCCCCCTCCTTTTTTCTGCCAAACACAAAGCAGAGTACCAATACCACAATAAGAACTGCCGAAATGCAAACTGCTGTTATGATTTGTTTCTTTTTTTCCATTTCCTTCTCCTTTACTTTTATTCGTCACTTTTTAAAAAGAAAACGACCACAAAATATTTTGTGGTCATTTTACCATATTCTTCTTAGGAAAACCTTCTTAAAATTCTTAAAAACTCTTTAATTATTTTAAAGGGTATTTCTCTGTAAGTCCTTTTACTAACTGTTTTACTTCTTCCGCACCGGACTCACCATTTTTAATCATCAATGCAATAGCCTCTGCAATCACATCCATATCCTCCGTATTCATGCCACGGGAAGTTACGGATGCCGTTCCCAAACGAATACCGCTGGTTACAAACGGAGACTTCGGATCATTCGGAATCGTATTTTTATTACAGGTAATATTTACGGAATCCAAAAGCTTCTCCACTGCCTTTCCGGTCAAATCATAATTGGTCAAATCTACCAGCATTAAATGATTATCTGTTCCGCCGGATACAATCTTGATGTCACGTTTTAATAATCCATTGCAAAGAGCCTGGGCATTGTCCAAAATTCCCTGCTGATATACTTTAAAGCTTGGGTCTAAAGCTTCCTTAAGACATACTGCCTTTGCTGCCACCACATGCATCAACGGACCTCCCTGAATACCCGGGAAGATTGCTTTGTTAAAGTTAAACTTCTCGGCAGCCTCTGCATTTGCCAAAATCATGCCGCCTCTCGGTCCCCGAAGGGTTTTATGTGTGGTTGTAGTCACTACATCCGCATATGGAATAGGGCTTGGATGAAGACCTGCTGCCACCAGACCTGCAATATGTGCCATATCCACCATCAGATAAGCTCCGCAGGCATCTGCAATTTCTCTGAATTTCTTAAAGTCAATAATTCTTGCATAGGCACTTGCTCCCGCAATAATCAGCTTTGGCTTACACTCCATTGCAATTCGCATTACGTCATCATAATCAATTACGCCTTCGTCATTTACACCGTAAGGCACGATATTGAAATAGGTTCCCGAAAAATTCACAGGACTTCCGTGGGTCAGATGTCCGCCGTGATCCAGATTCATTCCCATTACCGTATCTCCCGGTTTTAACATAGCAAACTGCACTGCCATATTTGCCTGTGCTCCCGAATGAGGCTGCACATTTGCATAATCGCATCCAAATAATTCCTTGGCACGTTCAATGGCCAGATTCTCTACCACATCTACACATTCACATCCGCCGTAATATCTCTTTGCCGGATATCCCTCTGCATATTTATTCGTCATAATACTTCCGGTTGCCGCCATAACTGCCGGACTTACCCAGTTCTCTGACGCAATCAGCTCGATATGGCTGTTCTGTCTGTCTAATTCTGCAGTAATAGCATCTGCTACCTCTCTATCTACTGCCTGTACCTCTTCCAATGAATACATGTACTCTTCCTCCTGGTTTAATTTCTTTCCAATTACTTCTTAGCTTCCCTCAGTTATCCAACATTATAAAGTACCCCGGTATGATTTGCAATACCGCTTTACTTTGTTTTTTTCATTCCCTTGGTCTTAAAGAGATACCAAATCTCACTTGCCAGACAGATGGATGAATAAGTACCTGCCAGCAATCCTACCATTAACGGAAGGGCAAACTCCCGAATAGAAGTTACTCCCAACAGGAACAGTAAAAATACCATAACAAAGGTGGTAATAGATGTGTTGATACTTCTGGACATGGTCTGCATAATGCTCTTATTGACAATTTCTCTATAAGCCTCTTTTGTTTCATCATGTTTCATCTTCAAAGTTTCACGGATTCTGTCAAAAATAACAATGGTATTATTGATGGAATAACCGATAATTGTCAACATACATGCAATAAAGGTATTTCCCACAGAAATCCATGCCAGCACATAACAAGTCAGCACAATCAGCACATCATGGGCCAGGGCGATAACCGCACTTGCCGCAAAACGAACATCCTTGAACCGGAACCAGATATAAACCAGCATACATGCGGTAGCTATCAATACCGCCACAACGGCATCGGATTTCATCTCTTTACTTACGGTAGAACTGATACTTTCAGAGGTAATGGTACTCTCATCAACTCCGAATTTTTCATTCATGGTACTGCTCAAGGCTTCACGTTCATCCAGAGAAAGGGTTCTGGTTTTTATCACAATCTGATTGGTTCCTTCCACCGCCTGTGCCTGAACATTTCCATCTCCTGTTATTTCCTCCACCAGAGGGATAATCTCTTTATCGATTTCTTTGATGGTATAATCCTTGTCCATCATAACCGTGGTGGAAGTACCGCCCTTAAACTCCAAGCTGTAATTCAGAATATTTCCGTTCTTTGCCTTGTGCATTCCCATTCCTACAAATCCACAGGCAATGACCAGACAGGAAATCGTAATAAAAATCCCTGCTTTTCCTACGAAATTTATAGTCTTTCTCTCCTTTGCCTTTCCGTAGAATTTTGCATCCTTCACACCCAATGCGTAGACCGCACGAATCAACAGTTTCGTAATTACCATGCAGGTAAACATGGATAAAATAATACCGATTGCCAGTGTGGAAGCAAAGCCTTTTACACTTCCCGAACCCAGCAGACCCAAAACTGCTGCCGCAATCAAGGTTGTGATATTTCCGTCTAAAATTGCAGAACGTGCCCGGGTAAAACCGCTGTCAATAGCCGTCGCCACAGACTTTCCTGCTGCCAATTCTTCCCGAATACGGGCAAAAATAATGACATTGGCATCCACCGCCATACCGATGGAAAGAATGATACCTGCAATACCCGGCAACGTCAAAGTTACCTCAAACAGATACAAAGTCACAATGACCAGTGTTGTATAAATCGCCAAAGAAAATGCAGATACAACACCCGGAATCAGATATTGAATTATCATAAAAATCATAACCAGCACCAAACCGATGGCTGCTGCTTTCAAACTGGTGGAAATTGCTTCTTCACCCAACTGTGCTCCCACCACTTCGGAACGCAACTCTTCCAGCTTCAAGGAAAGAGAACCGATACGAATCTGAGAAGCCAGAGTCTCTGCTGCCTCATAGCTTTCAATCTTAGTAATCTGTGCTGTTCCTCCAGTAATGGCACTCTGTACCGTCGGATAGCTAATCACTTCACCGTCGTAGACAATCGGCAGGGTTTTCCCGATATTTGCAGATGTAACCTCCGCAAACTTCTCGGCACCTTCCTCTGTCAGTGTCAATTGGACGATGTTTTCTTTATTACCGGTGTCGTTTGTGATGGTTCCTGCCTTTGCCTCTTTGACATCACTTCCATCCATAAAGGTGGTTCCGTCCTCAGTCTGAAATTCCAGAG
The DNA here is from genome assembly GCA_958349535.1 of uncultured Lachnospiraceae bacterium. GTDB lineage: Bacteria > Bacillota > Clostridia > Lachnospirales > Lachnospiraceae > Maccoyibacter. The sequence continues at coordinate 72,309 of CATWDJ010000004.1, forward strand.
TACCCGGTTTACCCAAGTCCTCCAAAATCGTATTGGCATCTGTAACTCCCGGAATCTCAACGGTGATTCTGTCATCCCCCACCTGATATACCTGAGCCTCTGTACTGTAACTCTCCACACGCTTCTGCAGCTTGTAAATGGTATCACTCATCTGCTCGCTGGTGGGCTCATCTCCCACAACCTGATAGGTAATGGATACACCGCCTGCCAAATCCAGTCCCAAGCTGATGCTTCTGTCCTCTCCCACGCCGGTGGAAGAAATAATGGTTGCGGAATAATAGCACAGACCGGCTAAAATTCCCAGCGTCAGAATCCATGTGATAATCCCGTTCTTTTTCTTCATGATTTTCATGGTCTTCGTTCCTTTCTTTTTAAGCCTCTTCTTCCGCTAAGGCTGCTTTTATCATAATCGCACATTCCACACGTTTTCTTTGCAGCTCACATCCAATATCGTATGCTTCCAGAATGCTTCCGTGGAAATTGTAAGCGTTGGCTGCACATCCACCGCTGCAATAGAATTTCGCAAAACAGTCTCTGCACTTGTCCTTTGCATATACATTACAGCATTTGAACTCATCCCGCAGCTCCGTATTCTTCACACCTTCGGTTACATTTCCCATCAGAAATTTTTCATTTCCTACGAATTGATGACATGGATACAAATCTCCCCATGGGGTAACCGCCAGATATTCCGTTCCCGAACCACAGCCGGACAGCCGTTTGTATACACAAGGTCCGCCTTCTAAATCTATCATAAAATGGAAAAAGTTAAATCCTTCTCCACGTTTTTCTCTCTCCACCATCTCCGCTGCCAGTGCGTCATATTCTGCAAACAGTACCGGCAAATCTTCTTCCCTGATGGCATAATCGTCCGTTTCCTCTGCCACCACCGGCTCTACGGAAATCTGCTGAAATCCTAAATCTGCCAGATGAAGCACATCCTTGGAAAAATCCAGATTGTGATGGGTAAAGGTGCCTCTCACATAATATTTCTCCTGATTTCTGCTTTCGGCAAACTTCTGGAATTTCGGCACAATCAGCTCATAGCTTCCCTTTCCGTTTCGGAAAGGTCTCATATGGTCATGGACTTCCTTACGACCGTCGATACTTAACACCACATTGTCCATCTCCCGATTGGCAAACTCCATAATATCCTCATTAAGCAGTACCCCGTTGGTCGTCAGGGTAAACCGGAAATGCTTGTCATGAAGCTTTTCCTGCTCTCTTCCGTATGCCACCAGTTGTTTTACCACATCAAAATTCATCAAAGGCTCACCGCCGAAGAAATCCACTTCCAGATTTCTACGGTTCCCGGAATTGGCAATCAAAAAATCCAAAGCTGCCTTTCCTGTCTCATAGGACATCAAAGCTCTCCTGCCGTGATATTCCCCTTCTTCTGCAAAACAATAGCGGCATGCCAGATTGCAGTCATGAGCAATATGCAGGCACAGTGCCTTGACCACCGTAGGACGTTTCTTAAAATCCAGCAACGGCTGTTCATAGGTATCCGGTGTGAAAAGGCTTCCCTCTTCCCTTAACTGTGCAACCTCAGAGACTGCCTCCTCCAACTCTTCTTTTGTATATCTATCCGAAAGCAATTCCACAATCTGTTCGCTGCTATGTTTCTCGAACAGCGGAATCACATCATATACCACTTCATCCACCACATGGATAGCACCGCTGTTTACATCCAAAACAATATGATATCCATTGTTTATATACTGATGAACCACTTTATAGTCCTCACTTTCCTATCTCTTTTTTCACGCTTTTTAAACGCACAAATGACCGCACGCTATGCGGACGGTCGTTGTATAAGCACTTATGTAATTATTGACTGTAATTATTTACTCTGCTCACAAGTCTGGTTTCCTACGGTACAGGATGTTTTACATGCTGACTGACAAGATGTCTGGCATTCTCCGCATCCACCTTTTTTTACTGTGTTCTGTAATTTCTTTGTATTTAATGTCTTTACGTGTTTCATGCTTCGTCTCCTTTCAGATAACTATATAATCTGAAACTCAGTATATCACAATCTTGGGCATATGAAAAGCATTTTTTCAGGAAACTAACCTAACATTCCTCCCAGCATTCCCGCTGCCATACAGATAACCAGTGTAGTTGCCGTATGAATCAAATCCTGCGGCAGTCCTCCGTTGATTCCCACGGAAACAGCAAATAGAATCACAAAATAGGCAGCTCCCATCAGGATGCCCCACAAAAATTTACGGGTTTTCATCTTCTTTCCCGCAATCAGGCCTCCCACAAAGCCGGACAGGATATACACAATCACAATGCCCACCTTTACAAAGGTCTCTCCCTGCTGCATCTTCTCCAGAAGCACTGCCAGAAGCACCAGTCCCAGTCCGGTAATGATATACATACAGATTAAATCGGCAATCAGCCATTTTAAGGATATTTTCTTCTCCATTTTTGTCCCTCCCCTACAATATATGCGGCGAGAGACTAATTATGTACTGCCTATTCTATTTTCTGTTCTGCCTTTGCCTTCAAAATAGCCTCATTCAGTGAAAGCATTTTCTCATCCAGAATGGATACAATTCCGGAACATTCCCGCAGCTCACGGCTGATATACTCCGGTGCATTTCCCTCAAATTTGTAATAAATCTTATGCTCCAGACTTGCCCAGAAGTCCATGGCAATGGTTCTTATCTGTATCTCTACCTTTGTATCAATGACCCGGTCTGACAAAAAAATCGGCACCGTTACCAGCATATGATAACTCTTATATCCGCTTTCCTTTGGATTCTTAATGTAATCCTTGATGGAAACCACGGTCAAATCATTCTGTTTTCCAATCATCTCCGCTATCCGGTAAATATCAGAGGTAAAGGAACACACGATACGGATACCTGCAATATCATTGACATGGTCTACCATATTCTGTATGGATGTCTCATATCCGTTTTTCTTCAGTTTCTTTACAATGCTCTCCGGCGACTTAATTCTGGATTTTATGTATTCAATGGGATTGTACTGATGTACATGCTGAAACTCGTCATTTAAAATCTCCAGCTTCGTACCCACTTCCTTTAAAGCCGAATTGTACAAAAACATGACGGATTTCCAACTGTCAACCCCCTCATCTATTTGAACTATTGAATTCTCCATTATACCCACCTTCCATGCTTGGCAATCTTTTCCTCTCAAAAAAGACCGCAGAAATCTACAATTATTATATCATGTATCTTTTTCTTTTGTCGCAGTTTTCGTGAATTTTAATAATCTTTTTATACTTTCATAATTCATTGGATATCTCGTCCTTTTTTTGTTATACTCTTCCTATATGACTACTATCAGGAAAGGACTTCCATTTTATGCGAATCTGGTTTAAAACCTTTAAGAACAACCGAATGTTAAGGGATTTCTGTGTCACAGATGACAGCGACGACACACGGACCCACAAGATTTTCCGCGGATTGGAACAGGCATGCTATGAGTTTGATTTAAGCCAGCCCATCTGGCTGGACACCACCATCACGGATTTTAAACGCCATGCAAAAGCCCGTTTCACTCAGGACAGCTTCGTGGACGAAATTGATTTCGATTATCTGGAAATACAGGTCATCGAGGAAGATTAAAAGAAAGTTTTTACCCCTCTATTCATCTTCTCTGACGATTGGCCTCATACATCAGAATCCCTGCCGCCATTGCCGCATTCAGGGATTCCAGTTTTCCTTCCATAGGAATCCTGATATAAGTATCTGCTGTATCAGCAATTTTTTCACTTAATCCATTCCCCTCATTTCCAATTAAAAACGCCGTAGGTTTCCGATAATCCCACTTATCATAGAAGGTTTCTCCTTTTAAATGAGCAGCGTAACAGGAAATTCCTCTCTCCTGCAGTTCAAAAATACTTTTTTCCAAATCCTCCGTATATACAAACGGCATCCGATAAACAGAACCCATGGTAGAGCGGATGGTTTTGGGATTAAATAAGTCCACCGTATTCCGGCTCATCAGAATTCCCGTAACTCCTGCTCCTTCTGCCGTACGAAACATGGTTCCCAGATTTCCCGGGTCCTGAATATTTTCCGTTACCAAAAGTAAAGGCGGTGTCTTATCATCCCCTAGCAAATCTTCCAATTGATATTCCGGCATTTTTACCACACAGAGAATCCCCTGAGGGGTCATGGTATCCGATACGTGTTTAAACACAGCATCCGATAACACCTCATATGTATGTTTTTCCAAAATCTCTGGATTTTTTTCCAAAAAACTTTCCGAAACATAGATGGACTCTATCCATTCTTCGGGAGCTTCCCGAAACATCTTCACTCCCTCAACAACAAAGGCACGAGATGTTCTCCGTGCCTTTCCCTTTGTATTTAGCTGTATCAGATTTTTAACCTGCGGATTGTTCGTACTTGTAATCATATGCTCTCCTAACGGGATAAATTCCTGCACACCTCCCACTGGTATTCCGGAATCCCCTTCTGCATTGCCAGTGCCTCATCAATATCAAAGTCTACAAATTCTCCGTGGCGGTATCCTACTACCCGGTTGGTTTTACCCTCCAACAGCAAATCCACCGCCATTGCTCCCATGGTAGAAGCATAGACACGATCTTTACAGGTCGGGCTGCCGCCTCGCTGCATGTGTCCTAAGATGGTGGCTCTGGTCTCCACACCGGTGGCAGCCTCAATACGTTTTGCCATACTGGTGGAATGACCGATTCCCTCTGCATTGATAATAATATGGTGCTTTTTCCCCCGTTTTCGGTTATTGATGATGTTGTTTACCAGCACCTGCTCATCATAGTTGTATTTCTCCGGCAGCAGAATATCCTCCGCTCCATTTGCAATACCGCACCACAGGGCAATGTATCCGGCTCCCCGGCCCATAACCTCAATGATAGAACATCTCTCATGGGAAGTGGAAGTATCTCTTACCTTATCAATGGCTTCCATAGCCGTATTTACCGCTGTATCAAATCCTATGGTATATTCGGTAGATGCGATATCCAAATCAATGGTTCCCGGAAGTCCGATAGTATTAATTCCATGTTCTGCCAACTTCTGGGCACCTTTGAAGGAACCGTCTCCTCCGATTACTACGATACCGTCGATTCCGTGTTTCTTACAAATGGCAGCACCCTTTTCCTGGCCCTCCGGTGTTGTAAACTCCTTACACCGTGCAGTCTGGAGTATGGTACCTCCTCTTTGGATAATGTCGGATACATCCGTTGCCTTCATATCTATAATCTCTTCCTGTAAAAGTCCTGCGTAGCCACGCTTAATTCCTTTTACATTCAGTCCCTTTGTCAAAGCCTGACGAACCACTGCACGAATTGCCGCATTCATTCCCGGTGCATCTCCACCGCTGGTCAACACACCAATGGTTTTTACTTCTTTTGCCATGTCGTTTTCCTCCTATGGTTCACATACTATGTTACCTATTCTAATCTCTTCTTCTGTTGTTTTCAATGGCTTTTTCTACAACTTTCACATTTCCCTCACCAAAGGCTTCCCTTAAAATCCCCAGTAGCTTTGGTTCAATCTTTACGTTACGGTTTGCAGAAAGCCGTTTCACAGCTCTCTCTTTTGAGAGAAAAATCACTACGCTGTCTCCACCATCAGAGCCTGCAATAAGACCATAAAGCCGTTCTTCTTCTTTTTCATAGATTTCTTTGTTTTCAAATTGAATCCACAACTCCTTTGGTGTTTCATCAAATCCATAGATTTTCTCACAGATCAGCTTTCCGTTTTTATCTTCCTCCACACTGGCATGACCGCGGATAAATATTTTCTCATCCACATTCAGATAATTGTGATATTTTTCATAATCTCTCGGAAAAATAATAACCTCCACAGTTCCCAGCAAATCCTCCAACGTAATAAAAGCCATTGTCTTATTATTCTTTGTATATTTGATGGTTTTATCCGTAATCATTCCGCCAATCATAACATTTTCATTGTCCAAAACTCTTACGCTGCCGCTTTCCTCGTCCAAAAGGAAATCATTGGTAGTGGCAGATATGTTCTTCCTCCATTTTTCCTCATATTCTTCCAACGGATGTCCGCTGATATAAACACCCAAAACTTCCTTTTCAAATCCCAGCAATGTTTCTTTTGGAAATTCTCCCACAGCTGGCATACGGATTTCAAAATCCTCTTTGGTATCTTCCGTAGCAAAATCAAACAGACTAATCTGTCCTGCAACAGAATTTTTTTTCTCATCATTAATATTTTCCAGAATCGCAGAATACACCTGCATTTTCTGCTTTCTGGTTCCCTCAAGACCATCGAAAGCACCTGCTTTGATGAAATTTTCAATGGTCCGTTTGTTTACCTCTTTGCCGCTGAGGCGCATACAGAAATCCTTCAAGTCACGGAATTTTCCGTGTTCCTGCCGCTCCTGTACCAATGCCTCAATTACCGGTCTTCCTACGCTCTTAATGGCAGAAAGTCCGTAACGGATGGCATTTCCCGATACAGAGAAATTTCCCTCTCCCTCATTGATGTCCGGCGGCAGAATCTCAATTCCCATTCTGCGGCAAGTGAGAATATACTCTGAAACCTTAGTGGAGTTGTCCATAACCGAGGTCATAAGAGCTGCCATAAATTCCACCGGATAATAGTATTTCAAATATGCGGTCTGATACGCAACCACCGCATAAGCCGCCGCATGAGATTTATTAAATGCATATTTTGCAAAATCAATCATTTCATCATAAATTTTATTGGCTACGGCTTCCTCGATTCCTCTGGCAATACAGCCCGGCACTCCCTCCGCCTCGTTGCCATATACGAAATTCTTCCGCTCCTGTTCCATAACAGAGGCTTTTTTCTTGGACATGGCTCTCCGCACCAAATCGCTTCTTCCCAGTGTATAACCTGCCAAGTCCCGTACAATCTGCATAACCTGCTCCTGATATACAATACAGCCGTAGGTAGGTGCTAAGATTGGTTCCAACTGCGGACAATCGTAAGTAACTTCTTCGGGATGATTTTTTCCCTTAATATAAGCAGGAATAAAATCCATAGGTCCCGGACGATACAGAGAAATTCCCGCAATAATATCTTCCAGACTCTGAGGCTTCAATTCCTTCATAAAGTTTTTCATTCCGGCACTTTCCAGCTGGAATATTCCTTCGGTTTTTCCTGAGCCGATGGAATCCAGTACCGCCTTGTCATTAAAATCGATATTGTCCATATCCGGTTCCACACCGGAGCTCTTTTTTGCCAACCTTGCGGCATTTTGAATAACCGTCAGAGTACGCAGACCCAAAAAATCCATTTTCAGCAATCCCAGCTCTTCGATAGTAGTCATGGTAAACTGAGTGGTAATAGTTCCGTCCGATGCTCTGGACAACGGTACATATTCATCCATAGCCTTCTGACTGATTACCACTCCTGCTGCGTGCATGGAGGTATGCCGTGGAAGTCCCTCCAGACGTTTGGACATATCAATCAGATTTTTTACCGTTTCATCGGTCTGATACATTGCCCGTAGCTCCGGGTTCATCACCAACGCCTTCTCTATGGTAATCCCCAGTTCATTTGGTATCTGCTTTGCAATCCCATCCACATAGGCATAAGGCAAGTCCATAACCCTTCCCACATCTCGGATAACGCCCCGGGCTGCCAGAGTACCGAAGGTTACAATCTGGGTTACACAGTCCTCACCGTATTTTCGCACTACATAATCAATAACTTCCTGCCGTCTTTCAAAGCAGAAATCAATATCAATATCCGGCATAGACACACGCTCCGGGTTCAGGAAACGTTCAAACAGCAGATTGTATTTGATTGGGTCAATATTGGTAATTCCCGTGGTATAGGACACCAGACTTCCTGCGGCACTTCCCCTGCCGGGACCCACCATGATGTCCTGCTCTCTGGCATATCGTATAAAATCCCACACAATTAGAAAATAATCCACGTATCCCATCTTTCGGATGACGGAAAGTTCATATTCCAGACGTTCTTCCAGTTCTTCGTAATTATCAGGATACCGTTGTTTCAATCCGTCAAAGCAGAGCTTATTCAGATAAGTCCATGAATCATAGCCCTCCGGCACTTCAAAATGCGGCAACTTGGTAACGCCAAATTCTATCTCCACATGACAGCGGTCTGCAATCTTCTGGGTATTTTCCAACGCCTGCAACGCATAAGGAAAAAGGGTCTTCATTTCCTCCTCAGATTTTACATAATACTGTCCGCCCTCATACCGCATACGGTCTTCGTCTGCCAGCTTCTTTCCGGTTTGTATACACAATAAAATGTCGTGAGGCTCCGCATCCTCTGCAAAGGTATAATGAACGTCGTTGGTCGCCACCAGTTCAATGCCCAGCTCCTGACTCATCCGTAAAAGCTGTTGATTCACATTGGCCTGCTCCGGGATTCCATGATCCTGTAATTCTAAAAAGAAATTACCCTTTCCGAAGCATTGCTCATAGCGTTTTGCAACCTCCTTGGCTTCTTCGTAATCCCCTCTTGCAATGGCACGAGGCACTTCTCCTGCCAGACAGGCAGAAAGGGCAATAATTCCCTCGTGATACTGCTCCAACACTTCCATATCCACACGGGGTTTATAATAATATCCATCCACAAAGCCTTTGGATACAATTTTCATCAGATTGCTGTAACCGATATTATTTTCTGCCAAAAGCACCAGATGGTAGTAACGGTCCTCGCCGTGTACATTTTCCCGGTCAAATCGGGAATTGGGTGCCACATATACCTCACAGCCCAGAATCGGATTGATTCCCGCCTCCCTTGCCTTGCGGTAGAAATCAATCACGCCGAACATGACACCGTGGTCTGTAATTGCCGCACTGTTCATGCCCAATTCTTTCACCCGGGCTACATATTCACTTATTTTATTGGAGCCGTCCAACAGACTGTATTCCGTATGTACGTGCAGATGTGTAAATGCCATGTTCTTCCTCCGTATTCTTATCACTCTTAGTTTTTTATTATAGCAACTTTAAATGCTAAAAGCAAACAGAGACTGCCTTCCGGCAATCTCTGCTTTAAAATCTCTTTTATAGTATTTTCGATAAAAATTCTTTTAATCTCGGGTTCTTCGGATTTCCGAAAAATTCGGCAGGATTGTTTTCCTCCTGAATATTTCCTTCATCAATAAACATTACCCGATTTGCTACCTCTCTGGCAAATCCCATCTCATGGGTTACCACCACCATGGTCATTCCGTCCCGTGCCAATTCTCTCATCAGCTCCAGAACCTCTCCTACCATTTCCGGGTCCAACGCGGAGGTCGGCTCGTCAAAGAGCATGACATCCGGGTTCATTGCCAGCGAACGGGCAATGGCAATTCTCTGTTTCTGACCACCGGACAACTGAGCTGGATAAGAATCCGCTTTTTCCGGAAGTCCTACTCTCTCCAGCAATTCCATGGCACGTGCATCCGCTTCCGACTGCTTCATCAGTCCCAGCTTTGTGGGTGCCAAGGTAATATTTTCCTTTATGGTATAATTTGGAAACAGATTAAACTGCTGAAAAACCATTCCGATTTTTTCACGCATCTTGTTAATGTCTACGGATTTATCTGTAATATCCGTTCCCTCAAATAAAATCCGTCCCGAAGTAGGCTGTTCTAAAAGATTCAAAGAACGCAGGAAAGTGGACTTTCCACATCCCGACGGTCCGATGATTGCCACAACCTCTCCCTGATGAATCTCCGTGGAAATTCCGTTTAACACCACGTGATCCCCAAATGCCTTGGTTAATTTCTGCACCTGAATCAGAGGTTCTGATATATTACCGTTCATTGGTTCTCAACCTCCTCTCCAGTCTGCCTACGCCAAGAGTCATCAGTGAGACAATCAGCAGATAGATTGCCGCCACGCCCAACAACGGCAGATACGGTTCATATGTAATACTTCGGATGATATCTCCGCCTTTGGTCAAATCCTGTGTGCCGATATAACCGCTGATAGAGGTTTCTTTCAACAATACAATCATCTCATTTCCCAATGCCGGAAGTACATTTTTGAATGCCTGCGGGAGAATAATCAGCCGCATAGTCTGACCATAATTAAAGCCCAGACTTCTGCCTGCCTCAAACTGTCCCTCATCCACCGACATAATACCGGAACGGACAATCTCTGCTACATAGGCACCCGAATTGATACCGAATGCCATTACCGCCACCACAATCTTACTGACATTGACAGATGCAAAAATAATGTAGTAGGTAATCAATACCTGTACCATGGTAGGCGTTCCCCGGATAACCGTCAGATACACCCGGCAAATTGCATTTAAAAACTTGCAGGAGCCGTTCTTATCATGACTTGCACGGATAATCGCCACCAGAAAGCCGATGACAATGCCCAGCAGGACTGCAAAAAGTGTAATAATCAAGGTGTTTTTCAAGCCCAGTACCAGATACCGCCATCTGTCATCCTGTATAAAGTTCTGATAGAAGCTTTCTTTAAATTCGTTCACGTTACTTTCCTCTGCTCCTATTATTTTCTGGTGATAATCACCTGTTTAGCTGTGGTATAGGTATCTGTGAAATCAATATTTTTCAGACGGTCCTCTGTTACCGTCATACCTGCTGCACCAAAGTCAGCTTTTCCTGACTGTACCGCTGCAATAATGGAATCAAACTCCATATCTTCGATTACCAGTTCATATCCCAGCTTATCGCAGATTGCCTGTGCAATATCCGCATCAATACCCACTACCTTATCACCGTCATAATACTCATATGGCTCAAAGTATGCATTAGTAGCCATAACCAGTTTGCCTTTGGAGCGGTCTACATTTTCCGGTGATTTATAAGGTGTTTTTCCTTTGGTGTCATCACCGATGTAATTGCTTACGATTGACTCCAGTGTTCCGTCTGCTTTCAATTCTGCCAGTGCGGAGTTAAACTCTGCTTTTAAATCAGGATTTTCTTTGGAGATGCAGATTGCATACTCCTCTTCCTCAAACGGCTCATCCAAAATCTGTAAGTCGTCGTTTTTATCTACAAATGCCTTTGCCGGCTCAGAGTCGATAATCACACAGTCAATCTTACCCTGCTTTAATGCCTGCACTGCATCTGTTCCCTTGTTATAACGCTCAATTTTTGTTCCCGCATCATCTCCTTCATAATCAGATGCATAGATATCTCCGGTAGTTCCAAGCTGAACACCAATGGTCTTGCCCTCTATATCATCCACAGAATTTACCGTGTTCTCTGCCGGCTTGCTTCCGCAGGCTGCCAAAGAAAATGTCATTCCCATAGCAAGCATCAGTGCTGCTGCCTTTCTCATTTTTTTCATAAAAATTTTCCTCCTTGTATAAATATGCACCTATTATAGCATTTTCTGACAAAAATACAAGTTAGAATTATTTCGCCAAATCCAGATGTTGTACCGTTCCCACACCTCCGCTTTCATATAGGAAGATTCCGGTCTTCCGAATAAAGGCATTGCTGTGATTATCCTTTAGAGAATTTAATGCAAATTCTGTATCTGCGTTCTTCAGACAGATGGCTCCCACTCCTGCATCTTTTAATTTTATTAGCTTATCATTGCCGTTCTCATCCTTTGTCCATATTCTGAGTTTGTCAAATATCTCGTCAGCTTCGTCTATCCATCCATTTTTATCAATATCGTATACAGCTAAATCCGCAAATCCATCTCCGCTTGCCGTTCCAAAGAGTTCCGAGCCATCATCTATCTTTCCGTTTTCATCTTTGTCCAATGCCAGATAACCACTTCCCCCTGCCAGCATAGAAATTTCATCCATGGTGCCGTCTGCATCAATATCAAACAGAAATTTCTGATCTGTGACCTGTGCTGCTCCCATATCCAAATTGATAACCAATGGATCACAGAGCTGCGGCATACCAAAATCCATATGAGACATGGCATATTCCTGAAACGAACGGGTCATCTCCAGACTGATATTAAAATCCATCTGTCTGCCGTCTGCGGTTACCACGGTTCCGGTGGTCTCAAAGCTAGTGCTTTCCTGCTCGCAGTAATAGCTGCTACTCTCATAAAAGCCGCCAAATCCCTGCTCTATGCCTACTGTATTTTCTCCTGTCCATTCTTCAAAGGACGAATCCTCCTGTTTTTTTCCAAACAACAGATACAGCAGATAATTCAGTACTTGGGTCTGGAATTTGTGTTGAAGGTTCACACGCTGTTCCTCCATACTTACTCTACCACCTTGTACATTTTCTTTTTCTGTCAGCTTATCCCCCGTTTCTAAATCTTTACTCTCCACCAGTTCCCCAAAATTTTTCAGAGACCCCAGTCCTCCTGCGGTACCACTCCGGTTACTTCCGAAGTTTCCCCACGTATTCATAAGAACGCTGTTTTTCTGTGTTGCATAATAACTTCTTTTACTTCGCATATCCACGTTGGAAGATTGAACTATCATATGTATTTCCCCTTTCAAATCACGCCAAAATAAGACGTCCATTTTTCTGGGACAAATCCGTTACTTTCCCTCAACCTCCTTATTTTAAGAAAATAAAAACGGCATATGTAAAAGAATTTCCATTTCTTTCACATATACCGTCCTTGGTTCACCCATTAAATCTGCACATCACAAATTTGTGTTGTACTAAATTTATCGGATGAAGCCTTTTGATTCTTTAGGTTATTTTCTACTTTTCTTTAATTATCCAAAACACTCATATCTACCGTAATCTTATCCAGATGCCAGATATCATCCACATATTCCTGAATAGTTCTGTCGGAAGAGAATTTACCGGAATTTGCCACATTTAAAATGGCACTCTTTGCCCAACGTTCCTCATCCCTGTATGCTGCCTCCACTTTCTTCTGAGCTTCCACATAGGAACGGAAGTCTGCCAGAATAAAGTAGGTATCTGCGTACTGGGTACACTGGGTATTTAACAGAGAATTATATAAATCTCTAAACAGTTCTGTATCATTTTGTGAATAAAAACCGTTAATTAACTGTGTCAGCACCTTACGGATATCCTGATCCTGATTGAAGATATCCATCGGGTTATAATCACGATTCTTCTCATGGGCAATAACCTCCTCGGAGCTCATACCGAAGATAAATGCATTTTCTTCGCCCACCTCTTCTACGATTTCTACGTTGGCACCGTCCATGGTTCCAAGGGTCAAGGCACCGTTTAACATAAACTTCATATTTCCGGTTCCGGAAGCTTCCTTACTAGCGGTGGAAATCTGCTCCGATACATCTGCCGCCGCAAATATCCACTCTGCCAGAGACACCCGGTAATCTTCTAAGAACACTACTTTAATCTTGCCGTTGATGCTCGAATCATTGTTGATAACATCTGCCACGCTGTTAATCAGCTTGATGGTTAATTTTGCATTTTTGTATCCGGCTGCTGCCTTTGCCCCGAAAATAAAGGTTCTCGGATAGAAATCCATCTCCGGGTGTTCCTTCAATTCATTGTAAAGATACATTACATGAAGGATATTCAAAAGCTGGCGTTTGTACTCATGTAATCTCTTGACCTGAACGTCAAAGATGGAACGAGGGTCCACTTCCACGCCATTGTGTTTCTGGATATATTCTGCCAGTCTCAGCTTATTCTGATACTTAATCTGCATGAATTCCTGCTGTGCCTTCTTATCATCTGCATAAATCTCTAATTTCTTAAGATGACTCAGGTTTGTAATCCAATCGTCACCGATTTTATTATTTACCCAATCTGCCAGCAATGGATTTCCGTGCATTAAGAAACGACGCTGAGTAATTCCGTTGGTCTTGTTGTTGAACTTCTCCGGGAACATCTCGTAGAAATCCTTTAATTCCTGATTTTTCAAGATTTCTGTATGGAGTCTTGCCACACCGTTTACGGAATAGCCGGCTGCAATCGCCAGATGTGCCATTTTTACCTGACCGTCATATACGATTGCCATCTTCTGAACCTTCTCGTAATTGTTCAGATATTTTTCCTGAATGGATATAATAAATCTTCGGTTGATTTCTTCCACAATCTGATAAATTCTAGGCAGCAATCTGGAGAAAATCTCGATTGGCCATTTTTCAAGTGCTTCTGCCATAATGGTGTGATTGGTGTATGCACAGGTCTTGGTGGTAATCTCCCATGCTTCCTCCCACTCCAATCCTTCTTCATCCAAAAGGATACGCATTAACTCTGCCACAGCTACCGTCGGATGGGTATCATTTAACTGGAAGGTTACCTTCTCCGGCAGCTTATGAATATCCGGGTGGCTTTTCTTAAATCTTGCCACTGCCCGCTGTACGCTGGCAGATACGAAGAAATACTGTTGTTTTAAACGCAGCTCTTTTCCTGCAATGTGGTTGTCATTTGGATAAAGTACCTCAACTAAATTTTTTGCAAGGTTTTCTTCCTCCACAGCTTTATGATAATCCCCCTTGTCAAAGGAATCTAACTGGAAACAGTTCATCGGCTCTGCATCCCAAATCATAAGAGTGTTTACTACATTGTTGCCGTATCCGATAATCGGCATATCATATGGAACCGCATTGACGGACTGATATCCTTCCTGAATAAATTTGGTTCTGCCATTCTCTCCTGCCTCTGCACGGACATAACCGCCAAATTTAACCTCATAAGCATATTCCGGTCTTCTCAATTCAAATGGATAACCGTTTTTCAGCCAGTTGTCCGGCACTTCCACCTGAAAGCCGTTCTCTATTTTCTGTTTAAACATACCGTAACGGTAGCGGATTCCGCATCCGTATGCCGCATATCCCAAAGTTGCCAGTGATTCCATGAAGCAGGCTGCCAGACGTCCCAATCCTCCGTTACCTAATGCCGGATCTGGCTCCTGATCCTCTATAATATCCAGATTCAGTCCCATTTCCTCTAATGCTTCTCTTACTTCTTTGTATGTTTTCAGGTTAATCAGATTGTTGCCCAAAGCACGACCCATCAAAAATTCCATGGACATATAGTAAACCATTTTCGGGTCCTGCTCATCATAAGCACTCTGAGTTGCCAGCCACTGGTCAATAATCTTATCTTTGACTGCAAAAGACACCGCCTGAAAGATTTCCTGCTGGGATGCTTCCTTGATGGTCTTTCGGTACAGGTTCTTTACATTATCCTGTACGTCTTTCATAAATTCCTCTTTGTTGAACAATTCCTTTTTCATAGACATTTCCTCCTTACCTGCGTAAAAAAGGGGAGTCCGCCCTTGGGGCAGCACTCCTCTTTGTATGGTTTCATTATTATTATTTCTTTTGAACGCCCAGTGAAACAGCTTCTCCATTAATCTTCCAATCCTTCTGATAACCGCTGATATTTCCATTTATAAGTTCATCCGCCAAAACGACCTGCTTGATGTTCTCACCATATTTCTGGAATATATTGTTTACATTGTCAGAAGCTTCAAATGTCACGATAATCCGGTCGGTTACTTCAAAGTCTGCTTCCTTTCGCATGGTCTGCAATTTACTGATAATCTCACGCACCATTCCCTCTTCGATAAGTTCCGGTGTCAGGTTGGTATCCAGTACCACGGTAATTCCGTTGTCACTGTCTGCTATATAACCCTCTTTTTGTGACATACTAATCAATAAATCCTCTTCACATAATACAACCTCGTCGCTGATGTTGTCAAGCACGATAGAGCCCTTCTCCTTCAGTTCCTGCATTGCCGCATTTCCATCCAATGATGCCAGAGTTTCCTGAATCTGTTTCAGGTATTTTCCGTATTTCGGTCCTACGGTACGAAGCTGCGGTTTAAAGGTATATCCGGTAAATTCACTGACATCCTCCGCAAAGGTTACCTTTTTCACATTCAGCTCATCTTCTATAATTTCATCAAAGTATTCGGAAAGAGTGAAATCGGCTTTGATGTACATATTTCCGATTGGCTGTTTTGTCTTGATATTGGCTGTGTTTCTGCAGGCTCTTCCGATAACAACTACCTTCAGCACTGCATCCATATTTGCTTCCAGCTCTTTGTCGATGAATTTTTCATCTGCCACCGGATAATCACACAAATGAATACTCTCCGGTGCATTTTTGTCCAGATTGCGAACCAAATTCTGGTAGATATCCTCTGTCATGAACGGAATCATCGGAGCTGCTGTCTTTGCAACAGTTACCAATGCTGTGTACAGGGTCATATAAGCATTAATCTTATCCTGTTCCATGCCCTTTGCCCAGAAACGGTCACGGCTTCTTCTGACATACCAGTTACTCATCTCATCCACAAAGGTATCCAAGGCTCTTGCCGCCTCAGGAATCCGGTAATTACCCAGATTATCATCTACGGTCTTCACTAATGTATTCAGTTTGGACAGCAGCCATTTATCCATAACGGATAATTTATCATATTCCAAAGTATATTTTGTTGCATCAAACTGGTCGATTTCCGCATACAGCACATAAAACGCATAGGTATTCCACAAGGTTGACATAAATTTACGTTGTCCTTCCTGTACCGCCTTGCCATGGAAACGGTTCGGCAGCCATGGTGCGGAATTAATATAGAAATACCAACGGATGGCATCGGCTCCGTACTGCTCTAACGCCTCAAACGGGTCCACCGCATTTCCTTTGGACTTACTCATCTTCTGTCCGTTCTCATCCTGTACATGTCCCAATACGATGACATTTTCATATGGGGCTTTGTTAAATAACAGCGTAGACTCTGCCATCAAGGAATAGAACCATCCACGGGTCTGGTCTACTGCCTCTGAGATAAACTGTGCCGGGAACTGCTGCTCAAACAGTTCTTTATTCTCAAACGGATAATGATGCTGTGCAAACGGCATAGCTCCTGAATCAAACCAACAGTCGATAACCTCCGGTACACGGTGCATTCCTTTGCCGCAGTCCGGGCATTTGATGGTTACTTCGTCGATATAAGGTCTGTGCAGCTCTACCTTTGCTGCTTCAGGATTTCCACTCTTTTCTGCCAGTTCCTCACGGCTTCCGATACATTCTTGATGTCCGCACTCACATTCCCAGACATTTAACGGAGTTCCCCAATAACGGTTACGTGAGATACCCCAGTCCTGAATATTCTCCAACCAGTCACCGAAACGTCCCTTTCCGATGGATTCCGGAATCCAATTGACGGTATTGTTGTTTCGTACCAAATCCTCTTTTACCGCCGTCATCTTAATAAACCATGACTCTCTCGCATAATAGATTAACGGAGTGTCACATCTCCAGCAATGCGGATAGCTGTGCTCAAATTTCGGAGCATCGAATAACAATCCCATTTTCTCCAAATCTGTCAGCACCATCGGGTCTGCCTTCTTACAGAAGACACCTGCATAGTCTGTCTCCTCTGTCATCTCGCCCTTCCCATTGACAAGCTGTACAAACGGCAAATCGTATTTTCTACCCACCTGGGCATCATCTTCACCGAATGCCGGTGCAATGTGAACAACGCCGGTACCGTCGCCCATGGTTACATAGGTATCACAGGTCACATAATATGCTTTTTTATGCTGTTTTGCGATAATCTCATCTGCAAACCGGAACAATGGTTCATACTCTTTATACTCTAAATCTATACCTTTGTAGGTTTCCAGAATCTCATATGCTTTTACACCATTCTCCTCATCTGCCAGTTTTCCCAACACGGAATCCAACAATGCCTCTGCCATGTAGTAGGTATATCCGTCTGCCGCTTTTACTTTTACATAGGATTCATTTGGATTTACACAGAGTGCCACATTGGACGGCAGGGTCCATGGTGTGGTGGTCCATGCCAGAATATAGGCATCCTCGTCTTTTACTTTAAATCTTGCGATAGCGGAACGTTCTTTTACATCCTTGTAGCCCTGTGCCACCTCATGGGAAGACAACGGGGTTCCGCAGCGTGGGCAGTAAGGTACAATTTTAAAGCCCTTGTATAACAATTTTTTGTCCCAAATCTCTTTTAATGCCCACCACTCAGATTCGATAAAATTATCATCATAGGTTACATATGGGTCATCCATATCTGCCCAGAAACCAACGGTACCGGAAAAATCCTCCCACATTCCTTTGTATTTCCAAACACTCTCTTTACATTTCTGGATGAACGGGTCCAGACCGTACTCTTCAATCTGTTCTTTTCCGTCCAGTCCCAAAAGCTTTTCTACCTCTAACTCCACCGGAAGTCCGTGGGTGTCCCATCCGGCTTTACGAGGTACCATCTTTCCTTTCATAGTCTGGTATCTTGGAATCATATCTTTGATAACACGTGTCAGCACGTGTCCAATGTGTGGTTTTCCGTTGGCGGTTGGCGGTCCGTCATAGAAGGTATAGACCTCTCCCTCTTTACGGTTTTCCATACTCTTTCTGAAAATGTCATTGTCTCTCCAGAACTTTTCTGTCTCTTTTTCTCTCTCAACAAAATTCATATTCGTGGATACTTTGTTGTACATCTTTTCTCCTCCTAATTAAGAACAAAGTGGTTTTCCTATTAAATAAAAAAACCCGCATCCTGTAAAAGGACGCGGGTAAATTCTGCGTTGTACCACCTGTTACAATGTACTTAGCCTGTGCTGCATACATGGCTTTCGTAACGGGAAAGCAACCGTCAGTTCCTACTTCGTACCTTGCCTTTCCTAAAATCAGGCTTGCGGTTCAGACTGCGACTTGGAAGTGATATTCAGATACAGGCTACTCATACCGGCTCTCACCAACTCCGGCTCTCTGGGACTTTGACCGATATCCTACTGTCTTCGTCATGGTCTTTGTTTCATTTATTCTATAGCATTATAAAACTTGCCGCTGGGGATTGTCAAGGATTTTCTTAATCCATTCCATTTAATTCCCTATAAAGATTTTTGGCATAGGAATCTGTCATTCCGCTTATATAATCCGTAACCATTAAGAATCTCAGATACAAATCCTCTCCCGGATTTCCTGTCTTTACATGCTCATAATCTTCTTTATAATTCTCAGAAATCATACTAACCAGCTTCTTATCTGCCTTTGACATTTTATATGTATCATCCTCTTCTTCCCAGTATAATACCGCATGCACAAAATCATCCAATAAGGCATCGATGATTTTTTTCGCCGCCAACTCCAATTTTAAAATTTCTCTGTCATTATATACGAATTCTTTCATAGCTCCTTTCAAAATTTCAATAGTCTCCTCATGATTTGTATTATAAAATATATCATGTTTATAATTTCCTTCCATAATAGCATCATAATTTTGCGAAAAACCAAATGCTGCTGCATTCATCAACCATTTTCTTACAACTACCATCCATTTCTGAAATGCTACCAAATCATTTTCTTTATTTCGTTCATTCTTCTCAATTCTTTCCTGTAAATCTTCCAACCAATCTAAAGAATAACTTTTATGAGCTTTGTTTTGAATCAATTCCGCTTCTCGTTCAAAATATTCCATAAACTGATCCAAAGTAAACAATCCCTTCTTCAATGCATCTTCTAAATCTGCCGTGGAATATGCAATATCATCTGCCGCCTCCATGAGATAGACCAACGGATGTCTTACGAATCCCGAATCTTTTGCCGTTCCCGTTTCTTGACAAATTGCCTGCATAATCTCCTGTTCTGCATAATAATACCCCGGCTTATGTTTTTTTATATCTTGTGCAGCTGTGTCAAATTCCATGGAACTAACCGGATATTTTATTAACGTATTCAGTACACCATACGACAAATTTACATCATAACCTTCTACATTATGTCTGATTTTGGACAAAATCCTCAATGCCTGTGCATTACCTTCAAAATGTATCAAATCTTTTCTTTCCTGCCCAGAAAGAATCTCTTTGACTTTTTGTTCCTTGAATGTGAAATCATCTTTTTCTAATTGATTCCGAAACCATTCGCCGATTACCACCTCTCCAAAATGCCCAAAAGGCGGATTTCCAATGTCATGCAACAAACCTGCACAAGACAAAATTTCCGGGATTTTTGCCTGAATTTCCGAATCCTGAAATGCTTTCTTTTTATATTCCGACTTATTCTGTGTTACCATAATTCCCAATCGACGTGCTATAGCGGAAACCTCAAGAGAATGTGTCAATCTTGTTCTGACAAAGTCACTTTTATCCAATGGAAATACTTGGGTCTTATCCTGTAATCTTCGAAATGCTGCACTTGAAATGATTTCCTGATAATCTTTTTCCAGTTCACTACTAGGATATTTATTAAAACTGTCTGCTTCTTTCTCTTTTTCTACTTGCCGCTTTAATGATAATAATTTTTCCCATTCCATAATCTCTTCCTCCTACTTTACTGTTACACCTTTCTTTTTATAAGTGCTGTCTGTTTTCTGATAATCTTTGGATACCTGTCCAATCATTTTTTGCAGTTTTACTATGAAATCTGCAATTGCCACCACATCTTTTCGTTCCCTTTCCAAAACCTCCTGTACTGCACCGGCGTAATCTCCTTTGGATGCCTGACAGGCAGCCTGCAAATTTTTATATCTGGTATTTGCAATTCCTTTTAATGTGCCTTCCGCTTTTCTTTCGATAGAATTTATCTTTCTTTCTACCACATCATAACGGATATCTGTGCGATTACTTCCCATAACTCCTCCTACTTATATATGATCTTCCTCTTTCAACTTAGCTTCCATATCTTTAATACTTTTTTCTGAGCATTCAAAGTTTTCTTTTAATTGCTTCACTATTTTTTGTTCTAACACATCCAACATTGCTTTTGTATTCTCACTTACCTGCGGACTGTAAAAACCTTTCCCTGCCCCTACAAAAGAACGGGTCTGAGCTATTTCATCAGAAATCTCTTTTAGCAATTCCCCATGAAGTTTTTTCAATGTATCCAGTTTATCGTAGGTGCCTTTTTCTGCCTGTACTTTGTTTGCCATTTTCTACCACATATCCTCTCTCAATTTTCCTATTTCCCTGTCTATCTCCGACATCCTGTTTTGTAAACGATTTTCCTGCCTGTTAATTTGTTCCGCGATGCTTTCTGCCTTTGAAACTTTTGGCTCAATGCCATTGGCAAACTGTGCATTTTTATCCCTTACTGCCTCTGCCGCATTTCCTTCAAATTTATTTCTGATTACACCTTCTCTGGCAATGGGATAATTATTGACGGAAGTCTTTTTTCTCCAATACCTCCTGTTAGTAGCTTCAATTTCATTTTTACAATTCCGAAGACTTGCCTTAAAGCCTCCCAATTTTGCTTTCTCGTTCTCTTTTTCCCTAATCTTGTCCATGATTTTTTCATTGTGTTTTTCAGTATCGGTACGGGTGTTTCTATTATTGTTTCTTGTACTTGCCATTCACTTCTCCTCCCTTTTTTGTTTTTATTTCAAGGACTATAAAGATTATTCCTCTCGTCCAAGGGTATAAGTTATATCCCCAAAAGATGTATCCTTTCCTATATCGGCATAATACCAAAAGTACCATGTCTCTCCAAACTTTTTGTATTCTGCAATAATATCCGGTTTTTTTCCGTTGATTCTCAGCTTTTTAATACACTCTCCTTTTGCCATGTTTTTTGTGGAAATACCCCCACAACATTTTTGTGCTGTCCGGTGCGATATTTTCTCCCTGTAGCAAATCCACTATCTTGATATCTCTTTCTAATCCTTTGGTAAGATTCTTCTCATATTTTGTATCTATATTTGTTTCACTCGTAGTCCCACGGATTGTTCATTTTTGTAAACCTGATAATATACAGATTTATAATTTTCATTTTCAAAGCTGGCAATAATATTTTCCATCCTCTTGATATATTCTCTATCTTCCCCAAATTCAATATCCGCATTTAACATAGCTTCTTCTACCGTTTCGTAATATTCACTATCCGAGATACTTTCTTCATCTCTTTTTTCCTGTGAAGGGAATTCTTTATATTCGATTGTAAGCTCCGGTTTATCATTATCTGGCAGATTTCCCAACGAGGAATTGAGCCACCACAAGCCTGCTAATATAACCAGCAATAAAATCATCATATAGTTCTTTTTTATCTTTTTCATATTCATTTGTCTCTTCTATCTATAATAGTTTGAACCTCCTATGATATCATTTAGTTTTCAAATTATTGTTCTAAACTATTATTCCTCTTCTATTTCCATCATTTTAACCATAGATTCCATAAATTCTACTTCTTTACCATATCGATATTCGTTTTCATATTTTTTTACCTTATAAAGAATTCCTTCCATTGCAAGCACTGGTAATATAAAATAAATAATGTCCGAAAAATCTTTATAACACATTATCAATATTGCTATAACACAAAATATTTGTAATATTGTCAAGCCCCCTTTCATATCCGATGAGCACTCATATTTTCCTTCTATTTTTGTCCCTTCTGCCATTTCCTGCATTTGGACATGATAACATATCCCCTTTTTGATTGAAATTCCTGTATAATACAGCCACAATTCATTCTCTGTTATTCTAGCTAAATATGTATGTCGCAGATAACTATTAGCCATATTTATAGGATATGTTTTTGCTGATATAATTTCTTTTATTTCTTTAACGGAATACTGACTGATATACTTCATTCTTCACTCCTACTATATTTCACATTCCTTCTCCTAACTAGTCTATCTTCAAATCTCTTCTCAATTTTCCCTCCGGCTTTAACCCGTTAATTTCATATATGTATTGAAAAATCTTTCTTTGCTGTTTTTTAGTATAGAAAAAAGCTAGGTCTATAAATACCCTTTTTCGTTATTCAGTTCAAATACTACTTCATATACTGGAGTATCCTTCCAATCATTTCTATGGTTATAAATATAATGTCCATACAAATCTCTGGTATATCCCATTCTTACGATATCCTCTACTCGAAATTCTTCATCAATTTTTATGCTTTCTTTATCATTATGACATTCAGTCACTACATGCAACTTACCCTCTCCGACCTCGATACCTCTTGTTTCTGTTATCGTTTTATACCAAAAGTATATCAAAACAGCTATAAAAAAGCCTATCATCAAAACCACAGCAATAATATCACCCTCATCTATGATTTCCCCTGTATCTGTTATTATCAATAATTGCTATAACCATCACAAAAGTCAACATCCACGCATAACGTCTCCCCATTGTTTGTTTTACTTTCTTCATAACTTTACCTCTTTTCCTCCCTAAACTACCTGTTATCATTCACATACCTTCCGAATCCGATGGCAGGTTCCGTGATTCCTACCTGGTCAAGCTATGGAACTGTAAAACAGGCTATGTGCCTGATTTCCTGTCTTTTAAATCTAAATTTATTCCTCTCGTCCAAGGGTATATTCCAACTGGCTCCCCGGTTTATCACTCTCTAAATCTTCGTAATACCAGAAATACCATGTTTTATCAAAGCTTTTATATTCTATAACTCCATCTGGTTTTTGCCCTTCCACTCTCAATTTCTCTATTGCTTCACCCTTCTTTAGTTTATCTTTAGGCATACATCCCCACACGAATCTTTGATTTGGATTAATACTAAGATCCTGCATAAAATCAGACATCTTCAACTGATTTCCTGTATTCTCGGTACAGGTTCCTATGTACAAATCTTCTTTTTCTCTTATCAATAGCTGTAATGTTAAAAAGGTATATCTTCTTTTTCCATCAATCTCTTTTATTTTAAATTTTGCAAAAGTATGGCATTCCTCTTTTTCATTTTTATATGAAAGAAAGTATACGGATATATAATCCTCATTTTCAAATTTTGCTATGACCTTATCAATATTTTTTGATATTCTTCTCCCTCATTTAGTGCAATATCTGCATATTTCATAGCCTGTTCCACTGTAGGATAATAATTTTCATCTGATATGGTATTTTCATCAATCTTCTGTAGAGACAAGAATTCTTTATATTTTTCTGTACTTTCCATATCATATTCCTCACTGACGTTTTCTTCCGAAAATGTATCAAAACATAGCGTTTTTATACCCGAAAGAATTAACGCTAATATAAGAAACCCTGCTATTCCAATTATTTTTTTGTTATGCATATGTTTAATATCCCTTTCAAAAAACATATAACCGTGAGTGTAATAAACAAAAAAAGTCCTATATATTGCCATGGTCCCAGTATTTTCATTTTTTGCTCAGAGTCATACCATACAGCCCCATATTCTTCCGGCAAATACCAAATTGTTTTGATTCTTTGTGTCTTGTCTTCCTTATTTTTACCCCGTAAAGGATATATTCCTAAAACTTTGTGCCAATTTCCTACTCTATCTTGAAATTCAAAACAAGGATATACTGATTTCTCCCTTCTCTCCACTTTAATAACAGATGCTTGAAACTTCTCCCCCTTAGTTTTCATTCGCCTTTCCATGATTTTTTCATAAAATACATGTTCCAATAACATAAATGTGTTCGTTAAAAATGCTCCTGCCAAATAAAATACTCCCTTTTCATACATGAATTTTCTCCATTGTATAAGAAATATCAATACCACTATGGAAAGAAGCACCTCCATTCCCATATAAAACAAAATTCTTTTATCGTCTTTTCCTTTCGGCTCTTTTACATATTTTTTTGACATACTTATTACTCCTTCAACGGCTCCACTGGTTCTTCCATGAATTCATTTTTACAAATAAATTTTTGGGTTCCGCTCTTACCTTCTGCTTTTATAAGTGCCGCATATGTTTCCGCTTTTATTTTTCCATAAATCCTCATACATCTCACTTCTTTTCTCTGCCCTTCTTTTTCATCCAAATAAAGATAGGCTATTCTATGGCTCTTTTTGTCATAATCTAAAACATAAACCAACTGACAGAAATATTGACTAATTTCTTCTCTACATTTTCTCATCTTTATTCCATATCCAACCCATCCTCCCATTGCTATAACCCATGCAATTAACAACCATTTTACATCCCATCCGTCTACCATCAGCAACGTCCACAAAACAACTATTGATAAGCCCATACCGCTCCATCCTATTTTTACAAATTTTCGGGTGTTTAGCTTTATCCATATCCTTTGACATTTTTCTACTTTTTCTCTTGTTTGCACTTTATGAATCTTATATTTTCTTCTCTCAATATCTTTTTCTTTACTTTTATCTATCTGTAACAAATTTTCTTTTAAAAAAGCATACTCTTCTTCTGTTACTTTTCCACGTATCTTCTTTCCCGTTTTTATTTCAATTACAATTTTAGAATTTTTATAGTCTATAGATTCTATGGTTGTTTTTAGATACTGTTTTCTAAAATATTCGGATACTCCTATTTGAAGATATCGCTCTTTAACCGTAAGCTGTGTATTATACGGATATGCCGCCAGCAAAACTCCAAACATCCAGAGATATAACGCTCCTATCATCCACGGTACCGTTTTCTCTTCGTTTATCCCCAAACTCCATGTTAAAAATACAATTATTGCCGTTCCTACTAAGGGTACTATTTTTAAAACCAGACTCAGTTTTTCTATGTCTTTATGTAAACAAATCTTCTCTTTACATTGTGTTCCTTTATATTTTTCTCGTATTTTTCTAATTTCCCAATAACTCCATCCTCCAGATGCTGCCATTAAAACAATTCCCCATATAATTCCATATAGAGAAACTTCTCTTTTTACATATAAATAACTATTTTCTTCGGAATAATTCTCACAGTTATATTTTGCCTCTTCTCCAATTGCCACAACATACAGTCGATGTTTGCAGGGCAGATATGCCACCTCAACATATTCTCCCACTTCCAACTCTGCATCTTTCAATTTTAATGGATATACTTCTCCCTCTGAATCTTTGAATTTTTCATCCGATGATTCAATATACCATTTACCATCCGGCTCTCTTCCAACAATTCCATAAAAATGCGGATAATTTCCCGTTATCAGATATGGCATATTTTGTAATTCATTTGGCAGCCATGCAAAAAAAACATTACCATGGCTATAAGCATTGGTGCACAAACCATTGATATCCACTTTAAATTTTTATTATTTGATGTTCCTGTCCTTCTATCTTCTATTTGAAATGTTACTGCTCTCCATGCCAAATATAGAATTACAAATCCTGCACTGATATAGACAATATCCAAAAATGTAGACAAGGTTGCCCCTGATGTAATTCCTAAAAATTTTCCAATATCCATTTATTCCTTATCCTTAATCTCTAGTAGTTTTGTCACTTTTGTAAATACGGCTTTGTCACTTGCACTACTATTCTATTTTCAAATCTCTTCTCAATTTTCCCTCCGGTTTTAACCCGTTAATTTCATAGATGTACTGGAAAATCGTTCTTTGCTGTTTTTAGTATAGAAATAAGCTAGGTCTATAAATATCCTTTTTCCGTTATTCAGTTCAAATACTACCTCATATACTTGGCTAGACATATACCCTCCTCTATGTAAATAAATCCAATGTCCATACAAATCCCTTGTATATCCCATTCTTACGATGTCTTCTATTCGGAATTCTTCATCAATTTTTATGCTTTCTTTATCATTACGACATTCAGTCACTACATGCAGCTTACCCTCTCCGACCTCGATATATCCTATTCCTGTTATCGTTTTATACCAAGCGTATATCAAAACAGCTATAAAAATGCCTATCATCAAAACTACAGCAATAATATCACCCTCATCTATGATTTCCCCTGCATCTGTTATTATCAAAATTGCTATAACCATCACAAAAGTCAGCATCCACGCAAAACGTCTCACTACTGTTTGTTTTACTTTCTTCATAACTTTACCTCTTTTCCTCCCTAAACTACCTGTTATCATTCACATACCTTCCGAATCCGTTGGCGGGTTCCGTGATTTCTATCGGGGCAAGCTATGGAACTGTAAAATAGGCTATGTGGCTGATTTCCTGTCTTTTAAATCTATATTTATTCCTCTCGTCCAAGGGTATACTTCAACTGGCTCCCCGGTTTATCACTCTCTAAATCTTCGTAATACCAGAAGTACCATGTCTCGTTAAAATCCTTATATTCAATAATCCCATCCGGTTTTTGCCCCTCCACTCTTAATTTTTTTATATCTTCGCCTTTCTCCAATTTATCTTTCAATGTACTTCCCCAAATAAATCTTGTATTTTCTGGATTAATATTAACTCCTTCTGCAAAATCTGCCATCATTAATTGATTCCCAAGATTTTCTGTACACGTGCCTATATACCTCCCTTTTTTTCTATTGACTTCGGGATAACAGCTTAAAAAGGTATACCTTTTTTCTCCATCTATGGTTTTGATTTTAAATTTAGCAAAAGTATCACATAATTCATTTTCATCTTTAACTGATTGGAAATATACAGATATATATTGTTCATTTTCAAATTCGGCTATAATTTCATCTACATTTTTCTGGTATTCATTCCCTTTCTCTACCGTAATATTTGCATGTTTCATAGCTTGTTTTACAGTTGAATAATATTCCGTATCCGGTATTGTCTCTTCATCAATATTTTCTTGTGGAAATTCCCCTTTATACTCTATATTAAAGTTCGTTTCGTCCCCCATTTTTTCGGAATTCCTCTCCATATAAATTCCCATTTTTATCAGAAAAACCATAAGTGTTATAATTATTAACATCAAAAATCCTATGACTTTCAGCATCTTTTTTATCACTATTTTCATCTAACTATTCCTAACCTTTCGTTGGACATATATCTTTTGCCTCTTTTTTTTCTAAGTTGGGGTTCATTTCTATTATATATTTATATATTAATGGTGAATTCTCTTTCATCCATCCCAGAATAACCAGAATAAGCATATCATCAACGGCTCCTACTACGGTAACATCATTTGCCATAAGATACAAAATTGCTATACATCCCGCTACACCCACTACACATGCTCCCACAAACTCCCACATCTGTTCCCATGTGTATTTCTTCTGTTCAATTTTTACAGACCATGTGATATCTCCATAATCTTCTAAAGATGTTCCATCTGGTAATTTTTGAGGTAAATTTTCTATTCCTCCCTGGATTTCGTTTATATAACCTACCTCTTCCATATTAGTATAAATTCCCGCTTTTTCTGAAACTGTCCCATATTTTCCCATATTTCTTTTTACACTAGATACAATTGATGTTTTCCATGTATTTGGTTTCCAATTCTTTCCTGATAATGTATATTCTATTGATGTATCTGTCCATGGTATTGTTGCATCTAAATTAAATGACCATCCCTCAAATTTTCCCTTTTTAGATTTTTTTGCTACAATGACATCCGCTCCTCTATGACCATTAACTTCATATGGTTTCCCATTAATCTCACCACTATCCAAAAGAATATCTTCTCCATATATATATTTTCTCCAAAAATTCTCTTCAAAGCCACGAATTGCATTGTTAACACCTTTCTTCGCCTTATCTCCTAATTCATCCAGTTCCTCTTTTATACTTTTCCACGTTGGTTTCCTGCCATCTCCATCCACCAACACCAGCGGATTATTATAGCAATAGCTGTACCGATTCTGGCTGTACGACACCGCAATGCTTCCGCCATATACATCCTCTGCCGCAAAGCGTCCTATCTGTGGCAAGTACTCCCTCGCCTCTGCAAAGTATGTCTCTGTCACTTCATCATAACGGTAGCCTGTATATCCAAAAACAGATGGTCGACTGTGTTTCTGAAGGGTCATGGTTCCGAATTCATCATAACCATAGAGTTCTTCTCCCTCTGTCCCCAAAAGCCGCAACGGGCTTCCCAGATGGTCTGTCAGATAAAAACCTTCTCCCTGCCCGTTCCTCTGGGCGGAAATGTCATTATCCCAAATATAGCTTGTGGTTTCCTCACCGTCTTTTCTCTGCAACAGATTATGATATGGCTTTGTCATATCGAAAAGATACTGTATCTCTTTTCCTTCTCCTTTTTCATAGACTCTCTCTCCCAACCCGTCATAGACATACTGTACCCGTCTTCCTCTTTCATCCTCTGCCTCCTCCAGACGGTTGATGGCTCCATAACGATAGCTTTTCAGGAGGTTTCCGTTCTCGGTTATCTCTCTTAAATTTCCTCTCTTGTCATAGCCATAAGTCCGGGTCTGCTCTCCGGTCTTCTCATGGATAAGCTGTCCTGCCCGGTTATAGGCATAGAGGGTCTCTTCCGGCTGCTGGCTCTTTTGGTATTCCAGTTTTCTGGTTCGGTTTCCATAAGCGTCATAGGTATAATGACGCAACTCTTTCCCATCCTTTCTTACTTCCATGAGCCTGCCCAAAGCATCATACGCATAATCGTAGGTACCGTTCTCTCCTTCCATTCCTCGACGCTCTTTGGTCTCCTTCAGAAGATTTCCTGCTACATCATAACGGTAAGTAAAGGCATCCAGAAGCTCTTCTTTTTCCCAATGCTCCAGTTTTTCTATCCTGCCGGATTCGTCATACCCATAGCGGGTATAAAGTTCCTCTCCCTGCTGCTTTTCTATGATTCTTCCTTTTGAATCATAACGGTATCGGATTTCCTGCTCGTCCTGTAACAGTCGGCTCAGGCTTCCGGTCTCATCATAGGCATAGTCAAGCTGGCTTCCGTCCGGATAGGTAAGGCTTTCTATGCCGCCGCTTTGGGTATAGCGGTAAAGGATACTTTCTCCCTGTGGGTAGACTGCTTTTTCCACTCTTCCCAAGGCATCATTTTCAAACCGGGTCTCTCCCAGCCAGTCGGTAACCTTCTGCAGGGCTCCCAATGCATCATACTGGTAGGAGACGCTTCTTCCGTCCCCGTAGGTGACTTTCTTTGGTGCTCCGGCAGGCGTATAGGCATAGGTGGTCCGGTTTCCATCCCGGTCAGTCTTTGCACAGGTTCTTCCAAGGGCATCATAGACATAGGATTCTGTGTCTCCCAGAGCGTTGATAGCCTTGGTAATGTTTCCGTTAAGGTCTCTCTCGTAACGGGTCTCTTTGCATTCTTTTCCCTCTTCTGCTTTTCCCTCATAGGCTTTAATTCCGATTAGGCGGTTTCTGGAATCATAGGTGTAGCAGGTTTCATTTCCTAAAGCATCCTTAACGTCAATCAGGTTTCCGTTTGCATCATAGGCATAGCCTGTCTCGTTTCCTAAGGCGTCTCTGACTGCTGTGACGTTTCCCATGACGTCATAGGTTCTCTGCTCCAGTACGGTTTCGTTTCCCATCTGCCCCGTCATGGATATCTGCGTCAGGCGGTTTAAGGCGTCGTAGGCATATCTGTAGGTCATTCCGTCTTTTACGGTCCTGCTCTTTAAGTTTCCTTCCC
Organism: uncultured Lachnospiraceae bacterium; assembly: GCA_958349535.1. Taxonomy (GTDB): domain Bacteria; phylum Bacillota; class Clostridia; order Lachnospirales; family Lachnospiraceae; genus Maccoyibacter. The sequence continues at coordinate 102,356 of CATWDJ010000004.1, forward strand.
GGTCATAAGCATAGCCCTCTTCACTTCCATCCGGGTACCGCATGCCTTTTAAACGTCCTCCTTTTTCGCAGAAGAAATCTGTGGTCTTTCCTCCTGCATCAGTGACAGAGATAAGCTTTCCCAGCTCATTGTAGGCATAGCGGGTCTTCTCGCCCAGAGCGTTGATGCTTTCAATCCTTTCCCCTGCTTGGTTGTAGGACTCCTTCGTCCTGTTTCCCAATGCATCCTGCCTTTCCACCGGATGTCCCTCTTCATCATAGATATAGGATGTGGTGTTCCCTTCTCCGTCGGTGTGGGAAATCAGACGGTTTACGGCATCATAGGCATAGGTGTCCTTTTCTCCCAGAGCGTTGGTTTTTTCTGTCAGGTTCCCCGCTTCGTCATAGCTGTAGCAGGTGCGGTTCCCCATGGCATCTGTGATTCCTGTGATACGCTCTCTGTCATCATAGTCTACGGTTACCTTTCCGCTGTCTGGATAGCAGACTTCCTGCAGATTCCACATGACATCATAAGCATAGCATGTGGTATTTCCCCTTCTATCCGTTTCACTCTCAATCCTATTTAGTGCGTTGTAGCTGCAGCTTTTTTTGCTTCCGTCCGGGTATTGGATTTCTGCTATTTTCCCTCGGGAGGTCGGCAGATAATGGGTGGTGTTCCCCATAGCATCCGTGATTCCCGTAATCTGGTCTTTTACATCATAGGTGTACCGGGTGCTGTTTCCTGATGGGCTGATAGTTTCCGTTACCCGGTTTAATTCATCATACACATAGGTGGTGGTCTCCCCGTATGGATTTGTGATGCTGCGGATGTTCCCTTTTTCGTCATAGCTCATGGAAACCCTGCTCCCATCCGGCAGAGTCAGGGTTTCCGCTTTGCCGTTTTCCCCATAGGAAATGCCGGTGCTCCTTCCCAGAGCATCGGTGCTTTGTATCAGTCTTCCTTTTTCGTCATAAAGGTTCTTCACCTTTTCTTTTCCGTTAATCTTTAGGCTTATCAGATGATTTTCCCGATTATAGGTGGCTGTGGTCTTGTTTCCAAGGGGGTCTATGGTTATGGTCAGGTTGCCCCGGCTGTCATAGCTGTAATGGGTTACGTTTCCCCTTTCATCCCGATGCATCAGTCGCTGTCCTTTTGCATTATAGGTGTCTCTTTCTTCACTGCCGTCTGCATACAGGGTTCTGACATTCTGGTACCGCTCATTGTGGTAATAGTAGATTTTGCTGCCGTTCCGCTCACACAGCAGCACTTCTTTTTTCTCTTCTTCGTAGTGGTAGCTCATGCTGCCACCATCTGCAAAATGCTGCTCTTTAGCACGGTGTTCTCCATCATAGGTGTTGGTTACCAGAGATGTCCCTTCGCTGTTTTTGATTTCTTCCAGATTTCCGGCTTCGTCATAGGAATACGTGGTGGTCTCTCCTGCGGCATTTACCGCTTCAAGGAGACTTCCTCTTGCATCATAACGGTAAGTGACTTCTCTGCCGCTGTGGTCTTCTACAGACTTCAGCCGTTCTTCTTCATCATAGCAGAAGGTCAGGCAGGCTCCGTCACTTTTGCGGAATACTCGGTGGATAAGCCCCTGCTCTCCGTATTCCCAAACGAGAACTGCCCCTTTGCCGTCCCTGCTTTCTTTACAGTGTCCTTCCCTGTCAAAAAGATAGACTGCTCCACTGCTGTTCCGATACTGCCAACCTTCTTCTGTTTTTAGGAGGCTGCTATGGCTCTCTTCACTATGGTAAGTTTCTTCTCCCCGCTTTTTGAAATGTTCTTCTTTTCCATCCTCCAAAATAATCCGTATCAGCTCTTCCTCTTCTGTCAAGGTTACCTCGTATGGATGGTGCCAGCCTTTTCCAAGACTCCCTCCTGTCTCATCTATGGCATTGTAAAAACGTTTGAATTCCAGCACTGGATTTCCCACAATCTTTAAATCACTTTTTTCGTAGTAAAAATTTCCGGTACTGAGGTTTACCGGATCTGCACTGCTTTTTGTCTGTGGATTGTTTCCTCCTTTTAAACTGGAAAGAACCTGTTCTAATATCTGGCGGATGCTCCTGCTTTGTCTTTCCCATTTCCCGGTGCAGTCCTCTAATGCCTTCTGGAAATCTTTGGTGCTTTTGCTCCCGGTAACTTTAGGCAGAAGCTGGGTCAGGTCTTTGATCTGCGTATCCAGCTTTTTCAGGGAGGCACTTATTTTTTTTGCCTCCTGTGCCATCTTGTAATCTCCCTGAGGCACGTTGGTGCAAATGCGGTTCAGTTCTTTTTTTATCTGGTTTTTATAATCGTTGTAATTGGAATTTCTAAGACTGTCTCTGAGACGGATGGCATCATCCTGTAGCTGATAATCTCTCAGATTGGAAGGAACGTTGTTTAATACCGTTAATAGCTGATCCATTTCTCCTATCAGCTCGTTTCTGGTATCTTCTGCCTGGTCAAGCAGGCTGATGGTTTTTTCTTTTAATGTGTGGATGGCATCCACGTCGAAGGTTCGTGTCTTTTCAATACTCATTTTTTCTCCCCTTTTCGCTTTTTTTCCATTTTATACCAGTATCCGGTGGTTGTCAAAAGGTTCTATTTCAACATTTCATAATACTTGTAAAAAACAGGAAATGTGGTATAATTTTTTTCAGTTGACAAGACAGCCCTGGCAGGCGAAAAACAAAGAGAGGAGTACATGGTTCTTCCATGTAGAATATTATGAGTACACTAAATTTAACCCTTATGACAGATTTGTATGAAATGACAATGATGCAGGGGTATTTTAAAACCCAGAACCGGGAAGTTGTGGTTTTTGATGCTTTCTACCGCACCAATCCATGTGAGGGCGGCTATGCCATCTGTGCCGGTCTGGAACAGGTTATCGACTATATCAAAAATCTTCATTTTGAAGAAAGTGATATTGCATACCTTGCAAGTCTGAATATTTTTGATGATGATTTTCTTGACTATCTCCGCACTTTCCATTTTTCCGGGGATATTTATGCTATTCCTGAGGGAACGGTTATTTTTCCACGGGAACCGATTATCAAGGTCATTGCACCGATTATGGAAGCTCAGCTTGTGGAGACAGCTATTTTGAATATCTTAAATCACCAGTGTCTGATTGCCACAAAGGCAGCACGGGTATGCTATGCAGCAAAGGGCGACGGTGTGATGGAATTTGGTTTAAGACGTGCTCAGGGACCGGATGCGGGAACTTATGGAGCCAGAGCGGCAGTCATCGGCGGTTGTACCGGTACCTCCAATGTATTGGCTGGACAGCTTTTTGATGTCCCGGTAAAAGGAACTCACGCCCATAGCTGGATTATGAGTTTCCCGGACGAATACACTGCTTTTAAGAAATATGCGGAATTGTATCCGTCTGCCTGCATTCTGCTGGTGGATACCTATGATACGCTGAAATCCGGTATGCCTAATGCCATCCGTGTGTTTACGGAAATGCGTGAAGCCGGTATTCCTTTGACTTTCTATGGAATCCGTATGGACAGCGGTGACTTGGCTTACCTGTCCAAGAAGGTTCGTAAAATGTTAGACGATGCTGGATTTCCGGATGCGGTCATTTCCGCTTCCAACGATTTGGACGAGCATCTGATTCAGAGTTTGAAATTACAGGGTGCCACCATTACTTCTTGGGGCGTAGGTACACATCTGATTACCGCAAAGGACAACCCTGCTTTCGGTGGTGTCTATAAACTGGCCGCCATCCAGAATGAAAAGGGAGAATTTGTTCCGAAAATCAAGCTTTCCGAAAATACGGAAAAGGTTACAAATCCGGGTAACAAGACCATTTACCGTATTTATGACAAACAAACCAAAAAGATTCGTGCAGATTTAATTTGTCTGGTAGGGGAACATTTTGATGAGTCGGAGGATATGACTATTTTTGACCCCAATGAACCTTGGAAAAAAACAAAGCTTGCCGGCGGCAGCTATACTTTCCGAGAGCTTTTAGTTCCGATTTTCAAAGGTGGGGAATGTGTCTACACCTCTCCAAGCGTCATGGAAATTCAGGCAATCTGCAACAAGGAAAAGGATACCATCTGGGACGAAACCAAGCGTTTTGTAAATCCTCATGAAATCCATGTGGATTTGAGCCAGAAGCTTTACGATTTGAAAAATGATTTGCTGAACCAGATGCATCACATTCAGGAAGATTAAGAAACGTCACAAAAAATGTATCTTAGATGGGCATGATTTTTATTATGAAAAGCTTTATTGTAGTACAGTTCCGATAAAAACAAATTTTTAAATCATCTCACAAAATTCGGAATTTTTACGAACCTATAACGGAAAGATGTAATAATTCCTGTCTTTTTAACGCCTGTACAGTCGGTAAAAGAGACAGGAAACATATTTTCCGTTACAGGTTCTAGAATTCTCAAATTTTGTTCAAAAAGATTTTAAATTTGTTTTTACCGGAACTGTGCTACAACAAAAGTTCTAATAATAAAAACCATGCCCATCTAAGATGACTTTTTTGCGACAGCCCCTTTCTTATTCTAGTTAAATCCCACTACTTTCTGTGAAATCTTATATGCCGCAATGGAAATCTTTCTGCCTCCCTTGCCCGGAAGATTCATGGTATTGCCCATGATTCCGTTTCTCAGCCGATGAAACAGGCGAATATCCTTCTGCTTAATATAATTCCAAAGTTCTCTCTTTTTCTCCAGATTCTCCTCTGTTCCTGAACGTATCAGCATAACCGTTGATACCACAGTGATAATCTCCAGATAATTAAACATATATTTTCGCAGCTTACGATTCTGGATTTTCCACAAATCATAAGCATCTACCATAATCTTATTGACTTTAATCTGCTGGTCAATCCGCTTTATCATTACACTTTCATTGACGGACTGATCCTCCCGACCGATATAATAGCGGTAAAAATCCACATCCAGATAATACATGGTCTTCACATACGGAAGCGGTACATAAACAAAAAGATTGTCTACATAAAAAGTATGTTTTGGCAGCTCCAGACCGCAGTCCCTCAAAAGCTGCGTACGGTAAATCACTGAATGCATCAATATGTACTGTCCTTTATAGAAATGTCTCACATCCTTCCATGTGAACAATTCTTCTTTAGGTAGTGCTGTGGTGTATTTCATAACCTTCTTATGTTTAGCTCCCTCTTTTTCATATACAAAATTACTAATCAGCATATCCAACTGACGGCTTCCGTGAACCAGTTCTTTTAAAGTCTCCAGAATTTTCTTATATGCCTTCGCATCTACCCAGTCATCACTGTCCACCACTTTAAAGAAGATTCCTGTGGCATTCCGAATTCCTGTATTCACCGCTTCTCCATGTCCGCCGTTTTCCTGATGAATGGCTCTTACAATCTTCGGATATTTCTTTGCATAGGCATCGGCAATCTCCGGTGTCATATCCTTTGAACCGTCATCTACGATTATAATTTCCACATCATCTCCGCCGATTAACAGAGAATCAATACATTTCTCCATGTAATCCTGCGAGTTGTAACATGGAATGGTTACTGTTAGTAATTTCATATCGTCTGCTCCTATTTGTTTATCATCTTATCCGCCAGTTCCAATGCCTTTTTTGTCATGACATCTATATTATAATATTGGTACTCTGCAAGTCTTCCCAAAAGATAAAAATTGGCATAATCTTTTGTACGTTCTTTGTATTTCTCATAAAGTGCCCGATTTTCTTCATTTAAAATAGCATAGTACGGAATTTCTCCCGGTTTTCCGCTGTATGCAAACGGGTACTCTTTTACAATGGTGGTGCCCTTCGTATCCTTCTGTCCTGTCAGATACTTGAATTCTGTAATTCTGGTATAATTTTCACTTACTGTATAATTCACCACACTGCGACCCTGAAAGGAATCCCTGTCATAGTGTTCAAATCGAAAATCCAAAGAACGGTAAGGCAGCCTTCCTTCACAGCAGGAAAACAATTCATCCAAGGCTCCGGTATAGACCACTTCCCCTCCATAAGGCTTCCCTTTAAAATAGATTCCATCCTTCTCAAAGGATAACAGTTCCCTGCAATCGGTATCTGTCATCAGGGTAATATTGGGATGATCCAGAATGTTCCGAAACATCACCGTATATCCATGCTCCGGCACTCCCTGATATTTATCCCCAAAATAACGATTGTCACGGGAAATCTGTACCGGAACTCTGCCGGTTACCTCCGGACTGATTTCTTCCGGGGTTTGTCCCCATTGCTTCATGGTGTATTTCAGAAAAATGTTCTCATAGACAAAATCTGCAATTTTGCGAATATCTTCATCCTCATTTTTCTGAAGCTCCATAATGGGAACTCTGGCACCTCTTCCGTAACAGGCACAAAGCTTTTCTTCCAGCTTCTCTGCCTTTTCCTGCCCATAAATCATATCCAGTGTATTCAGATTAAAAGGCACCGGCAAAAGCTGTTCCCCTACTTTTGCTGCCACCTCATGCCCGAAGCTCCTCCACGTAGTAAAACGTGACAGGAATTGATAGACCTCTTCTATCTCTGTATGAAAAATATGCGGTCCATAGAGATGAATCAAAATTCCATGCTCATCCAGGCAATCATAACAATTTCCTCCGATATGCTTTCTCTTCTCTATCACCAGCACTTTGCGTTTTCCAAGCTCTGCAAGCTGTCTCGCCACGGTACTGCCTGCAATTCCGCTTCCTACCACAATACTGTCGTACATCCCTCTTCCTCCCAAGATGTTCTTTCTTTAGTATAACATAATTTTCCACATTCTTTTGTCTAAATCTTCTTAATTTATTCTTAACTTTTTGTACAATATAAAATCTGTTCTTCCATTTTTGATTTACATAATAAATTCACATTTTGTTCATCTTTTTTTTACCAATTCATCATAATGTCCTCACAGGCTTTTCACATTTTTTGCTTATACTAAATCACGTAATGAAGTTAAATCCATTATAATACATTCTTTTTCATATGTACGCTGGTGTCGGAAGACACCGGCTCCCTCTTTTTATTACTCTGTTATTCCCTATTTTAATCGTTCAATATAACTTTTATAACGCTCAAAAGCAGAAGGTACCGGATAATTTTTCAAACAATCTTCCGCTTCCAAAAAAAGATTATCTCCGCTCTCTTCTTCCAGCTGTGCCACCTTTACCACATAGCCGTTCATATGCCACTCTATATGGGAAAAAATATGCTTTGCCGGCTCCAGACTCTGGATTCTTACCGGCGTCAATCCCAGTTCTTCCACATATTGTAAAACTTCTTTTTCACTGAGATGTCCTTCCAGATTCGGAAACTCATACATGCCTGCCAACAATCCCTTGGAAGGTCTTTTTCTTAATATTACCTTGTTTCCGTCCTGAATGACCAGCACCGTCTTATCTTCCTGCTTTCTCTTTTTCGCCTTTGATTTGACGGGATACTCCATCTGGACTCCCTGCTGTCTCGCTCTGCACGATTTTTTCAAAGGACAATTTTCACAATCCGGTGCTCCGTTTGGCACACAGACCATAGCTCCCAGCTCCATCAACGCCTGATTATAGGCACTTGCCGCATCTTGAGGCATGGCCTTTCGCAAATACTCTTCCATTTGCATCCGAAAGGACTGTTTCATAATATCCGTATCATCCAAGGTTACCCTTGTAATAACTCTCAGCACATTTCCGTCCACCGCCGGTACCGGAATCCCAAAAGCAATAGAAGCTATGGCTCCTGCGGTGTAATGACCGATTCCTTTCAGCTTTAAAAGCTTCTCATAATCTGCCGGAAGTTCGCCGTCATATTCTTTCATAACGGTCTTAGCCGCAATCTGCATATTGCGGACTCGGTTGTAGTAGCCCAGCCCTTCCCATAGTTTTAGCAGACGCTCCTCCTCACACTCTGCTAAATCCCGGATAGACGGCAGTTCTGTCAAAAACCGTTCAAAATAAGGCTTTACCGCCTCCACACGGGTCTGTTGCAGCATGATTTCCGACACCCAGACACGATATGGTGTAGGCTCTTCTCTCCATGGCAAAGTGCGGTGTCCTTTTTGAAACCAGTCCAGCAAAGGCTGGTTAATACTCTCTATTTGAAAATCCTTTAACATGATGATTTCCTCCGTTTACTACTTTAGACAGTATAACATAATTGTACAAGTTACAAAAGCCATAGAAAGGATTGACAATTTTTTATCAAAGTAATACAATGAATTTATCAGAATGTTACATAGAACACACTATTAGGAGGTTTTTTCATGAACAATTTACGTTTGGAAGTTGAAAACGAGATTGCCGTTCTTACAATCTCAAGACCTGGTGCTTTAAACGCACTGAACAGTGAAACATTAGACGAATTAAATGAAGTTTTGACCGAGATTGAAGGCAGAGACGATGTAAAGGTTGTTATCTTAACAGGCGGTGCTGACAAAAAAGGTAATGAATTCAAATCTTTCGTAGCAGGTGCTGACATTGCAGAGATGGTTAACTTTACTGCACCAGAGGCAAGAGCTTTTGGTATCAAAGCGAGTGTACCTTTCTTCAAACTGATGAATATGCGTCAGGTAACTATCGCAGCAGTTAACGGATTCGCTCTTGGCGGTGGATGTGAAATTGCTATGGCATGTGATATCCGTATCGCTTCTGACAACGCACTTTTCGGACAGCCTGAGACAGGTCTTGGAATTATCCCGGGATTTGGCGGTACACAGAGACTTGCACGTTTAGTAGGTATGGGAAGAGCAAAAGAGATGATTTTCACCTGTGACAATATTGATGCACAGGAAGCATACAGAATCGGTCTTGTAAATAAGGTTGTTGCAAAAGAAGAGTTAATGGATACAGCTAAGAAAATGGCTGCCAAAATTGTTTCCAAAGGAAGCTATGCTAACTCTATTGCAAAAGCAGCTATCAATAACGGATACGATATGGACATCAAAAACGCTGTTGAGATGGAAGCTAACTTATTCGGTATTACAAACGATACCAACGATAAAAAAGAAGGCATGGGTGCATTCTTAGAGAAACGTCAGGCTAACTTAACTGATTTCTAAGATTTGAGGATTCTTTCAAACACAAAAGCTGTCGGGCTATTCATCCGACAGCTTTTTTATTCCACATTACTCAAAATTCCTTAGCCGCTCCACCACACTGCTCTTTCGCATATTCCCATAGGCAAGTGCCGGTATGAGATACGCCAGTGCCACCAGTATCGGTGCACAAATGAGTATTGGTACTACGGAGAAATGCCAACTAAAAAACCAAATAGCTCCCGCCACCGCTTCTACGAATAATCGGCACAGCACCATTCCGATAGTCAGGGAAAATCCCAGCGTCATAAATGCATAAAAGATACCTTCCCACACTATAGTTGCCTTTAGCTGTTTTCCAGTCATTCCCACAGCTTCTAACATAGCGTATTCATGCTTCTTATTTAAAATTCCAGTGACAATAGCATTGATAAAATTTAAGATACCAATCATTGCCAAAATCACGCTGAGAGAACCTCCCAGTACCAAAAACATTCTCTGAAATCCCCGAAACTCCCGCTCATAGGTTTCTCTGGATGTATATGTGATATCCTCATTTACATGCTCACAGTAATTCTCCACAAAATCTTCCATTTTGGATATATCTTCTTTCTCCTTAACATCCAACATGGTATACATGGCTCCCTTTGTTTCGATATGCTCCAAATATTCTGTCTGGGGCAGAATCACCTGCTCCAACTCCAGCAGACTGCTAAACTGGCAGGTCAAGGGATACGGCAATTCTCCCAAAGCCATGACCTCATAGGTTTTACTGCTGCCATCTGGGAAATTAATGGTCATTTTATCACCCACATCATAGTAATATTCCTTGGAGTCTTCCTCATTATAGGTACTCAAAATCACATAATCTCCAGACAGAAATTTTTTCTCATCATAGCTTCCCTTAGCTACTTTTATCTGTTTTGCGGCAATACCATCTATTCCATACATTTTACAGGTAATGCTGTGGCTTTTTTTCATTCCTGCAATCATTTCTCTTACATAATCTTCTTCAAAATGCTGCTCCAATTCTTTTTGATGCTTTTCTACAATTTTTTCAAAATTCCGGTAACCAACTTTATCCAGGGGTTGTTCGGACATGGAAAAATAAATATCAGAGCTGTCATAAGAGATTCCTGATGCGGATAAATCTTCCTTAATTTGTGGTATAATTCCCTCATAATCTTTATCTGTCGGATTGGCTCCATTTATCAGCGAGGCATCACCCAGACAAAAATCTCCTATAATACTGTTTTCCAAATACTTATCCATATCAAATCCCTGCACAATACTGTAAGAACCATTCAGAAGAATTAGGCTCAGAGACAGGGATACCACCACCAGCACCACTTTTCGTTTACTGCGTTTTAGATTCGCCATCGCCATCCGAAACGGAGTATTTCGTTTTGTCTGTTTTTGTTTCCGCTTTCCGAAGCTTTCATTTTCCGTGTATCTGACCGCTTCTATGGGAGATACTTTGGAGGCTGTCTTACATGGTCGAATGCAACTGATAAATACCGTAAACAACGTAAACAGTGCTGCCCCTATAAATACCAGCGGATTTGCTGTCACTGACGGCGTCTGATACCAATAATCCAAATTGTCTGTGACCACCGGAACCAATTTCACTCCTATCAGCCATCCTACCAGCAGTCCCAATGGAATTGCCATTACACAAAGCAACAGGGCCTGGGTTCGCACAATCTTTTTTAACTGTTTTCCGGTAGTTCCCACGGTCTTTAACAATCCATAACTACGGATGTCTCCCGAAACACGGATATAAAATACATTGTAGATAATCAGATATCCCGACAGCAAAATAACTGTCAAAACTCCCACAATTAACAGGATGGTTTCTGCATCCACTTCTGCCGTTTCATAGGCCCAGTTGATTCCGTAAGGGGTTTTCTCCGTATCATAACCGTTTCGTTCCAAAAGCTGCAAGGTCTTTCCCTCAATGTCAAAGCTGTTGGCATAATTAATGTCAATCTGCCAATAGCCCGAAAAATCCTCCGTCTCTCCCCTGCCAAAGGATTTCTTTGGCTCTCCTGCTACTTTTTCGCAATATGCTCTGGATACCCAGACATCCTGTGCCGGTGCCACCGGATCTCCTTCCCAAAAACCTGTCAGCCGAAAGGTCTGAGTAATGATTTCTCCATGTACGGTAAATTCCAGCGGAACCTCCACACCCAGTTTATGGGGAATTCCCAATTCATCCAACACCAGTGTACTTACCGCACAGTCCAATTCCTCCTTTGGCATGGTACCTTTCGTCGGCATGGCAAACATCCATTTGGCTGCCTTTTCCTCGGCATAGCTGATTTCCGTAGAAAAATGATTCAGTTCCGAATTATTTACTTCCCCTATAATAATCCGGTAGGAACAGTCCTTTACCTTCCCATCTTTTTTTAGTTTTTCATAATCCTCTTCTCTGGCATATTTCAAGCCTGCATGAGATTTAGTTCCCACCTGACGCATGGTGCTTTCTCTGATTTCCTTTAGAATACTACCTCCGATGGTAAACAGCGAAGTAAAGAGAATACAGGTCAGCATAATTGCAATCATTACCACTGTATTTTTCTTTTTATTTAACCGAATATTTTTTACTGCCAGTCTTCGGCAAACCTTCCCATTTCTTACTTTCTTCATGCTACTCACCTGCCTTAGCACTGTCGGATATGATTTTTCCGTCTTCAATCCGTATTACCCGGTCTGCCATCTGGGCAATCTCTTCGTTATGCGTAATCATGACTATCGTCTGGGAAAATTTCTGTCCGGTAACCTTTAACAACCCCAACACATCCTGACTGGTTCTGGAATCCAGATTTCCCGTAGGCTCATCTGCCAAGACGATTGCCGGCTTAGTGGCCAAAGCACGGGCAATGGCAACTCTCTGCTGCTGTCCACCGGATAGTTGGTTTGGCATACTTTCTGCCCGGTCTTTTAATCCCAAGGTATCCAAAATCTGCTCTATATACTCCCTTTCCACCTCATTGCCATCCAACTCTATGGGCAGTACCACATTTTCATATACATTCAGCACCGGAACTAAATTAAACGCCTGAAAGACAAATCCAATTTTCCTTCTTCTGAAAATGGTCAATGCCTCATCTTTTAAAGAAAAAATATCTTTATCATCTACCCATACCTTCCCCTGGGTAGGACGGTCCAGCCCCCCCAGCATGTGTAACAACGTGGATTTTCCACTTCCGCTGCTTCCAACAATGGCTGTAAACTCTCCCTGATTTATGTTCAATGACACATCATCAAGAGCTTTTACTGTCTGCTCTCCTTCTCCGTAGTATTTATTCAAATGTTCTGTTCTCAGTACATCCATTTTTTATCTCCTCACCTTCTGCACAAAAAATAGTCTATGTTTCTCTCTACATAGACTATAACAAAACAATCTTTCTTCCTTCTTTCTCAAATCTAACACTTTTGAAAGATTCTATTTTCGTGGCAAAAAAATATGAAAAACACTTCCTTTTTCTTTTTGTTTTACCGTAATATAGCCCTTCTGTCCGTTTAGAATTTCTCTGGTCAGGAATAATCCCACTCCCACACCTTCCTCAGAACGCACTTCACTTCCTCGGTAAAACCGCTCAAACAGGTGAGGTACCTCTTCGGTTTTTATACCGATTCCTTCATCTTCTATGGCTATATCCGCAAAAAGCTCATAGGCAACACTGTTAATGGAAATTTTACTTCCCGCTTCCGAATATTTAATGGCATTGTCTATCACATTATAGACTGCCTCCTCTGTCCATTTCCGGTCAAAACAAGCTGTAATTTCTTCTTGATTTTTCAACAGAATTTCTATCTGTTTTTCTTTTGCTTTCTGCATAGCGGTAACCTGCAGGCTCTCAAGCATGGGCTGTATGCTCTGCTCTTTTGGATAGAGACGAATACTTCCCGATTCCAGCCGTGAGGTCTTTACCAATGCCTGAATCAGAAATTCCAGTTTCCTTGACTGCTCTTTAATCTGTCTTACCAGTTCCTTTCCCTCATCCTCCAGCCCCTGTTCCTCTAAGAGCTCTGTATACAGTAATATATTCGCCAAAGGTGTCTTGGTCTGGTGTGAGATATCAGATACCAGCTTTTGAATATTCTTCCGCTCCGTTTCTACCTGTTCTCTGGAATATTTAGATGCGGTCAGAAACTGCTTCCACTTTACCTCCAGCTTAGAAAGCTCTGTCTCGTCATATTCGGATTCCTCAAATTCTCCCGCTGCCGCTTCGTCAATCATCTGATTTAGGATACGATATGTTTTGGACCACCCAAAAGATTTCATAGCATCTCTCCTGTTTTCCACACATAGCCGATACCATAGACCGTCTGAATCGGCTGTTCATTTTCTCTGTGCAGCTTATCTCTCAACCTTTTTACTGTTACGGAAAGGGCATTCTCATCCACGTACTCTGCACCGTCGGTCCAGATTCTGTCCACCAGAAAATCTCTGGTCAGAGTTCGGCCTTCGTTTGTCACAAGAAGATATAATAGCTTCTGCTCCGTCCGGCTTAAAATTACCTCCTCTGTACCATAGAAAAACCGCATCTCTCCAAAAGCGAAACGATAAGATCCCAAAATGTAGTCCTCTTCCCTCAAGCTCCGGCGGATACGCCCTGCAATATTCTTAATTCTTGCCCGCAGAACCATGAGACTAAAGGGTTTTGTGATATAATCATCTGCTCCCAGTTCCAGTCCCATAACTTCATCCGTTTCCATATCCCTTGCGGTCAGCAGAATGACCGGTATCTGGGAAGTTTTTCGCAATTCCTTCAAAAAATCCAGACCATTCCCATCCGGCAGATTAATATCCAAGAGAATCATATCTGCTATATGTTCCCTCAAAAATTCCCGTGCCTCTTTCAGATTATAGCAGGAAAAGAACTCATACTTTTCACTTTTTAATGCCAGAATCATTCCCTGATTCAAGCTTTTATCATCTTCCACCACCAATATCCGAAGCATACTTTTCCCTCTTATTCAAATCTTCTTCCGTACACATAGGTTGCAAAATAAATAATTGCTGCAATCAGTACAATCATCGATCCCGTGGCAACATTGGTGTAATAGGAAATCATCAATCCCAGCACACCGGAAAACACAGAAAAAATTACGGAGAAGAGATGATATTCTCTCATATTTTCCGAAATGTTTCTGGCGGATGCCGCCGGAAGTATCAGCAATGCATTGATAAGCAAAATTCCAATCCATTTAATGGATAGCATAACAATCAGGGCAATGAGAACGGAAAACATCGTCTCCAACAGTTTTACCGGGATGTGTTTACTTTTTGCCAGCGTCACATTAATACTTTCCGCACACAGTTTATTAAACGCTGCAAACCAGAAAATCAAAGTTACCACAAAAATAATCACCAGATAGAAAATTTCCTGTAAGGTAATACTGAGGATATCTCCCACTAAAAGCCCCGAGTATTTGCTGAAATTTCCTCCTTTAGAAAGGATTGCAAGACCGATGGCAATACTTGCAGAGGAAAATACCGAAATCAAAGTATCCCTTGAAGTCGTTGCCTTTTCCGCCAGCTTGCTCAAAAGCAGGGCAAACACTACCGCAAAGAGAACCATTGCCAAGGTGGTATCTTTCATTCCCAACACAGAACCTATGGCTATTCCCGTCAAAGCGGAATGTCCCAATGAGTCAGAAAAGAATGCCATTTTTTTATTGACAATCATTGTTCCCAGTATTCCAAACAGCGGTGTAATAATCAGCACCGCTATCAGAGCGTTTTTCATAAATCCATATTGCAGCCACTCTGTAAAAAAACTTGACATAATTATTCTCCTCTTACTCCAAATACAGAACGAAACTCATCGCTGGAAAACACTTCCTTCGGTGTTCCCTCACGAATCACGGTTTTATCCAGCAACAGTACTTTGTCCGCATATTTTCTCACATAATCCAAATCATGGGAAATCAGCACAATAGCTAAATCAAAGTTCTTTTTCAGATAGTCAATGGTGCGGTAAAACCGTTCCATTCCATTCTGGTCTATTCCCGAAACCGGTTCATCCAGCAACAGTAACTTCGGCTCATCCATCAATGCCATAGACAGCAACACCCGCTGCAGCTGCCCACCGGAAAGATTGCATACCTGTTTATCAATCAATTCCTCTGCCTCAAATACCCGAAGCACTTCTTTTATTTCTTCATAAAGTTTTCGCTTCTTGGACCAAAACACCGGACTAGTACTCTGATAGCTGGCAATCAGGTCATACACACTGATAGGTGTGCCTTTCTCAATATTTAGCTTCTGTGGAACATAGCCAATCTTTAATTTCTTTATCTCACCGTTTTCCGTATCCCGGAAATCAATCTGTCCTTCATGGGGAATATCATCCAAAAGTGCCCGTATCAAGGTGGTTTTTCCGGCACCGTTTTTTCCTATGATTGCCGTAATGGTTCCACAATGGATGTGCATATTCACATCCTCCAGTATCACCTGTTCTCCCAAGGTCACTCCCATATGATGCACTTTGATGCAATGCAAGCCACAGGGTTCTATAATCTTTTTCATGGCACCAATGCCTCCTTTAAAAGCTCCAGATTGGATTTCATAGCTTCCAGATAAGCATCTTTTTCATAATCCCCCCGGACACAGGTATCCAGATACACTACCTTGGCTCCTGCCTCCCGTTTCATGCTTTCCGCCATTTCCTCTCCGTAACGCTTTTCTGCCAAAATAACTTTTGCATCCTCTTCTTTTATGGCACGGACAACCTCTGCTGCCTCTCCAGCACTTACCTGACGCTCCTCATCCAAATCCAGTATATAGGCAATTTCCAGACCCCATTCTTCCGTTATATACTCATATGCCTCATGGAACAGAACCACCTTTTGCCCTGCTGCCTGTTCCAAATCAGAGTACTCATCTATCAGATTCTGTACTTTCTCACAGTATGCATCCGCATTGGCAAGGTAAGCATTGGCGTGACTCTCATCTGCCTCTGCCAGCCCTTCCGCAATGGCAGATACCTGTATTTGATAATCCTCTGGATTCATCCACGCATGGGCGTTGTCCTCCAACATCTCTACGGATTCTCCTGCATTGATAATGGTCAGATTCGGATATCTGGCCGCAATCTCTGTCAGAAAGTTTTCGATTCCGCCGCCGTTTACCACAAATACATCTGCTTGGGACAGCAATACCATATCCGCCGGGGTAAGCTGATAATCGTGGAGACATCCCGTTTGTGGCTCGCTCAGATTTTCTAAAACCACATTATCCACACCATCCACTATGTTCATGGATGCAATATACATAGGATAAAAAGAAGTCACTACCCGAAAGGTATCCTCCTGCTCCCCTTTTTCTCTTTGATTGACATAAATTCCCGTCAAACTGAGGCTGACCACTGCAATTGCAATAAGCAGCACTGCCACAAATCCGTATTTTCCTTTATTCATGCTCTTCACTTTCTATTAATTCGTCCATAATTTTCCAGATTTCTTCCCTGCCCTGTTTGGTCTCCGCAGAAAAAGGAATCAAAATACTTTCTTTTTTCAATCCCAAGCCTTCTCGCAGGATTTTTACCTGCTTTTGCACCTGGCTTCGCTTCAGCTTGTCCAGTTTAGTAGCAATGATGATAGGGTCATATCCCTGATACACAATCCACTCATACATGGTCTTATCATTTGCCGATGGTGCGTGACGGATATCAATTAATAGGAACACCGCTTTTAACTGTTTGGAGGTGTGGAGATAATTCTCTATCATCTGTCCCCATTTCTGTTTTTCCGTCTCTGAAACCTTGGCATAACCATATCCCGGCAAATCCACCATATACATGGCATCATTGATATTATAAAAGTTAATGGTCTGTGTCTTTCCCGGCTGTGCAGAGGTTCTCGCCAGAGATTTCCGATTCATCAACGCATTAATTAGGGAAGATTTTCCCACATTGGATTTCCCGGCAAATGCAATCTCCAGCTTTGTGTTCTCCGGCAGCTTGCTGGTATATCCGCAGACTGTTTCTAAATTTACCTGTTTGATTACCATCTTGTTCTCCTATTTCGCAAAGGCGATTTCCCGTACTTCTTCCATAGACTCTACAAATACGATTTCCAGACCCTTCGTGATTTCTGTGGATATCTCATCCACATCCTTCTTGTTTTCTTTCGGCACACATACGGTTTTGATTCCCGCATTTTTCGCTGCCAGCAGCTTTTCTTTTAAGCCTCCGATAGGAAGGACTCTTCCCCGCAGGGTAATCTCTCCTGTCATAGCTACATCTGCCCGTACCTTCTTCTTGGTTATGGCAGAGAGAATGGCAGTTGCCATCGTGATACCTGCCGACGGTCCATCCTTTGGTACGGCTCCCTCCGGGATATGGATATGTATGTCATTCTCCTTGAAAAATTCCTTTGGAATGCCACATTCTTTGCTGACGGAACGGATATAGCTGATTCCTGCCTGTGCAGATTCTTTCATCACATCTCCCAGATGTCCGGTAAGCTGAATCTCGCCCTTACCCGGCATTACATTTACTTCTATTTGCAAAGTATCTCCGCCTACGCTGGTCCATGCCAGTCCCCGGACAATTCCTATCTCATCATTTTCATTTGCCTTATCAAAGCTGTACCGCTCTTTGCCCAGATATTTTTCCAAATTGCTCTCGGTAATCTTTACCTTCTGCTTGTCGCCCTGATAAATTTCCCTTGCAGCTTTCCGACAGATTTCTCCGATTTTCCGCTCCAGATTACGGACGCCCGCTTCTCTGGTATAGCCTGCAATCATCTTTTCCAAAGCCGTATTGCTGATGGTCAGTTCTCCTTCTTTTAAGCCATTTTTCTTCATCTGCTTTGCCAACAGATGTTCCTTTGCAATATGAGCCTTTTCGTTGGCAGTATAGCTGCTGACCTCAATCAGTTCCATTCGGTCTAACAACGGTCTTGGAATATCCTGAGCCGAATTTGCCGTGGCAATAAATAATACCTCCGACAAATCAATGGGTACTTCTATATAATGGTCACGAAATTTATTGTTCTGCTCGGAATCCAATACCTCCAATAATGCTGAGGCGGTATCGCCTTTATAATCACTGCTAATCTTGTCAATCTCATCCAACAGAATCAGAGGATTTTTGACTCCGACACTCCGCAATGCACCTACCAGACGTCCCGGCATTGCTCCCACGTACGTTTTGCGATGTCCACGGATTTCCGCTTCATCCCGCACTCCGCCCAGACAAATCCGCACATATTTTTTATCCAATGCCTTTGCCACGGAGCGGGCAATACTGGTCTTACCGGTTCCCGGAGGTCCCACCAGACAGATAATTGGGCTGTCCCCTTTGCTGGTAAGATTGCGGACTGCCAGAAATTCCAGCATACGCTCCTTTACTTTTTCCAATCCGTAGTGATCCGCATTCAGAATCTCCTCCGCATTTTTCAAATCCTTATTATCCTTGGATGATTTGTTCCACGGAAGCTCCAGCATGGTCTCAATGTAGCCTCTGGTTACGGCACTTTCCGAGGAACTGGAGGAAATATTCTTGAACCTCGCAATCTCTTTATGAATCTTTTCTTTAACCTCTTTATCCGCTTTTAGCTTCTGCAATGCTTTTTCATATTGCTCCGCATCGCTTTCCGTATTATCTTCTCCCAGTTCTTCACGGATGACTTTCAGTTGTTCTCTTAAAATATATTCCTTCTGATTTTTTTCAACCTTACTTTTTATCTTGGCTGCCAACTCGTTTTTGATGGTTACAATATCTGTTTCCCGCAGCAAAATCCCCATCAAAACCTCATAACGTTCTGTGATGGTAACTGCTTCCAAAATTTTCTGCTTTTCTTCATATTCCACAGGAATGCTGTTGGATATGGTATCCATCAGCTTGTCCAACTCACTGATTTCATTGACAGCACGAATCATTTCCGAACTGTTTTTGGAAGTAAGGGTGGCAAATTTTCCATAAGCTTCCTTCACACAACGTGCCATTGCCTCCTTGGCATTCTCCTCCAATTCTTCCATTCCGGTTTCGGAAAATCCCATAATTTCCACAAAAAAGTATTCTTCTGTCTGAATAAAGCTGCTGACCTCTGCCCGCTCGATTCCTTCTACCAGAACCCGGACAATATTGTTTTGCAGTTTAACCACCTGTTTGATTTTTGCCACCAGACCAATCTGATACAGATTTTCCGGTAACGGCTCCTCATCCTCCGGGTTTTTCTGGGTCAACAGAAAGATTTCCTGTTCTCCCATCATTGCCTCTTCCACCGCCCGGATGGATTTCTCTCTGCTAACGTCAAAATGGGCTACCATGCCTGGCAGTATGGTTAGCCCTCTCAATGCAACAGTTGGTAATTGTTTCATAATATTCATCAAATATCAACCCCTATATCCTATTGGATTATGCAATGTTTTTCTCTATCGTAGGTTCTTTCTCCTCCTCGATAGCATCCTTTGTAATGGTACAGGACACGATACTCTCATCAGACGGTACACGATACATCAAATCCAGCATCGTTCCCTCCAGAATCGCACGAAGTCCTCTGGCCCCTGTTTTCCGCTCGATTGCCTTTTTCGCAATAGCTTCCAGTGCCTCATCTTCAAAATTTAACTGTACACCGTCCAGTTCAAATAACTTCTGGTATTGTTTTACCAGTGCGTTTTTCGGTTCCTTTAAGATACGAACCATGGCCGCTTCGTCCAATTCATCTAAGGAAACCACCATCGGCACACGTCCGATAAACTCAGGAATTAAACCAAATTTGATAAAGTCCTGAGGCAGGGCATTTCGAAATGCCTCGCTGACCTTCCGGTGATTCTTGTCTACGATTTCTGCATTGAAACCGATGGAACTCTGTTCCATTCTGGCTTCCACAATCTTCTCCAAACCGTCAAAAGCACCGCCGCAGATAAACAAAATATTGGTAGTATCTACCTGTATCAATTCCTGATGCGGATGCTTTCTTCCTCCCTGAGGTGGTACGCTGGCTACAGTTCCCTCTAAAATTTTCAAAAGTGCCTGCTGAACACCTTCACCGGATACATCTCTGGTAATGGATACATTCTCGGACTTTTTCGTAATCTTATCAATCTCATCAATGTAGATAATTCCGTACTGGGCACGCTCCACATCATAGTCTGCCGCCTGAATGATTTTTAACAGGATATTTTCCACATCCTCACCTACGTAGCCTGCTTCTGTCAAAGTGGTGGCATCCGCAATGGCAAAAGGCACATTCAAAATTCTTGCTAAAGTCTGTGCCAACAGGGTTTTACCGGAACCCGTAGGACCCAGCATCAAAATATTACTTTTTTGCAGCTCCACATCCAAATCCATCGGTGCTGTAATTCTCTTGTAGTGATTATATACTGCCACGGACAAAACCTTCTTGGCTTCCTCCTGACCGATAACATATTCATCCAAAAATGCTTTTAGCTCTTCCGGCTTGTAGAGATGAATCTCCTCTGCCAGTTTCTCATGTTTTCCGCTTTCTTCCTCTTCCAATTCCTCTTCAATGATTTCTGTGCACACATCTACACATTCATCACAAATATATGCCCCGTTGGGACCGGCAATCATTTTACGTACCTGCTCTTGGGACTTTCCACAAAAGGAACATCTGATTTTGTCTTCTATATTACGTCCTGCCATATACGCTCCTTCCTCTCATACTCACAATGAGGGCTTCTCAAATTATGAGCCGCCCTCGTTTCTCATTCTTATCTTGATGTAATAATGGTGTCAATCAAACCATATTCTTTTGCTTCTTCCGCACTCATGTAGTAATCACGCTCTGTATCTTGTGCCACTACATCGAATGGTTTTCCGGTATTATCAGCAAGAATCTGGTTTAATTTTTTCTTTGTCTTTAAAATATTCTCTGCGGCAATCTGAATCTCCGTCGCCTGTCCCTTTGCTCCACCGGATGGCTGATGAATCATAATCTCCGCATTCGGGAGTGCCATTCTCTTACCCTTTGTACCGCCAGCCAAAAGAAAAGCTCCCATGCTGGCTGCCATTCCGATACAGATGGTGGATACATCACATTTGATGTAATTCATAGTATCATAAATCGCAAGTCCGCAGCTTACAATTCCTCCCGGGGAATTGATGTAAAAACTGATGTCCTTTCCCGGATCCTCGGACTCTAAGAACAGAAGCTGTGCCACAATACTGCTTGCTGTTACCTCATTGACTTCTTCTCCGAGAAAAATAATTCTATCCTTTAATAATCTGGAATAAATGTCGTAGGAACGCTCACCACGGCTGTTCTGCTCTATGACATAAGGAATAAAACTCATGTTAAAACCTCCATTTTTAAAATACCTTTACAAATCTACTACAGACCGGTTCTAAAAATAGAACCAGTCTGCGATTCATGTTTTTATTCAGCTTTTGTTTCTTCTTCGCCTTCTTCTTTGGCTTTCTTTTTCGGTTTTGCTCTCTCTTTTACGTTTGCCATAATCAGATCTGCTGCCTTCTGGATAGCCAAATCATCTTTGATTGCTTTTATCTCACTCTCTGAAGCATACTCTCTCAAGCTTTCAATATCTGTTCTGTAAGCAACTGCCAGTCTCTCTAATTCCTGATCTACTTCTTCATCAGATACTTCAATGTTCTCAGCCTTAGAAATCTCTTCTAATACCAAGGAACTCTGAATACGCTCAATGGCATCTGGACGAACCTGCTCTTTTAAGCTGTCAATGGTTGCTCCTGAGAACTGCATGTACTGCTCCATGGACAGACCCTGCTGTGAAATTCTAGTTGCAAAGTCATTGATAATGTTCTGAACCTGCATCTCAATCATCGGTTCCGGCAATTCCATTTTGGATTTTGCTACAATCTTGCGGATTGCTTCGTCTTCTTTATCGCGTTTTGCCGCAACATCTTTCTGCTCTGTCAACTTCTTCTTCAAGTCTTCTTTGTACTCTGCCAGAGTATCAAACTCAGAAACATCCTGTGCAAACTCATCATCTAATTCTGGAAGCTCCTGACCTTTGATTTCATGGATTTTAACCTTGAACAATGCCGGTTTTCCAGCTAAATCACTTGCCTGATATTCTTTAGGGAAGGTAACGTTAACATCCACCTCGTCACCGATATTCTTACCGATTAACTGCTCCTCAAAGGTATCGATAAAGGAATGAGAGCCGATTACTAACGGATAATTCTCGCCTTTTCCTCCTTCAAAAGCTTCGCCATCTACGAAACCTTCAAAGTCGATAACTACTGTGTCACCATCCTCAACGGCACGATCTTCAATCGTAATTGTACGGGCGTTGCTCTTTCTCTGTCTCTCGACTTCTTCATCAACCTCTTCATCTGTTACGGTTGTATCAATCTTAGTAACGGTTACTCCCATGTATTTACCAAGAGTAACTTCCGGTCTTACTGCAATTTCTGCTGTAAAGATAAAAGGTTTTCCCTTCTCTAACTGTACAAGGTCAATGGCAGGCTGGGAAACAACATCCACACCGCTCTCCATGACAGCCGGTCCATACTCTTTCTGAATTAAGATGTTTGCCGCATCTTCATAGAAGATTTCCGATCCATACATCTTCTCAACCATATTTCTAGGTACTTTTCCTTTACGGAAACCCGGCAGACTAATCTTGTTCTTCTGTCTGTTGTAAGCTTCCTGTAATGCTTCCTCTACCTTCTCTGCTGAAACTTCAATCGTAAGTTTCGCCATACTTTTTTCTAAATTTTCTACCTGTACACTCATTATTACGATTTCCTCCTTATATATCAATACCATGTACGTTCTATATTCGAAACTGCTTTCCAAAAACAGGTATAGTTTGTCTATTCGCAGTCATTTAGAAATTATAACATAGTGTCAGGGAAAATACTAGTTTTTTTTCAAAGTTTATTTACTTTTCTGTACTTCACGGATTAAATCATAGTTGGAATCTTTTCCTTCTACGAATCCGGTAACCGGTGTTGTAATTCCATTAAAGTCATTAAAGTTTACAAAAGCATCTCTAATTTTATTCAATAATTCCGGGTCCATCTTATTATTGAATGCAATTGCATCCTTCTGGATATTTCCGGTCTTAGAAATAATCTTAATCTTGGACATATCTACGCCGCTCTTCTCTGCTTTCTCATAAGCCTCATTATAAGTAGCACCTGCTGCGTAATCTCCATTGATAACACCATTGATAACCTGGTCGTGGCTTCCTGCAAAAGTAACTTCTCCCAAGAATTTCTCCGGGTCAAAGCCCGCCTGCTGAATACTATATCTAGCATAGAGATAACCGGAAGCACTTCCCTTATCTACATATCCGAAACGTTTTCCGTCCAAATCAGCAATCTCATTGATTCCGGAATCTGTTCTGGTAATAATATATCCGTTATAGTAATCCTTACCGTTAACCTTAGGTGTTGCAACCGGAGTAATATCGGCAATTTCGCAAGCTGTGGTATAAGCCATCGGTGAAAACCAACCGCCGTCTAACAAGCCGTCCTTGATATTTCTTCCCAAAGACTCGTAGTCTTTTACAATCATAACCTTTACTTTCTTTCCAATAGAATGGAAGATACGTTCTAATACCGGAACATACATCTCTTTGATGTCTGCCGGTGAGGTAAACGGATTAATACCTACAATAATTTCATCCGGTTCTTTTACGGAACACATCTGATACTGTATTTTCTCACACATACCGTTCAGATTATCACAGTAATGGAGTAATGCATCTGTTTTCTCTTGATGCTGTTCAATCATCTCGATAGACTCTCTGGTCTCATTATCGCTGGAAGAAATCTTCTCAACCAACTCATCCAGAGCATTTTCCATATCTGCGGATACATCCACATTGCGATTAGATACATTGGTCAGTCCGTTCATGCTCTCTTTCATGCTACTAATAGAATCCTGTGTATCATTTAAAACGTTTACGGTCTCACTCATCATCTCATTGAGACGGCTGATGGAATCGCCGGAATGTTCAATAGACTTATGAGCACTTCCTACGTTTTCTTCCAATTTCTTTACAATCTGCTCAATCTCTCCGATAAAGCTATCCGTTTCATTTGCCAGTTTACCGACCTCACCTGCAACAATAGCAAAGCCTTTCCCGTGTTCGCCTGCCCGTGCTGCCTCAATGCTGGCATTCAATGACAATAAGTTGGTCTGCTCGGAAATATTCTTTATGTACTCTACGATTTTCTGGATACTCTTAGAAGACTCCAACAGATTTTCATTGGTCTCCTGAGTCACCTTGAAGGTATTCTCCAGCTCCATCAAAATATCATAGGTTTCCAGAACGGTACCGCGTCCGCTGTTAACCTGCTGTAAGGTTCTGTCTGCTTCCGCCTCAACTTTTGTAATGTTACTGTTGATTTCTTCACTACTGCTGCTTACCTGACGGATTCCCTTCTCAACCTGTTCTACCTTAATCAGGTTTTCTGCAGAAAATTCTGCCATTTTATGATTCTTGGTTACCAGCGTTGTGAAAGCTTCTTTGTTCTTCTTTGCAATCCAAAGTAGGTGCTGCGTGTCAAATCCCAGTGTTTCCATCATAGTTCCGATTTCTGCATAGAACTTCTGATACTGTTGAAGCTTATCCCCTTTAATTCCGGAATTCGTCTCTGCCTTTGTAGATGCTTTTTTATTACCAAACATGCCATTACCCTCCTTAATTCCGTACACAATATATTTATTACTATTCTAACACATCCTCCGCTTTTTTCAAAATGATTTTCTACATTTTTTGCACTTTTTGTCAATATTCAAGAAAAAAGGCATGAAATTCGGATTTTTCCAAATTTCATGCCCTCTTATCTTTTACGTTTCACTATTTACCGGACATCTGCTCTTCCTGTCTCATGATCATTTTCTTGACCATCTCACCACCGATAGAACCAGCCTGTGCACTTGTTAAGTCACCGTTGTAACCTTCTTTTAAAGGTACTCCAATCTCAGATGCTACTTCTTCTTTGAAACGCTTCATAGCTTCCTTTGCCTGTGGCACTGCCATTCCGCTTGTGTTAGAACCTGTATTTGAGCTCATGGTTTCACCTCCATATTTTTTCTGTTATCTATTATTAAGACTGCGTTTCCGCTTGTCTTGATACTAGTATGAACCCGCAGAAAAAAAATATGTTGGTAAGTTCTTCCTATTTACTTGTAAATCATGTGTGTTTTTACATCTTCCACCACATCGTCATAAGCAAAATATTTTACAATGGCAAGGCCGAAATCAAATGCAGTTCCCATCCCGCGGCTGGTAATGATATTTCCGTCTGTCATCACATTGTCAAAGGACACTTTTGCTCCCACCAGTTTCTCTTCAAATCCAGTATGGCATACTGCTTTCTTTCCCTCCAGAATTCCGGCTGCTCCCAATACGCTTGGTGCTGCACAGATTGCTGCCACCAGCTTTCCTTCCTCTGCAAATTTGCGAATAATCCGATTAACTCCCTCGTGTTCTCCCAAATGCAGCGTTCCCGGCATACCTCCCGGAAGAATCACTCCTTCCAGTTCCTCAAAATCCACATCCTCAAAAATCGTATCTGTTTTAAATGTAATGTCATGGGAGCCTGTAACCTCCGGTTTTCCCATGATAGAAATTGTTTTAATATCCAGCTTCGCCCTTCTGCAGATATCCACTACGGACAATCCCTCGATTTCTTCGCATCCGTCTGCAAAAAAGATTCCCAGTCTGCTCATACTTATTCCTCCATTCCTTCATGCTTCTTATCCATATTCTATTTTTATTTTCTTAAAATTGCAACCCCTTGTGTATCATAGGATTTTCCGGTTGTTTCTTTTTATCAAATTCATTATAATAAGAATAAGAAATTTGTAACAGGCAACTATGCATTATGAGGAACAACCATTATGGGAAATTTTATTACTATTATAATTTGGATAGCGATTGTTTATGCAATTATGAAAAGAGCGAAAAAATCCTCCAAGCCAAAAGCCGAGACACCTTATGAGAACACCTCCGCGAAGAAGCAGGAGACGGTTATCAGCCAACGGCTCAAAGAGAAATATGCTCCAAAACCGAAGAAAAAAGCAAAAACCTCGAATCAAAGGAGCTACACAGGTTCAACCTATAATAAACCGACACACTCTAAGACTTCCTCAGATGTGCTTACTCGGGCAAAGCACAATGTAGCAGAGGATTTTTCTTCCCAGCCATCATCGGTTCCGCCAAAGGAGGCTGCTTCTTTTTACGAAACACCTCAAGCCTCTTCCACCACACCGATGGTTTTTATTGAGGAATCCGAGAATTTGATGAAACAGGTGGAAGATTTAATGGTCTTAGGATACCAAAGCCAGCTCCCTTACCAGCGTGATTTTCTCGCTGAAGGCATGGAGCTTCTAAACAACCGTAAATTTTATTCTTAGAAAAGCAGGGATATTTTATGCAGAATCATGTACCACAGCCGGGAGAACGTTACCGGCATTTTAAAAACAAACAATATCAGATTATTACTTTGGCAAAACATTCGGAAACAGGAGAAGAAATGATTGTCTATCAGGCTCTCTATGATGACTTTGAAGTCTATGTAAGACCACTGTCCATGTTTATGAGTGAGGTGGACCATCAGAAATACCCGGAAGTCCAACAGACTTATCGTTTTGAACAGATTACAGATATGAAGCCACATGCTTACAGGCTGGGGGAAACTTCTTCTGAAACTGACATCCATCCGAGCCTGATGGCTTTTCTGGATGCTGAAGATGATGAAGAACGCTACCGCATCGTATCTTCCATGGAAAACATCATCGATGACCACATGATAGACACTATGGCGGTAGTTTTAGATATTGTTATTGAAGACGGAGATTTGGAAAAACGGTATCAGGAATTGAAGCATTGTCTGAAAACCCGCATTCATTTTGAGGGAAAACGGCTGAGATAGCTGTTTTGATATTTTCCCGAAAAGGTCACATCCTCCCCGAACCACAGGGGAGGTACAAATACATCCGCTTCTTCTCTGGTGTCAAATTCTACTTCCGCCAACAGAAGCGGTGCCAGTTCTTCTTCAAAAACATCCAATTCAATGGTGTATTTTTCCTGATAAGGTATCTTGTAACGTCTTTTCTTTATAAGGATTCCATCCACTTTCTCTCGCAGATGCTCATAGCTTTCTTTGGTAAGGGGCAGATTGTATTCCTCTCTTTCCAGTAATCCTTTTCCCTTGTAGGTCAAAATATACTTCTCGTCAGACTTACGGATACGCACCACCGGTTCCGTGGACAGATATCCCTGCTCAATCTGATGGCAGGGATAATCTTCCAAATTTTTCGGCAACTCTTTTATTAAGTATTTCCGTTCTATTTCCATTTCACTATTTCCTACAAATTTCAATATATGCCTTTACCACTTCTACCAGCTTCTCATAGCTCATGGACGTGGTGTTCAGACACAAATCATAATTGTTGGCATCGTTCCACTCATGACCTGTGTAATATTTGTAATATGCCGCACGGTATTTATCCGTCTTCTCGATTTTCTTAATGATATCCTTTTCCGGCTCACTGGAAATCTCCTGTATTCTGCGGATACAGTCTTCCTTTGGAGCATAAAAGTACAAACGGATGACATGGTCGAACTCCCGCAGCACATAATCTGCACAGCGTCCGATAATCACGCAGGACTCCTCCTCTGCAAGCTCACGGATTACCTTTGCCTGATAGTTGAAGAGATTGTCATCGGAAATAAATTCATCACTGTCCGGTGCAATGACCTCTCCATTATAATTTTTGCTGGCAATGCGGAACAACGGTGATTTTTTCAGTTTCTCGTCCACCTCTCCAAACAATGCCTCATTAATACCACTGGCATCGGATGCCATACGGAGCAATTCTCTGTCGTAGTAATGAATCCCCAATTCCTTTGCCAAAAGCTTTCCCAAGGTTCTTCCACCACTGCCATAGCTTCGGGCAATCGTAATTACTGTTTTTTCCATACAAACACCTACTCTCCTAAATATGCTTTTTTAATGGACTCATCCTCCATCAAGTCAGAAGCTTTTCCTTCCAATACGACCTTTCCGGTCTCCAATACATAGGCTCTATCTGCAATAGAAAGTGCCTTTTTAGCATTCTGTTCTACCAAAAGTACCGTTGTACCGCTGGCAGAAACCTCTTTGATGATATTAAAAATCTCCTCCACAAAGATTGGAGAAAGTCCCATAGACGGTTCATCCATCAGGATAATTCTCGGCTTGCTCATCAACGCTCTTCCCATGGCAAGCATCTGCTGTTCACCACCGGAAAGGGTTCCCGCCAACTGATTCTTTCTTTCCTCTAATCTTGGAAAGCTCTTATAAACCCTCTGTAAGCTCTCCTCAATCTCATCTTTGTCTTTTCGGGTGTATGCTCCCAGCTTCAGATTCTCCAACACGGAAAGCTGTGCAAACACACGCCGTCCCTCCGGCACATGTGCCATTCCCATGGATACAATCTTATGTCCCGGGATTTTCGTCAATTCTTCGCCTTCAAAAAGAACACTTCCCGCTTTTGCATTCAACATACCCGTAATGGTTTGTAAGGTGGTGGTTTTACCAGCACCATTGGCACCGATTAATGCAATAACCTCACCTTCGTCTACATGGAAGGAAATTCCCTTGATTGCCTGGATAACACCATAATATACCTCTAAATCCTTTACTTCAAGCATTGCCATCTGAATTCCCTCCTATTCTCCAAGATATGCTTTGATTACTTCCGGATTGTTCAGAACATCGCTGGTTTTTCCCTGTGCCAGTTCCTGTCCGAAATTCAACACCGTCAATTCCTCACAGATACCGGATACCAGCTTCATATCGTGTTCAATCAAAAGTATGGTCATATCAAATTTATCTCTTACAAAACGAATAGTATCCATCAGTTCTGCTGTTTCATTAGGGTTCATTCCCGCCGCCGGTTCATCTAAAAGTAACAGCTTCGGGTTGGTAGCAAGAGCTCTGGCAATCTCTAATTTTCTCTGTTTTCCGTAAGGAAGATTAGACGCCAATACTTCCGCTTCATTCTGCAAGTCAAAAACCTCTAAAAGCTCCATTGCCCGTTCATTCATCTCTTTTTCCACTTTGTAATAAACCGGCAACCGAAGAATCCCGCTTAAAGTGGAATAAGGTTTCTCGTTATGTAAACCTATTTTTACATTGTCCAATACGGACTGCTGATGAAATAAGCGGATGTTCTGGAAGGTTCTTGCGATTCCATGCTTGTTAATCTCAATACTCTTTTTCCCGGTAATATTTTCTCCATCCAAAAAGATACTTCCGTCGGTAGGTTTATAAACTCCGGTAAGCATATTGAATACCGTAGTCTTTCCTGCACCGTTTGGTCCAATCAAACCGTAGAGCTGACCCTTTTCTATTTTCAGATTCAAATCGTCTACTGCCCGCAGACCACCGAAGGAGATTCCCAGATTTTTTACTTCTAATAATGCCATCTCTACTCTACCTCCTTCGTCTTTTTGCCTTTTAATTTCTGTTTCATCCGTTCCCTAAACACAATTGCTCCCGGTGCCCAGTTAAAGAGCATCAACGCAATCAGAAGGATGGAATAAATCAGCATACGATAATCGCTGAGTCCTCTTAAAAGCTCCGGCAATAAAGTCAATACAACCGCCGCTATGATGGATCCCCGGATATTTCCGATTCCACCCAACACTACAAATACCAGAATCATAATAGACATATTATAACCAAAGTTCGCCGGCAATGCCGTCAAGGTAGAAAGGTTGTGTGCATAAAGCACTCCGCCTGCTCCGGCAATGGCTGCAGAAATGGTAAAGGACATCAATTTGAATTTTGTTACATTGATTCCCACGGACTCTGCCGCAATACGGTTGTCACGGATTGCCATGATTGCACGACCGCTTCTGGAATTTACCAAGTTAAATACTACTACCAATGAAATCAAAATTAGAATTACACCAATGGTAAAAGTGGATTGATGAGGTGTTCCGGTAATTCCCTTGGCACCGTCAATAATCACATCTCCATCCTCTGCCAGATTTAATGCTGCTTTATTTTTCATGGAAATGTGAAAACCTGCGGAGTCTTTTCCCACATATAACACATTCATAATATTTTTTATAATCTCACCAAATGCCAGCGTTACGATGGCAAGATAGTCTCCCTTTAATCGAAGAACCGGAATTCCAATCAGGAATCCAAACAGTGCTGCCACTAAAGTTCCGATTATCAATGCCAATACAAAACGCAGTGTCGGACTCATGGAAGTATTTTCCATACATCTGGTAAAAAAGGCACTGGAAAAGGCTCCGGCACACATAAAGCCTGCATGACCCAAACTCAGCTCACCCAAATAACCCACACAGAGATTTAATCCGATTGCCACAATGGAATAGGTACAAAGCGGCACCAAAAGTCCTTGCATCAAGCTAGACATCGAGCCAGTCATTACCACCACCTGAACAATGATATAAACAGCCACAACCATTCCGTAGGTAATAAAATTATCTTTTGTTGTTTTTTTCATTTTTTTTAAATTCGCTTTATTCTTCATATGCCCACCTACACTTTCTCATTTACGGCTTTGCCTAAAATACCGGTAGGTTTTACAAGCAACACTATGATTAATACAGCAAATACAATCGCATCTGAAAGCTGGGAAGAAATATATGCTCTTCCTAAGATTTCTATTACACCTAAAAGTATTCCTCCGATAAATGCACCCGGAATGGAACCGATTCCGCCGAATACCGCTGCGGTAAAAGCTTTAATACCCGGCATAGCTCCTGTATATGGAGTCAGCGTCGGATATGCGGAACAAAGTAGTACACCTGCAATGGCTGCCAGACCCGAACCGATAGCAAATGTCAAAGAAATCGTTGCATTCACATTCACGCCCATTAACTGTGCTGCATCCTTATCCTCTGATACGGCAAGCATTGCCTGTCCTGCCTTAGATTTCTTAATAAAAATCATTAATCCTACCATAATTACGATACAAGCCACAATGGCTACCACCGTAACTCCGGAGATTACCAATTCTCCTCCTGCCAGCTTAATCGGAGGGATAGATACAACAGAAGTAAAAGACTTGGTGTCTGCTCCGAAAATTAACAATGCGATATTCTGCAATAAGTAGCTGACACCGATGGCTGTAATTAAAACTGCCAATGGTGCTGCCTTACGAAGAGGCTTATACGCCACCTTCTCAATGGTAACCCCCAGCAAAGTACATACCACAACTGCCGCCACAATACTAATCAGTGGATGCATTCCCATTCCGCTCATCATAGTAAATACCACGTAGCATCCAATCATAATAACATCACCATGGGCAAAGTTCAGCATTTTTGCAATACCATATACCATGGTATAACCAAGTGCTATGATTGCATAAATACTGCCCAGACTGATGCCGTTAATTAAATATGATATAA
This sequence comes from uncultured Lachnospiraceae bacterium, assembly GCA_958349535.1. Lineage (GTDB taxonomy): Bacteria > Bacillota > Clostridia > Lachnospirales > Lachnospiraceae > Maccoyibacter. The sequence goes on from CATWDJ010000004.1 coordinate 133,687, forward strand.
AACCCATATTCACACCTCTTGCTTTCATCATTATCCGCTTTCTCACAGCTAATACAAAATACTCTTTTGTACTACCTGTGTAAACAACAAGTGGGGTATGCCTTACGACATCCCCCACATTGGCTGTTATAGAAAACGAAATTTTACATTCCTACATATTCACCATTCTGGATTACAACTGCTTTCGGATCTTTATTTACTTCACCGCTCTCTAGCCAAGTCATTCCTGAACCTGTTAAACCATCAATTTTAATCTTAGGCATTGCTTTCTTTAATGCATTACCCATATCGGATACACTCATGTCAGGTGTTGCACCGGACTCTTCAATAGCTGCTTTGATTGCATATACTGCATCATATGCATCTGCTGCGAACTGGTTTGGAGTCTCATCATATTTATCCTGATATTTCTTTACGAAGTTTACTGTTTTCTCGTCTGTTGCATCTGCTGCAAACGGTGTTAACAGCATAACGCCTTCTGCTAAACTCTTGTCAAAGTTCTTAACTGCCAGAAGTCCGTCTAATCCATCACATCCGAAAAACTTCGGTGCATATCCCATGGTGTTTGCCTGTGTTAAGATGGTAGAAACTTCTGTATAGTAGATTGGCAGAAATACTAATTCTGCTCCTGCATCCTGAGCTTTCTTTAACTGTGTAGAGAAATCTTTATTGGAATCTGCTGTAAAAGCTTCCTCTGCAACGATTTCAACACTCTGCTCTTTTGCTTCCTCTACGAATTTCTCTTCAATTCCTGAAGAATATACATCAGAGCTGTTGTAAATAATTGCAACCTTGGTTGCTAACTTATTCTCACCTATGTACTGTGCAGATTTTGTTCCCTGGTTCGGGTCTGTAAAGCAAACCTGGAATACATTGTCACCTTTGATTACGTCTGTAGAAGATGCAGAAGGTGTAATCTGGAACATATTATCTGCTCCGGTCTTATCAACAATTGCCACACAAGGAGTGGTTGTTACCGTTCCCATTAAAATCTGCATACCCCAGTCTTTTAATGTATTATAAGCGTTGACAGCTTTCTCTGCATCACTCTGGTCATCCTGAAAATCAAACTCAATCTTCTTTCCGTTGATTCCGCCTGCCTCATTAATCTCATCAACAGCAATCTGTGCTCCGTTCATAACTGCTGTTCCGTAAATTGCAGCATCACCGGTAGTCGGTCCGATTCCACCGATATAAAACTTATCTGCGTCTTTCTTTGCTGCGGAGTTTCCACATCCTGCAAGGCATCCTACTGCCATAGCCATTACCATGAGGACACTCAATGTTTTCTTCATCTTCATGTTACTTCCTCCTTCATCCTAATTACATTTCATAATCGAAATTTTATGCGATATGAAAGCTCATGTCAATATGATTTTTTACGTTTTTTCGTAATTTTCGTTAGTTTTTTTCCCAATTCTCCCTTTATATAACTTATCGTTATTCCATCCATAACCAGCATTCATATCTTTTTTTGTCCACGGATGTTTTTCCTACTTATTTATATGTGTCTCTTTTTCAGTTCTAAAAAAAGCCGGGTTCCAATCTTGGAACCCGGCTTTGGGACATTACGTCTTATTATTTCTTTGTAGAGTACATGAAGTACTTCATTCCGAATAAGTTAACAAATGTTCCATCTACGTTAGATTTCTGCATATAGATATCGTTGTAGTAGTAAAGTGGAACAACTGCATAAGTCTCCATCAGAATATCTTCTGCCTGATGCATCATCTCAGCACGTTTTGTTAAATCGGACTCCATACGGATATCTTTGATTAACTGATCGTACTCAGCCCAGTCAGGAGCTGCGGCACCGTTGCCTTTTCCAAACTGAGGATCATTGTTACCAGACTCAGAAGCGAATAACTCTAACATGTTGATTGGGTCATCATAATCTGCAACCCAGCCCTCACGAGCTACGTCAAAGTTACCCTGTTTTCTTTCCTCTAAGAATACATTCCAATCCATTGAATCAATCTTCATATCAATACCGATAACTGCCAAATCCTGCTGTAATGCTTCTGCAATCTTCTGATGAGCATCGTTTGTGTTTAATACATAGTTGATGGTAAGTGCCGGAGAAATCTCCCATGAACCTTCGCCAGCTTCTTTGAAGGTGTATCCGCACTCTTCTAAGAGTTTCATAGCCTTCTCTGCATTCTCAGCTCCGGTCTTCTCAGCATCGAAGTATCCGTCACTTGTGAATTTGCCGCCGTTACCGTCTGACATTACAGGTGGGATGAAGGTATTTGCTACTTTCTGTCCTGTCTGTCCGATGTTCTCTACGATATAGTTACGGTCGATTAATAAGCTGATTGCTTCACGCATCTTAGCAGCCTGCTCTGTGGTTAAACCATCGAACATTTTGCTGTTTACGTTAAATGCAACATAGTATGTACCAAGCTGCTCTGCAGTGTAGAATTCATCGCTGTCTTTTACGCTTGCCAACTCATCTGTCGGAACGTCATCGATGAAGTCTAAGTCACCGCTCTTGTATGCAGCATATACTGCTGTCATATCATCACTTAACATGAAGTCTAACTCGTTCATTGTTACGTTTTCAGCATCGTAGTAGTTGTCATTTTTTACATATACCATGCTCTCGTTGTGTTTCCACTCTTTTAAAGTGTAAGCACCATTACAGATAAATCCAGCTTCCTGAGCCCATGCTCCAGGGGTTGTTCCATCTGTATTTGCTGCCTCAACAGATGCCTGATGTACCGGCATGAATGTTGGGAATGCACATAAGTCTAAGAAATATGGGCATACATTTTTTAATTTTACAGTCAATGTATAATCATCATCTGCTGTTACTGCTAAAGTTCCGTCATCATTTTTCTCGATGATATCAAACAGATAGCTGTAGTCTGCTGCTGTTTCTTCTGCTGCTGCACGATTCCAGCTATAAACGAAATCTTTTGCTGTCAGCTCGCTGCCATCGCTCCATTTAGACTCGATGAGCTTGAATGTGTAAGTCAATCCATCCTCGGAAATCTCAGCTTCGCCATCAGATAAAGCCGGAGCCAATTTTCCATCCTTGTCGTAAGTATATAAACCTACGAAAGAGTTTACTGCTAAACATCCGCCATCTACAGAACTGTTTAATGCCGGATCAAGGTAAGCCGGTTCAGATGCAAGATTCAAACTTAACACGTCAGTTTTTGTGTTTGTCTTGGACTCTGAATCAGACTTTTTGGATGCGTCTTTTCCGCCGCAAGCTACAAGGCTTACTGCCATAGTCGCAACCAGTAAAGTAGAAATAAGTTTCTTCTTCATTTTATCTCCTCCTAAATTTTTTATATGTTTCGCTCCACTGCGGAGATCAAAACCGTAAATTATTTGTTCCAGCAAGCCACAAAGTGTCCATCTCCTCTGTCAGTCAACGGCGGCATTGCCTCCGCACACTGTTCTGTCGCATATGCACAACGGGTACGGAACGGACATCCGCTAGGCATATTCAACGGGCTTGGAACATCTCCTTCCAGTACGATTCGTTTGCTCTTTCTTGCTGTTTCCGGGTCCGGAATCGGTACTGCCGAAAGAAGGCTTAATGTATATGGATGAATCGGATGATTGTTCAATTCATCTGAAGGTGCAACCTCCATCATTTTCCCAAGATACATAACCGCAATTCTATCGGAAATATGCTGTACAATCAGAAGATCATGAGCTATGAACAGATATGCCATACCAAATTTCTTCTGTAAATCTTCAAACATGTTGACAACCTGTGCCTGAATGGACACATCCAACGCGGATACCGGTTCGTCACAGACGATAAACTTCGGATTTACTGCCAAGGCTCTGGCAATTCCGATACGCTGTCTCTGTCCACCGGAAAACTCATGGGCATAACGGGTTGCATGCTCTGCATTCAATCCCACATAGCTCATCAGCTCTAAGATTTTATCTCTTCTCTCTGCTCTGTTAGCATATAATTTGTGGACATCCAGAGGCTCTCCGATAATATCCTCTACTGTCATACGAGGATTCAATGAAGAATACGGGTCCTGGAATACCATCTGCATTTTCTTCCGGTACGGAAGCATATCCACATCTATCGCTTTATTCTTTATCGGCTTGCCGTTTGCATCCACAATCAGCTTGCCTTCTTCATCATACTGTTCACCGCTGTCGAAGAGCACATCACCATCGAAGACAATCCGTCCCGCTGTAGGCTGATACAATCTCAAAAGAGTACGTCCTACGGTCGTTTTGCCACAACCGGACTCTCCAACCAGTCCCAATGTCTCTCCCGGTTTAATTGCAAATGAAATGTCATCTACCGCTTTTAACGGTACGGTATGAAATCCCTGATGCACCGGAAAATATTGTTTTAAATGACTCACCTCAAGAAGGTTCTTTTCTTCACTCATTTTTATTTTCCTCCTGTGCCTCATACATATTTTTAATATTTACCCAACAGCTTGCCAAATGAGTATCACTCATTCTGATTTCCTCCGGAACTTCCTCCAGACATATCTTCATTGCTGCATCGCACCGAGGACAGAATGCACAGCCCTTCGGCATATTTAACAGGTTAATCGGCGTACCGCCAATCGGTACTAACCGTTCATTCATATTGTCTTTTCTAGGAATGGAACGGAGCAATCCCTTGGTATACTCATGTGCCGGACGATAGAAAATATCATCTGCGGTTCCCCGCTCACAAACACGTCCGCCATACATAACCAATATCTCGTCACACATGCTGGCAATAACGCCCAAATCATGGGTTACCATAATAATTGCCATTCCCAGCTTCTGCTGCAACTCCTGCATCAGTTCCAAAATCTGTGCCTGAATGGTTACATCCAAAGCCGTGGTAGGCTCATCAGCAATCAGAATATCCGGTTCGCAGGCAAGTGCCATTGCAATCATGACACGCTGACGCATACCGCCGGAAAGTTCATGAGGATACTGTTTAATACGGCTCTCCGGTTCATTCACACCTACCAGAGTCAGCATCTCAATGGCACGTTCCTTCGCCTCAGCCTTATTTTTATCTGTATGGAGCATAATTGCCTCCATCAACTGATTTCCTACAGTAAATACCGGATTCAAGCTGGTCATTGGATCCTGAAAGATAATAGAACATTTGGAGCCGCGGAAACTATGAAGTTCCTTCTCACTCCATTTTGTAATATCTTCCCCTTTATATTTTACGGAGCCTTCTGTAATCTCTCCTGTTTCTGCCAAAATCTGCATAATGGAATATGCGGTAACAGATTTTCCGGAACCGGACTCCCCTACGATTCCAAGAGTTTTTCCCGGCTCTAATACCATGGATAAACCATTGACCGCATTTACATCTCCGGATTCCGTATGAAAACAAGTATGGAGATTCTCGACTTCTAATAAGTACTCTGTGCTTTTTGTTTCTTCACTCATCTTTTCAATCTCCTTACTTTAATTTTGAATCAAAGGCATCTCTCAAACCATCGCCTAACAGGTTCAATGCCAATACAATCAGACAGATTGTAACAGCCGGAATAACCAGCTTCGACGGATAGGACTGCATTCCTGCCCGTGCTGCATTTGCCAAACTTCCCAAGGAAGTAAGTGGAGCCGCAACACCCAGTCCCAAGAAGCTCAGATAACTCTCTGTAAAGATAGCAGACGGTATCTGCAACGCTGTGGTAATGATGATAACCGGCAAACAGTTCGGAATAATGTGACGGCTGAGAATCTTACTTCCCTTTGTACCGATACATCTTGCTGCCAGAACATACTCACTGCTCTTAATCGAAAGCACCTGACCTCTTACCAATCGTGCCATACCTACCCAATAGAGCAGACCAAATACAATAAAAATTGAAATCATATTGGTTCCCAGTTTCGCCAAAGCAGTTCCCCCTATAGACGGACCCAACCGGGCATTCAGTACTACGGAAAGCAGGATAATCATCAACATATCCGGCAACGAATAGATAACGTCTACGATACGCATCATAATCATATCTACCTTGCCGCCGCAATAACCTGCAATGGCACCATATAACAATCCGATAATCAACACCATGATAGATGCTACCAAACCTACGGCAAGACTGACTCTTGTACCGTAAATCACACGGATGAAATAGTCACGGCAAAGACTGTCCGTACCAAAAATATGCGGGAAGAGTTTCTCTCCCGTCTGCTCCATATACTGAAGTTCACGTTCGGAATACTGCATCATTCCCAAATTCTTTGCACTCTTATCTCTAACGCCACCCACGGTAATAATCTCTTCATACCCGTAAGGAACAACCATAGGTGCAAAAATAATAATCAATAATACAATCAGTAATACAATCAAACTGCCCATTGCCAGCGGATTTTTGCGGAGTCTTCGCATACCGTCTTTAAAGAAGGTGGTGGACTCACTCATAACATCCTGCTGTTTTTTCTCTTCTTCTGTTGCCGCTCTGAAATAAGAGCTGTCGTATTTGGACAAATCAACTTGAGCGGATAATATATTTTTCTTTGGGCTTCCATTTTCGTTCTGCATAATATCTATCCTCTCTTATTCAAATGTAATACGTGGATCAATAATCTTATACGCGATATCTGTCAGCAGATTTGCCAAAACCATCAGCACTGCCAAGAAAATCGTTGTAGACATAATCATTGTGTAGTCACGGTTTGTAATACTTGTTACAAAAGCCGTTCCCAGACCGCCAATGGTAAAGATATTTTCTACAACCATGGAACCCACTAAAATATAAGCCACCATCGGACCTACATATGTAATAACCGGAATCAAAGCATTCCGCAATGCATGTTTAAAGATAACCTTCTGTGTCTTCACACCTTTTGCCTTTGCTGTACGAACATAATCCTGATTCAAAGCATCCAGCATACTGGTCTTCGTCAAACGGGTAATGTATGCCATCGGATAAAGACTCAAGGCAATAACCGGAAGCACATAGTTCGGCGAACTGGAAGACCATACCGGAATCCACTCTAATTTCAAACAGAATACCAACAGCAATAAAGTTGCCAGTACGAATGACGGCATTGCCGTTGCCAACGTGGTAAAGAAAATAATGACTCTGTCCGGCCATTTGTTTCTTTGCAGTGCCGCAATACTTCCCAGAATAATTCCGACAATGATTGCTATAATCGCCGCAACACCACCTAATTTTGCGGAAATCTGGAATTTAGCCCACATATCCGTCCAGATATCACGTCCGGTCTTTAAGCTTACGCCCCAGTCTCCATGTAATAAGTTTTTCAGATACAGGCCGAATTGCACCGGAATCGGTTTATCCAGATTATATCTTTCCTCCAGTACTTGCTGTACTGCCGGGCTTAATGCTTTTTCCTTATTAAAAGGCCCACCCGGAACTAAATTCATCGCAAAGAATGTGATTGCACTAATGACAAATATCGTTACGATGGCAAGAAATATTCGTTTTACAACATATTTCTTCATAATCTTGCTCACTCCTTGTTTTTTAGGTCTCTCTTACGGTTGGCTTGCCAACCAATAAAAAAAGGGTCCGAGTCCTGCTAATCCTGCCTCTTCGCACCCTAATATATAACCTCTTTTTTAACTCATATCTTGGTATATTTTATCATCCCTCCCTCATTTTTGTCAATAAAATCCGTCATATTCCACAAAATTCATAACTATGCATAACTTGGAATTTTTATTCATTTTTTCGGTTTTTTTCGGATAAAGACAATTTTTCTTTTTACTTGTGTATAGATATCTGCTATAGTTTGCATTGCCCTTCATTTATGTTATACTGTTGTATATTTAACAATTACCGCAGGACACCGTCCACAAATGATAAGTACAGAGGAGTAAATATGAAAAATGATGTTTCCTTATATGCCGTACTGCGGCAAATTATGAATGAATTAAACAGTCAGGTAGTGGAACACGGAGAAAGAGTTGCCTACTTGTACTTAAAAATCTCTGAATATCGGAAGGAATCCGATTCAGAACACCGTGAGAAAATGATGCTTGCATGTTATGCCCATGACATCGGAGCATATAAGACAGAAAAATTTCTGGATTTGTTGAAGTTTGACATCGACAAACCGTTAGAGCACTGCATCTATGGCTATTTATTCATGAAATACTTCTCCCCACTGGAGAAAGACGCAGAAGTATTGCTTTACCATCATACTTATTTTTCAGAGCGGGAAAAATATCAAAGCGAATATTTAGACGAAGGGATTTTCATTCATCTTTTGGACCGAATTGACATCTTCAATATGAAACACGAAGACATGGACGATGTTTTATGGCAGGTCAAACATGGTGCCGACAGAAATTTTAACCCTAAAGACGTAGAAGATTTTATCGCCGCAAACGAAAAGTATGATTTATTAGAACATTTGAGAGACAAAACCTATCGCGTAGACGTCAGAAGATTCTTTAACGAACCGGAACGAGCTGACCGTCTGCTGGAAGATGTGGTTCGAATGCTTACCTATGAGATTGATTTCAAAAGCGAGCAAACCGTCATTCATACAATTACCATTGTCCAGCTTGCCACTGCATTGGCAAACAGATTCCACATGGACGCAGATTCCGTCCGGGATATTCGTTTTGCCGCTCTTTTACATGATTTGGGCAAAATCAAAATTCCTACCGGCATCTTAGAAAAACCGGGACGTCTGTCTCCTGAAGAATTCCATATCATGCAAAAGCACATTTTATTTACAGAAGACATTATAGGGGATTTGTTCCCACATGATATCGTGCAGATTGCCAGCCGGCATCATGAAAGGCTTGACGGAAGCGGCTACCCTAACCACCTAACGAAAAATGAACTAACCTTATCCGATTGTATTGTTCAGGTGGCGGATGTTGCCAGTGCCCTTTTGCAAAGACGTTCGTATAAGGAATCTATGGACAAGGAAACAGTTATTTCTATTCTGAAATCCGAAGCTGATGCCGGAAAACTGGATGCAACTATCGTTTCCATGTTTGAATCTGATTATGAAAACATTTTGGAGGAGGTATTCATGCATTCCCATTCCACCATCGAACGTTACGAAGGCTTACAAAAAGAATTTCAAGAGTATTTGGTGGAATATTCAGAAATGGAACACGATTTTATTGAAGAATATGGTGTGTTTTCCTTGGATAAAAACATACCCCTCAACAGACTACTATAATTCAGAAAATCATAGTTTATAAAGACAGTCATAAAAAATCATAAAAAAGCCGAAAAGCCGGAGACTTTGGTTTTTCAAAGTTTCCGGCTTTTTCTAATACGGGCAACAGGACTTGAACCTGCACGGTCTCCCACTAGAACCTAAATCTAAAGAACCGTATCCATACCGTAATTTTCAATCCTTATAAGCCACTATTTTATGCTATTTCGTCCATATATTCCATTACATAATTCTATTTTTTCCCGTTGATGTCAAACTTATTCCAGCTCACTCAAAATCCGCTCTGCTTCTTTTCTTAACTCTGGCAAATCTTCCTGAATGGTCTCCCATGCAGACTGATAATCAAGGCTTGAATATTGATGTGCAAAAATATCTCTAATTCCACACCATTCTCTCCATGGTATATTTGCTTCACGTTCTCGCAATTCCTTTGATACAGCCTTGCATAATTCCCCTATTTGAAGAACACACATACAACATGCATTTTGAAACACTGATATTTCAACAAATTTATCATAATTATTCTGAAACATTTCACATGCTTCCTCTACTTGGTCACAATATTCTATTATTTTCTTGAGAATAATTACATCCTTATTCTTCATACAATAAAATCTCCGTTCCTTCAATCTCTTTTCTAAAAATGTCCTCTATCCCAGCAGTTGTCACTAAATCTACAGACAAATTTAACGCTTCCTGCACCTGTTGTCTCATTCCGGATAATTTCAAAAGTGACATTGGCTTACCTTTTTCAATCAACAAATCAATGTCGCTTTCTTCCGTGGCTTCTCCTTTCGCATAAGAACCAAACAAATATATCCTTTTGATACCATATGATTTTGCAATCGGAGCAATTACATTTTTTATTGTTACAATATCCTGCATCAAAATCCCTCCTAGGTAATTCATTTAAAGATATTATAATAAATAGTATAACACAATATACCTGAGGCTAACAACTCTTCTATCGTTCACTACAATTGTTTTCTACTTTTCCCCCGTTGATGTCAAATCTAACAAAAAGGAGCCATCTGATTTTCTCAGATAGCTCCTTAGCCCGCATTTTCTGCGGTCTCAATACGGGCAACAGGACTTGAACCTGCACGGTCTCCCACTAGAACCTAAATCTAGCGCGTCTGCCAATTCCGCCATGCCCGCATGGTTTCTGTCCGTTTTCCTATTCTAAGTGATGTTGCCCTTCTTGTCAATTCCTTTTCTCTATTTAATTTTTTATTCTGAAGCTACTTTTTTAAAAAACATCATTATCAGAAGAACTGCTGCTATCATTCCTCCTACGCCCCCAAAAGTCTGATGCAATCCGAACCTTTCTGCAAATGCTCCTATCATCGGAAACAGCAAAATCATAAACATGGAATATATCATGCTGCTGACGGAAATAATCGTTGCCCGCTGCTCCGAAGGAATCAGTGCATTCAATGACGCAGACTGCATAGGATACAACATGGAATTTGCAAATCCCATAATGCAAAAGCAAAAAACCGCCAGCCACATTTGGTCCGGCACCATTCCCAGCACACAAACTCCAATTACCCATGCTGCTCCATACTTCACTTTCTCTCCGTATTTTTTTACCAGTTTCTCACTGACCAAAGCTCCCATACAGGAAAATACTCCGGCAAAGAGCATAATGACGCTGATTTCTATTTTATTCAGATTCATTTCATAAAAATACTGCTGCCCGTAATAATAAATACCGGCATAAAAGGTAAATATCAACGAATAAAACAATAAAATTTCCGTTACCCTGGGATTCTCTTTGATGGTTCGAAAGCTTTCCCGAAAATGCATATCCAACCTCTGCTTTTCTTTCTTGGGAAATTCCGGCTCTGTAAGCATCAGGCAGGGAATCAAGGAAACACTCCCTATAAAAATAGCTGCTCCATAGCACCAGACATAAGATATTTCTGCCAGAATTCCACCTACAAAAGTTCCCAATCCCTGTGCTACCTCAATGATAACCTCCAGTCTGCTGTTGACCCCGTAAAACCTTTGTTCTTTTCCCACCTGTTTCAAACTATCATAGACCAAAGCCTCCTCGGAACCGGATACCAGATTATATCCCCATGCCATAAATACAAAGCTTACGGCAAACTGCCAGAATTCCGAAGAAAATAACATAATCACAGAAGCCAAGACGCTGCACACTCTTCCATAAATCATTACTTTTTTTCTTCCCCACAAATCTGCCGCCGCACCGGAGGGAACCTCACTCAGAAAACTGACCACATGGAAAAGTCCTTCTAAAATTCCAATCTGCCAGAGATTCATCCCTTTGTAAGCCAGATATAATACCCATATGGCCCCGGAAAAATCAAAATTTGCCAGAAACCGGGACACATAATCTATTTTTATATTTCTCTCTAATTTCTTCTTCATACAATGAACTCCTTTTTTGCTGATTTTTTATTTCCATACAAAAAGAACATATCCGCCGGATATGTTCTTTGGGAGTTACTGCTTTCTGTTTTCTCAGATAAAACAAACGATTCTACCTAAAAAAGGACGCAGTAATCCCGTCAACCTCTAAAATGCATGTTTTTGACAGGCAACTACTGCTGCATACCGGTGTATAACCTAAACCGTTCATTTTATCTCCTTCCTATTCTTCTATCACATCTTCCAGAAGGGATTCCGCCATGGTTCCATAACCATAACATTCCGCCAAATAACGGATACCTTCCACCACTTCTTTTCTGGAATCAACTCTGTCTCTTCGTCCACATCTCTGCCAAATACCAAGGCAATCAGTGTTCGGATAATCTCATGTATCAGTCTCATCACATAGTCTCTCTCAACCATGTCTGTCTCCTTCTACAATTTTTCTGTTCCATTATCAGTATGACTCTGACATTTTATATTCTAGTAGATAAACCGCAAAACTGCAACCCTTATTTCTGCCGTTCCCACGTCCGTCCTTCATCCAGACTGACAAAACGGTATTTTCCACCCTCTTCTTTAGAGTAAGCTTCTTCTCCCACATACAGGATGTAGACACCGTCCTCTAAAACCGGAGCATATGCCATTCCATAATATTCCGGTGCATTTTCAAAGACTGCTTCTGTCCATGTACTTCCTCCATCTTGGGTTACCAGCATATACGGTTTTTCTGAAGACCGCACACAGACAAAGCCGTTCTGTTCCGTCACGAAGGAAAAATCTGTGGTAATGGAGTGAATATGCTCTTGGATTCCCTCCACCGGAAGAAAGCTTTTTCCTCCATCGGTACTTTTATACAGAAGATTTCCTTCCTGCGACATGGTTCTTCCTCCGGTGGAAAGAACATATATTACACCACTGTTTTCCGGTACTGAAACAAATTCCGCCCTCACATCCATACTGTCAGAAATGACTGTCTTTGTAAAATTTTTTCCGCCGTCCGTACTGACCAGAGCTGAAAACGGTACAGAGGTACTTCCGCCATAAAGAAAAATTGTCAAATCCTCTGAGACATAATAGCTCCCTGCCTGTAGCGATGTGAACTTTCCGTCCCGTTCATCCCCTCTTGCAGTCAGTAGCTCCCAGCTGATGGGAACCTCTCTCCAGTTTGCACCATCGTCATAGGTTACTAACAGTTTTTCATTTTCAACCTTCGCTCTGCACACTTCTAACGGCGTAGGTTGAATGTCCGGAATATTCTCATAGAAGCTTTGATATTCCGGATATTTTTCATAAAAAGTAGCTAAGGTCTGCCCTCCATCTGCCACCCCTGCCAGTTCAAAAACATAATCCTTTGCCATCCTGCCGTGAATTGCCCAGTTTCCGTACAGCCACGTTCCGTCTTTTGTGGTTACCACTTGCCCCCATTCCGAATGTTCCTGACGATACCATGAGATTTCCTCCTCCGGTACATATTTTCTGAAATCCACTAACATAACAAACTCATTTCTGTCCCCTGCCAGCAGATTGAAGGAAAGCACCTCCACCGTAGTCTGAAAGTAATCCTCATTCGGGTCATATTTCTGCTGCTCCTGTGCACTCATATAAGAGCGGATAAACACATCTATCAAAAGATTGCAGGAATCCCCGTAGCGGTCTGCATCCCGAAGGCGTACCTGATAAGGTTCATCCGCTTTGATTCCTTCAAAGTCTATTTTTTCTTCATAGGCATCCTCTGACTGAAACTGCTTATAATAAGCATCCTCACCCACTGCCGGAAGTTCCAGCATTTTCTGAATAGCGGTATCATCAAACACCTCCAGATTTTTATTTTCCAGATAGTGATTATCTTTCTGTTTTTCTGCTGTTTCCTCAGTCTTTGTTGTTTTTCCACAGCCACAGATAAGAAATGCTATGGTCAAAAGCAAGATGCATAATTTAAAATTTTTCTTCATCGCACATTCTCCTCTTCTGACGTACGTTCACAATAGATGTAACGTTTTGGTGTTATGGATTCGTCCTTCGGACAAAAAACCGACACCGTAGGACCTTTGATTTCCTGATATACAATTTCGGAAGGAATATCAATATGCTTCTCTTTATCAATGTAATAGATTCCCTCGGTATTATATCCCCAGTCCCGGACTCCCTTATAAAGGATTCCGTATTCCGGTTCTTCCCAGTCTTTGACTGCATCCTCCACCGGAATCACCCGCAATGCCTCAAAGAGAACATTTACATCCTTCTCCACATCATAGACATCTCCGGTTCCGCCCCCAAACCAAACACTGATATAGACCGATTTACTTCTGTCATAGCTGATAAGATAACTGTCCACATAGGTATAGCGTTCATCATAACCGTACCACATGGTATCTATGGACGAAATGGTTCCGTCCGGTGCAAAATGCAGATTGAAACTGTTTTTTAGCATCATATGCTGGGGAAAATCAATTACTTTTCCTAAATCCTCCAACAGACCGTCAATACCATCCTCATAAATATTGTCATGCTTGAGCTTTACCGTTTTCTTATTCTGTCCCATATGGTATTCCTGCCGGATTCTGTCCAGAACCTGGGGATACCGATGTACAACCAACGCTGCCGCAAACAATATTATCAGTAAGATACCTATCAAAATTCCTATGACAACCCGTTTTCTGGATTTTTTCCTTGGTCTTTGAAAATCCTCTTGAGACATTTTTCTATCCGTTCTGTATCTCTTTATATTTTCTGCAAGACTCATCTGTCCACCTCCAAAAAGAGTATTGCAAACATACCTCTTTTTTTCTACCAACTTTGCCGCAACTATTGGTTGCTTTTATGAAAAATGGGCATGATTATGGTTACCTAACTCCTCATGACCATGCAGATGTTGTTGGGAATCCTCACCATGAACATGCATATGGGTATGCTCATGACTATGTTCATGGCTGTGTACCATATTTCCATGACGATGCTCATGGGTATGGATATGCTGATGCTCATGGGTGTGCTGTAATGCTATGGTATCCTTTACCATTAACCATGTACTGACTGCCATAATTGCCAGTGCTACATAAAAACGCATCTGAGGATGTTCCCCCAACAGCAACACACTGAACGCCACTCCCAAAAAAGGTGCTATGGAATAATAGGCACTGGTTTTTGCCGCTCCCAGCTCCTTTTGTGCCAAAATGTAAAAATGGATACTCAAACCATAGGCTACGAAGCCCAGCAACAACACCGGAAGTATCCAGCGGATTTCCGGGATAGCTTCTCCCAACAGCTTCGCTACCATCAGGCTTCCCAAACCGGAAAAGCATCCTTTTATGACCACAATCTCCACAGAGCTTTTACTACTGAGCATTCTGGTACAGTTATTTTCAAATCCCCAGCAGATACAGGCACCTAACACAAACAGAGAACCCCTGTGAAAGGCAAGGCTCTCTGTTCCCTCAAATCCCAGTATCACACTGGCCAAAGTCACCAATCCGATTGCAACCCACAGTCTTTTCGACAAAACCTCATGGAATATCAGCAGGGCAATCAGTGAGGTTGCCACAATTTCAAAATTATTCAGAAGGGACACATTTGCCGATGTGGTCATTGAAATTCCAAACATCAGTAAAATTGGTGCCGCTATATCCAGCAATACCATGGCTGCCACATAGGGGAATTCTTTTTTCGTCAAAGGTTCCCGCTTATAGTCTTTTCCCAGCAGCATTTCCACGCCACGGCATATTGACAGACCCACGCCTGCTCCCAAATAGAGAAACGCCGCCATCATGGTGGGTTCCACATATTGTATGAGAATTTTTGACAGCGGAACATTTACCGCATAAAGAGCTGCCGCCAGAATGGCAAAGCCTGCTGCTGTCCTGCTTTTCTTCATCCTTCACAACCTCCCTGACCTTTTGCCGCCTCTTCCCGCAAAGCCGGCACTGCCAACAGAATTACCATAGCCAAAATACATACAAAGCCTATGTAATCCACCAGTTCAAATTTTGTTTTTAACCAAAGAGATGCAAACAACGGTGCCGCAATGGTTTCCACCGAAGCAAGTAACCCGGCTTTTACCCCGCCTATATCTGCAATGCTCTGGAAATATGCCGTAAATGCCAAAATGGTTCCGATTACCACAATAACCAACATTGCCAAAAATACTTCTTTGTCCACAGACACATCCCGATTCCAGCTCTGCAAAGCCACCATCAGCACCATACCTCCAATGAGCATGGCATATCCGGTTACTGTTTGATTTCCATATTCCCGAATCAATTTTCCCGGAAGCAATGTATAGGTCATCAGTGCCACTGCTGCCACCAGTCCCCACACAAGTCCCTGGGTGGACAGCACCATGTTTCCCACATCCCCATGGGTTGCCAGCAGATAGATTCCTGTCAATGCCAGTACAAGTCCCACCACCTCAAAGGATTTTGGATATCTTTTCATGGAAATACATGTAAAAATTAAAATAAATGCCTCTCCCAGATATTGTATGGCTGTGGCTGTTCCCGCATTGGAATAGCGGATTGCCTGCATATAACCAAATTGAACTGCCATTAGTCCCAGCAGAGAAAAAAGCAGAAGTCTCGCAACTGCCTGCTTTTCATTCCAGATTCTTCTGACATTCTGAGGCTGGCTCCACAATGCCAGCAACAGCAGAACCACCCCGGATATCAACATCCTTACTACTGTCAGCCATCCTGCATCCACATTTTTTTCTGTAAATAGATACTGTCCCACCGTGCCGGACATCCCCCAACAGATACCTGCCACCAACGCTAAAAAAACTCCGCGTATTACTTTCATTTTCCTAAAAATCTCCTTTGTACCTTTTCTAATCTTATTTCTTCTGCCATTTCTCCATAGGTTCACCAATTTCAATCATATGCTTGTCCGGATCATAAATGCGGATGACCCTTTGACCCCAGTCATGTTCTATCATCCGATTGACATATTCGATGTCAAAGGAACTGTTCTCCAGCTTTTGTGAAAATCCTTCCAAGTCTGTTTCCTCAAAATACAGCTCCGCATCATTTCCCTTGGGAATTACTTCTCTTTCGATGAATTTTTCCCAGATTTTCTTATCCTGAAGCACCAGTCCCTCAGTCAGTATCACGTTCCCGTCAAAATCCACCACCACGTCCAGTCCAAATAATTCTTTATAGAAAGCTTTAGATTTCTCAATATCCTCCACTACAATCAACACATTTTTCAGTTTCATGATTTTCCTCTACTTTCCTTTTTTGCTCCTTTATAGGGCAGATGTACTCCTAAAAAATCTAATTTATTTCTTTTATCTCCTTCATTAATTCCCTTCCCGGAAAAGCAATATCTTACAATAATATTTCCGTACCAGTTGACAAATAATGTAATCTCTCCCCCAGCTTATATTTCATCTTTTTATATGCTTTTATTCCGGTACAATGGCAAGTATAATAATCACTCTTCTTTTTTTCTAAAGCATTCGTTATATTAGCAATCATTTCATCACTCTCATATTTTTTTGTTGGGGGATTATATAAATGAAATCCTCCGACCACAGTCGAAATCTCACTTAAAATCAATTTTTCCGCCTGATTCTGTATATTCACAATTCCCGTATGTGAACAGCCTGAAAATAACACCCTTTTCCCGTTTGCTGTAATAATCAAATTCTGCTCATGGCAAAAATCATCTGGCACCATCCGTCTTTGCTTTTTCGTATACAATGCCTTGTTTGATTTTGAAAAATAAGTATCGGATGTTACATTTGAAAAAAGGAACAACTCTTCATCTATCCTCATTTCATCAGTGGTAACTACTATCTGTTCATTATTGAGCAATTCCTCATCCAATCCCACATCAAACGGAAGTCCCAACACCTTGATGTAATGTGGTTCAAACGCTGCTTTTCTTATATATATCTTTGCTTCAGAGTTCAAAGACATAAAGGCTTTTAAAGCTCCACCATGGTCTTTATGTCCATGGGATATAATTACCGTATCAATTTCCGAAATATCTATTTGCATCTTTTTTGCATTTTCAATGAACAAATCATCCTGTCCTACATCAAACAGTATTTTATGTTTTTCGGTCTCTATGTATAGACACAATCCATGTTTGCAACGATATTCCGATGACAACGTTGTATTCTCAACCAATGTTACTATTTTTAGCATAGACTGTTTTATCTCCTGTCCTTTTATACCGTCTGTTTTCCAAACATATGCAAATATTCCTGTGCTTTTTGCAATGAAACATCCAGTTTCTTCTGTAATTTCCCTAAAATATCCTCTTCGGAGAGTCCTATTTCTATACCTTTTTCAATAATTCCTTCGGCTCTTCCTTCTACTCTTCCTTCTACTCTTCCTTCTATCCTCCCTTCAGTTCTTCCTATATTTTCCCTTTCCTCTAACTCATCACTCATTATTTTTCGTAATGCCTCACACATTTTTTCATCCTCCTTGCTGAATACTTCCTGATTTGCTTCTACAATCAGATTCATTACTGCTTGATACCGGGGATCTTTTTCGTGTTTCCCATATTCTAGTATCAATTTTTCTGCTGTTTCCCGTTCATTGGAAAAGCATGAATTTTCTGAAAGGAACAGTTCTCAAACTGTTTTATATGTTTTTATTGTTTTAGCCGGTGAGGAAACTTGTTCCCCACCGGCTACTCCTTTTATTCGTTTGTGTTTACACTAGCTGTCCCGGCAGCTTTAATTTTTCCTTTGATGGGAAATCAGCGTCAAACTTCTCCACAGCTTTCTCATCTACAAAATAACCCTCCGGCGTATGATAGACTCCTGTAATACCGTCTAAGAAACCTTCCTTCAGTTCCTTGAGCAGAAAATACGGGACTTCCTCTTCTCTTGGTTCTGCATAGTAGTGTATTCCTTTTGTACTGGCAACTACAAAGCCGGACTTTCCATAGAAATCAATGTTGCCTTCCATGCAGAGTGCACCTACCCCCATTTTTTTAGCTTTTTCCATAGAATAATCCAACAAGGCTTTTCCATAACCTTTTCGTTTATACTCCGGTGCAATGCTGATAGGTCCGAAGGTCATAATCGGAATTTCTCTGCCATCATCGGCCTGAATTTTGGCACGTACATACATCACATGCCCAATAATTTCGCCATCCTTTTCCATTACAAAATCCAATTCCGGCACAAAATCCTCTCTGTCACGGTAGCAATGCAGTACATAGTGTTCCATACATCCCGGACGGTAAACATTCCAGAATGCCTCACGTGTTAAATTTTCCACCTTACGATAGTCATTAGGTGTTTCCAAACGAATCATATAGTCATTTTTTTTCATTGTTTTTCCTCCTGTCAGACTCACGAACATTCGCAGTTCGTATCATGTCGTTCAATTGTTGACTGTCAATATTTGGGAGGTTCATGTGAGATTATGCGGCACAAACCTCCCGGTTAGTCCACAATCTCCAAAGTGTTATTTTTTCTCAAACAGCGTCTCCTTAAAATAAATTTTATATCATCAAGCCTTACGGCTGAATGAACATTGTTCTACAACAAATACTGATACAACTTGTACCAATCCAGTCCATACTTTCCATATCCTAAATCAACAGTACCTATATAGTGAAAGCCCATTTTTTCATACAAACGAATGGCAGGCATATTGTTTTCATATACATCCAAACGTATTGCTTTTCGATTCATATGCTCAGCATATTCAAGCACATACTCCATGATTTCCTTCCCGATTCCCCGGTGCAAAAAATCAGGATGTATTGCAAGGGTGTGAATCACGCAAATATCATCATACTCCAAATCATTCTGCCAATCCGCTAAATCATAGGCCTCCTCCGGCTTCTGGTTCAGGATTACGGTACCGGCAATCTTCCCTTCTTCTGTGGCTACAAAAAGATTCTGTTCTGCAACGCCTACCTCTGCATCTTCACGAATTGGATATATCCCTTTCATCCATCCTGGGTAGTTGATATGACTTTCCAAGTAATCATTCAGTTCATCATATAGTGCCGCCACTTCCTCTATATCCTGCTGTGTTCCTTTTCTTACTTCCATCTGTGTTGCTCCATGTATTTTAAATCATCCTGTTTCTTAATTGCTTTTTTCCTCTTCTCATGTTACCATATAAAAAAATAAATACAAGTACTGCCACCGGGTAGGAATGCAAGGAGCATTCGTTTACACACCATTAGGTCTTTGAAGGTGTGTATGCGGATGCTTTTTTAGGAGGTCTTATGAATAAAAACAAATTAGAAACTTTCACAAATTATTTTTCAAAAGTCGAAATTTTGCTGTGGTGCTGCTCTGTTATTTTAATCACAGTATCCTTTTGTATTTTTGACAGAGAAAACTATTTAACACTAACAGCTTCTCTCATTGGTGTGACATCACTCATTTTTGCCGCAAAGGGCAACCCTCTGGGTCAGTTTCTCATGATTATTTTTAGTCTGCTCTATGGTATCATCTCTTTCACATTTTCTTATTATGGAGAAATGATTACTTACCTTGGCATGACAATGCCCATGGCCGTATTTGCATTAATTTCATGGCTGAGACACCCTTACAACGGAAATAAATCGGAAGTTCAGGTAAATCATATCAGTAAAAAAGAAACTCTTTTTATGTGGATTCTCACTGTTATCGTCACATTTATTTTTTACTTTATTTTGAAAGCATTCCATACTGCAAATATTCTTCCAAGCACATTATCTATTACCACCAGTTTTCTTGCGGTATATCTCACATTTCGAAGAAGTCCATATTATGCCATTGCTTATGCCTGCAATGATATTGTTCTGATACTCTTATGGATTCTGGCGACCATCCATGATATCACATACCTTTCAGTAATCGTTTGTTTTATTACCTTTCTGGTAAATGATATTTATGGCTTTATAAATTGGAGTCGCATGGCAAAAAAGCAAGCTGATTTCGAATCTCCTCAAAACTCCTAACAGGCAATGGCTGGTGTGGATGATGGGAAATACACTTTTCCATCCACACCATATTATACCACCTGCCGAATTTGTACCCACATTTATGAAACTCTCCCACAAACCGATACCCCAGATGCTGATGATATTGAACGCTGTTCTTTGTCAGGTATTCATCCTCCACGCTGGGATAAGCGATACAGGCATTGAGATTTATAATATTCTGTAGTGCCAACGCCTTTTCCAATGCTGTATAAAGTTCCTTCCCCAATCCCTTTTTTCTGGCATCCTTGGCTATGTAAATAGTCGTCTCCACTGCCCAGTCATATGCACGCCGTCCTTTAAAAGCCCCTGCATATGCATAACCCGCAATCTCTCCGTCCTGTTCCGACACCAGATAGGGATATTTGCTGAGCGTCTGGCAAATCCGCCTCCTAAACTCCTCTACGGAAGGCACTTCGTATTCAAATGTGATTGCTGTATTTTCTACATAATATCCATAGATTGCAAGTAATTTTTCTGCATCCTGTTCTGTTGCTACTCTAATCATATCTATTGTCTCCATCTAATTCGAGCCGAATATCTTTTGATAGATTTCCTTGTCGCTATCTTTAAAGACGTTAAAAATAACCCTCTCCATACCATCATTCATTTTCAAAAAATCGGTTACGGTATTCAGAGCAATTTCTGCTGCTTCGTCATTCGGGAAATGAAATTCTCCCGTGGAAATACAGCAGAAAGCAACGGATTTTATTTCATTCTCCACACAGCATTTCAAAACATTTTCATAGCAATTCCGAAGCTCCTGACGGAGTTCTTCATTTAGTTCACCGTACACAATCGGTCCCACCGTATGAATGACATATTTACAGGGAAGATTGTAAGCTTTTGTCAACGTAGCTGTGCCGGTTGGTTCCTCATATTGTTCCCCGTAGCGAATCCGCCTCTGATTCATAATATGATTGCATTCAGTTCTAAGCTGTATTCCGGCAGCACTGTGAATCGCATTATCAATACACCCGTGACAAGGAACGAAACACCCTAACATCTGTGAGTTGGCAGCATTTACAACGGCATCCACCTTTAACCTTGTTATATCTCCCTGCCAAAGAGATATTTTATCTGCATTTGAAAATTGGCTGCCATATTGTTCTTTTACCGTTGGAATCTCCCATAAGGTTACAATTCCTTTTTTCAAAAGTTCTTCTTGCAAATAATCATTCTGCAAGTCCAGCAATTGGTCAGAAGCCTCCCTTGGCATACGAACATTCATAAGGCTGCGGATTAGATGTTTTTTGTCTGTTTCTTTCGACGGAATTGCAATATCTTTATATTGCACAGAATCTTCTATTAATGTCTCCAGTAATTTCTCTGTATATATCATAATGTTGCCGCCTCTACTGCTGCAACCAACGGTTCTATCTTCGTAATATCAGAGTTATCAAAGGAACCTGCAAATAATTTTTCCATCTCCTGTTCCTGCGGTGTCTTGTTCTCTTTTTTTGCGATGGACTTGCCCATCTTTTTCAATATCGTTTTCGGAAAGAAACTCATCCGTTCAAAGGCAAGACCACCTTCTAAATAAAAAAGCGGACTTTGCTCTAAATGATTCTGTGTCTTTAAATTTTCCCGCACCTCTTCGCTGTCATTGGATGCACCTACGGCAAATACCACCAACTGTTTCGGATTCATTTTCCGCATTTTATCCAGTCCCATAATCATGCCGCCCATAATCCATCCACCGAAGATAATCATGTCATAATTTCCTATTTCCTGCTTTTTCACACCTTTTAATTCCTTAGCTTCACAGGACAGTTTCTCTGCAATCCATGTGGCATATTTTTCTGTAAAGCCTGTGGCACTTTGATATACGACTAATCTTTTCATTTTCCGTTCTTCCTTTCTCGTTCCGCTATTCGTTTCCTAACTTCTCTTCCATGCGGTAATACTGAATTTTCATACCCCTGTCCATTAAAGTTCCAACGCCAGTTCTATTTCATCCTCATCTTCATTTCCTGTTTCTGCAAAACCAAACTTGCGATACAACTCCATTGCCGTCCGGTTATCTCTGTTACAAGTCAATACAACTTTATTGGATGCTCCGAAGGGTTTTGTTTTGATATACTCAAGACACTTTTCCATGGCTTTTTGACCATAACCCCTATGCTGATATTTTTCATCGATCATCATATGCCAGATATCATATTCCTCAAGGTCATAATCATAAATAATCATTACATAGCCAACCATAGTATCTTTAAAATAAATCCCGAAAGGCATACATTGATTATAATATACATATGCCTGTGCCAAACTCCTGACAGGATTTGAAACAAATTTATCCTGTCCCTGTCCCAGTTTCAAATTAAATGCTTCTAAAAAGTTACTCTCATCAATTTTTTTCAATACAATATCGTTCATAAAATCCAGATTTCCCCTTTACAGTATCGGTTTTGATGCCAAGTATTATTTTTCTGCGTACTTGATACATCAGTTAGATATAGTATGATAAAAATACTAATGGATGTCAAGAAAGTTGACAGAAACTAAAAAGGAATGCATTGGATGTTTACAATCATATCATGGAAGAAAAAGAGGACGTTACCGCTGTAGTAAATGATGTTTTGGCTATGTAATTTTGCGGACACGATGCGGACATTAAAAACCATATACTCGGGAGTTTGACAGTTGAACATCGAAAAAAATGCTTGCAGGTCGCGTAAAAC
>CATWDJ010000005.1:0-125280 GCA_958349535.1 uncultured Lachnospiraceae bacterium
GGAAAGGTGGCTCTCGCCACACCGGACAGGCGGCTCCGCCGCAACGTAATATTCATGTATCCATGTATTATTTTTTAACTCGGATAGGATTGCTGTTACTTCATCCGTTTTAATGTAGCTTCTAGTCGCTGTATTTCGTTTTGTAAAGATACCCTTAAGTTCAGGAACTCCCAGTTCATCAAAATGCTTTTTACAAGTTTCCTCATTCAACATAGGAATCGAATTTGCCCATACTTTAACCTTAATCGCTTGACTCAATTTACTTTTTGTTAAAATATCAGAAAGTAAATTATCCTCAAGTACAATACTATCATTTATGATATTATTAATATCACAAACCGCTTTTTTTAATATGATGGTTCGTACTGATTCATGATACTGCGAATAACGCTGATATAAGTATTCTTCATCAGCACAATCAAAATTATGTTCTAAAATGTACTCTAAGACTTCATTTGATAGTTCTTTATCAAGTACAGATATAGGAGAACTTGTAAAACCTAACAGTTTAATTTTCAGTTCATCATCACAGCTAATTTCTAATACTTTTACAGCCTCATCATAATTGAAGATATCTTCTGTTTGAATTTCTACATACGCTTTTACATTGAGTTCAATGAAATGCATACAATGGTCTTCATAATTATTACGAATAAAATCCAATCCCATTTCGTTCATCTCAATAATTTGATTGTCTATAAGCACCCTTATCTTTTCATCTTCAATTTCTTTTGCATCATATGTATCAAAATAGTATCCTATATCGGTTAATATTTTTTGATATTTAGCTGTTTCAATCTCATTACTTATAGCCACAGAATCAAAGAATTTTTCTGCAACCTCCACGCCAAATTCTTCTTGAATACTTGTATAATCTGCGTTTAAATCAATAACATTAATGAATGCTACCAATTCACGAGTTAATCCATGTTTTTGAAAATAACATATCACATTTGAAACAGACATTTTCACTATTCTATTTACAATCAACACTTTCCACAAACTTTGATTATCTACCTTAGTTATATCAGCAATTGCAGAACTCAAAAATGCCATATATTTTTCTTTAATTTCTTTATCAACAGAATTATTGTTCAAGATACTTAACACCGCAGATTCATCATCCTCAATTTTCTCTTCACAATTCAAAATTATTTCTTCTAAATATGATTCCAAATTCATATCTACATATTCTGCTAGCGGAGAATCATCCACTTATCTAATGATTGTATAATTCTTATGTTTTATATCATAAGAGCTTGTTACTTTATATTGACTCCTCAGCATCAATTCAATATTTTTAAATGTCAAATCGTAAAGATTATTCTCATAAACTTTATCAAACAACTCTTTGTTAGATTTTTCGTAATTAATTGTTTGAAATGATACCTGTAACGCATCAAACTTTGATATCATATCATCTACATGAACACCTTGTAGATTCAAATAATCTTCTTGCTCTGATATATAATCGCTCAAGCTGTTATCAAAATTCACCTGCGATATTATCTCACCGTCTGACAAACACAAAGTATCAATAGAATATTTTCTTATTTGCTCTATCGACATTTTTTTATTAGAGACAACATATGAAAAGAATTCAGGCCACTGTTCATTTAATTTTACAATAAATGTATTTACAAATTTATCTGAAGCATAATACTTAGTCACAAAATCTATTCGATTATCAGTCTTAAGCTGATTTATTAAAGCCTTTATGTACATCTGACAATTTGGCAGTCCTTGATTAACAAGCAATCCACTTAAAAGATCGAAATTTAATGTTTCTTCTTCTCCAAAATCAACAACTCGCAATACAGGAGATATAATAACTTTCTGAACTTCCTGTAATGAATACTCAAAGTCAGCCCCTCTTTTATCTGTTATTCTTCTTAAAAAAGTCTTATCATTAGCTGATAGGCTTTCTTCATAAAAATAGGTCATATAATCGCAATATGTTTCGTCAATATACCCAGAGCGAATAAGAAATTTCAACAATTCAAAATAATCACTACCTTTTATTTCATTGTAGTTTTGTTCTTGTCCTATCGGATTAATGCTATTTATCATGAACACTGACTCTGCATTTTCTCTAGTTATCAGCTCGGCTAATAATTGAGATTTGACCAGCACAATTTTTTGTTCAATATCTGCAACTTCCCTTTCATAGCTTGGAAGCTTTCCATTGGCACGATCCTCTATTGCTTTCTTTCGTGTTTCTTTTCATTTTCTAATTCGTTTTTTCTATTTTGACCTTCCTGTGTAAGCCTACTATAATAATCTCGAGGTAAGTTTTTATATTTTGCTTCATATGCATCTTCTAATTCCTGCGTATCATTGAGAATTTCATTATTTATTCTATCGATATGTTCAATCACCAGTTGTCTATCTTCCTCAAGTTGCTTTATTATTTCTCTTCTAAGATTATCTTTCTGTTCAAATAATTCATAAACATACCCCTTTCCCAGTTGAAGATTACTAAAATCTCTAGGAAATAAATTTTTATACACAATAAGTGCCAGCATTTTATTCCAATTAAGATCAGTATTATCCAATCGATTCATATATATAACAAACTCATTATATACATTTTTTAGAACTCTCATATCATCAATATATAGTGATAATCTTTGTAAAAAGCTTGTTTCAAACTTTTCGAAAATATTACCTTTCCTTAAGTGCCTTATAAATTGTTCATACGAGTTTGATCCATCTAACACTGGAACGATTGGGATTATATAATCAAAAAATTTTGTTCTGTCCTTTGTTGTAAAAATATCATCTCTTAACAAATAAAAGAATCTCAAAGGTTTATACTGTCCTTTTTTATTTGTAAACAATGTTCTTCTTTACGTATTAGTTAAATGGTTCACCTCCCGCAATCTTTCGAAAATACTATTTGCATTGAACCTATCCATATCTTCAAAAACAATCACATCAGCATCTACTTGTTCAAAAAGATATAATACTTCATTTAAATACTTGTCAAAGTAAGATTCATCCTGCTTTTCAAAAATCTCTATTGTATTTCCTTGAACACTTACTTTATGAAATATGTTTTTATTATGTTGAATTTTTACAACATTATAAATACATATCACACTGCTTACCACAAGAATCAATACCACAACTATTGTTGCATACTCTCCAGTTACTACTGTAAGTACATTTTTTACGACATTCTCCGGCAATTCTCTCACAAATGAAGATATGTTATTTGATAACAATAAAAAGGCTACACTACCAATTAATAAGCATAACACCAATGACATCAAGAATATTCTACTTTTTCCTGTATCCTTTTTCACTCTAAAATTAGTTTGCGGAATCTTTTCTGCTGGAATTTGATGAATTAACTGATTTAAAATTTTTCCTTCAAGTACTGATTCTTTAATCTCACCATTATCTTCATTAGGCGATTCAAAATGCACTAAAGAAATATGCATAAATTTATGTTCTTCATGTTTTTCCTTATAAGTATCTATAACACTACTTTTTCCAGCACTGTATGAGCCAGAAATTGCCACGTTAGTTATATCTGCATTATCAAATATATAATCAATAGCCTCTTCATACACAGAAATATCTATGTCATTTACTGGTGTTAACTTTTCAAAATAATATTTCTTATGTTCCATACAACACTCCTCTTATGCAACTATGATTCGCTCTTAATTAGCTAACCACATCATAACCAACTTGGTCATGATGTGGTTATGAAATCCTCTTACGAATAATACTTTTGATTTTTACTCTTAGGTTTATCAGGCATAGTCATTTTTAACTTTCCATTCTCCACCAAATCATTTAAATATTTTCTTCTAAAGCTTGTTCTGCTTTCAAATCCAAATTTTTCCATAATTTCCGGTACAGATTTTGCATCTTTACAAAAGTCTAAAATCATCATGACCATATCATGACCATTTTGGTCATGATGCTGACCATCATCCCTCAGCAACTCCAAATACCTATCACACGCCTTACACAACACCATAATACCGGACTCATTTATCTCATATTCCGGCAATGGACCATCGTACAATCCACATGCTTCTTTAATCTTCTCAAAGCCTCTTCCCCAAGCTTCAATCATACCGCTTTTAAAGAAGACATTTGCTAATTTCGGATTGTATGGCTTGGAAGAATGCTTCATAAATAACTTGTCCGTAGAATCCAGGTTAGGCGGCATTTCGCCATCGTTCCAAATGTATATCTTATCCTCGTAAACGCTAATCTGAATAGGATTGCAGCTACTATAATCCTTATGCACAATTGCATTCAAAAGAATTTCACGAAAAGCATCTTTATGGAACATAAACTGTTCCACTCTTTGAATTCCTTCATAAGCAATTAGCGCTTTCATATATTTTGTATATACTAAATCAACTGTCTTATCTACCTGCTCAATCAACGGACCATGCACTTCATCCTGATATACTAAATCTGCATCAGACTTGCCAAAGTAACCAATTTTAATATAAGAACCTGTTACCCACTTCTCCGGATCCTTATAAAATGCTAACATGGCTGCTCTTATCAAATATCCCTCTTCATCAATAAGATGCAGGTTGTCCATCAAAATAGAATCTTCAACACCAGCTTCCTCTTGTGAAAGTCTGCCTCTCTTAACTGCCTTCTCCTTAAACAGTTGTATTGCATCCTGTTTTAAATCAGCCACTGATATTTTTGGCAATGGTATACCATCCCACGTTCTTCCCTGCGTTTTCAACAAAGCTCTTTCCAATTCCTTTCCGGTAATCTCACGCATGGTACTTCCCGAGCGGTAGTAATATTTTCCACGAAAGCTTATTAGTGACGGATATTTATCAACAATTATCTGCAAATACTCAAGTTCATCTTTAAATAGCAAGTTTACATCTGCAATAATTCCCATCGTATCAGTAACCTTATTGGGAATTCGTTCTAAAAGATCTCTTGCATTGTCAATCCCTACCACATTACCATCGTCATCAGTACCTATGTATAGTGTTCCACCGTAAGCATTAGCATATCCACAAATCCATTTTAAATACTCATCCTGCCACGATTCCTTCCATTCTATGGATTGATGTTCTTTTTCCTTCATATATTCACCAACTTCCTTTATCAGTCATACCACAATACCGCTCTTCCATTCACACAACCGGCAATTTCCTTTGCCAATATAAGCGATGCTATAAACTTATCTTCCCCATCAGCTTCATCCTCGATAACATCTGCCAACCTACTCGCAAAATCTTTCTCTGACTCATATCCCACTAAAGCTGAAGCCTTTCTTATCAATTCATCATCCACGATAGCCATGTCTTCAGGAAGAAGCTCGTCCCCGGTACCGGCATAAAACCAACTTAAACTGCACTCTTTAAACACATTACAATATACCGATTCTGAAATATGTTCTCTTTCAAGCTGTTTTGCTTCTTCTGCCGTAACAACGTATCTATTACCCTCGTGTATAATCTTGCGTTCACCAAAGTGATCAGTTTGCACAGAGAAGTTATCTATTTCCCCCAACGAATATTTTTCACAAGCGAATTTAACAACATCATCATAGGATGCATAAACAGATTTTTCTTTTAAGCGTCTGTAGTAGACATCGTCCAACTTCTGTTTTAAATTCGTCACTCTAAGAGTAATGTCTTCGCTTTCGTATATCTTATCTTCCTCTTAGCCTTCTACGGGAAGTAAAATTTGTAATGTGAATCGTCTACTGATTTTAATCATCTCCCTTAAAATTCAATTTCGCATAAATACAAATCCCCTAGCAAAACTGTTCCGTCATCAGATACCCTTCTCTAAATTAACTAGATGTGCATAAAAATCGTGCCCATATCTATACTCCTGCTCCAATAAAACCGCTCCATAATCAATATATTGCTTCACGACATTGGGGAAATATTCATCTTCACAAATATGCCGTTGTTCATTCATTTCTATCAGTGCTTTAAATAATGCATCGTTTTCACCAGTTATTGTTTGTCGGTTCAAGTCAAGTCCATTTATATCACCAACAGTATTATCAATTGAAGAAAACCCATCATTCAACGCTAACGCTATTGAAATTTTGGCTAAAGCAAACGGTTGTAAATGTTCACGCACATACAATCCTTCGTATATTTCTTTTGTTTTTTTTGATGTTTTCAATCTAAACTGCATACTTATCCTCCAAAATATTCATTAGCATATACAAGCGTTTGAAGGTTATCACTATTTTCCAGCAAAAATTGAGCCTGAATTCGATTCTTCATTTTTTCATAGTGCTCACCTACAATTTCTTCATTTGTAGAGAATATGAATACCTGTCCCGACAAATCCATAAAAAACTTTTTAGTAATATTAGCTCTATGTTCTGTATCAATTCTTGCAAACGGTGTATCTATCACAAATGGAACTTCTTGTTTATTTAATTTCATAAATGACCAATATAAAGCCATAATAAACACTTGCTTTTCGCCTTTTGATAATCTTGATTTCTCGATTTCTTGCAAAACACTAATTTTTCCATTCCTCTTATCATAGAATTTTACAAATTCATTTAAATCTTCAACATTTGCACTTGTCAATAATCCTTGACAATGTACCGTCCCATATTCAGCCAAATACGCTTGTACACCGATTTTTTTTATTTTATCACATACGCTCTTTGTATCAAAAGTTATATTCTTGTATATATGCACATTAAAATCGGCATCAATTATGATACTATCTATAAATCTATTCTTTCGAGCTAATTCCTTGATTTTCATCATAAATAACTCTTCAACTTTTTTAATTTCATTACTATATAACCGATTTTGAAGAGTATCCAAAAATGCAACTGACTTTTCTGACAACGTTGTTATCGATATATTTTTTGACACTTCATCGAATTTCTTTTCTTCACGTTTAAGAATATTCTTTCTCTCTTCTAAAGCATCTTTATAACATTGTTTTCTGTCTATCCATTCTTGCATTTTTTGATTTAGTTCATTTGCTTTCTGAACTAACTGCGTCTTTTTTTGCAAATATTCCTGAATTCCATCAATATTGCAATTTTCAATTTCTTGACGTAATTTTTGAGTTCTTTCAATAGAATCTTTTATTTCTCTTTCCGTTGCAATAACACATTCTTTATCCAATGTTAAATATCTTGAAATAGCATTTTGTACCACAATATATTCCTCACCAGATAAATCAATAATATCAATGACTTCAGATACTTTTTTCAACTCCATCTCATTATTGAATTCCTCAATTACAAGTTCTGTAAGTTCTACATCATCTTGCCAAGTTAATCTGCTGTATACCTTTTGCATAACACCTGGCAAAATGCTCTTTAATGATTCCTGAAGCAACTCATACTGTTGTTTGTCATGTTCTTTTGATAATTGAACAGACAATTTTTTTAGCAAATCTTTTACTATAATAAATGGCACAACTTCATTAGCCATTTTCTTCAATTGTATATTTTTATCTTCTCTAAATCTCTCTTCCTCTTTTATCTGTAATAATTTTTCATTCCATTCATCATATGTCACACCTCCAGATAATTTATATTTCTTATCTAAAGATTTAATTTCTCCATTAATAAAATCTATCTCAGATTTAATGTTATATATTGCAACAACACAATCGCCATACTCTTTTTCAGTCTTTTCCACCTGCTGCTTTGCTTCAATGTAGTTAAACTCACTTACATCATTTGTTCTTTTTCCAAAGGCAAGTCGTTTAAAATTCTTTTGCATTATATCAAATGTATCATATCCACATAATATCATGAATGCGTTCTTGATTCTTTCATTACTATTTTCATCCAAAAAGTAATCTGCAATTTGCTCTCCATCAAAGAAAAACAAATCAAATAACTCTGGCGGTATAATATTCATAACATAATTGTCAAAGTCAGCTAATTCTTCACTACTTAGAATTACACCATTTTTTTCAACAACACATTCTTCAAAATCATCCAAAGAATTAGCTCCATTATCCCAACTTCTAGTTATTATATACGCATCATCTTCTTGTCCATTAGAAAACAATACTTCTAACTTGACATAGCACTTTGATGAGATATCGAATTTCGAAACATCGTTTATATATTTTTTTACTTCTCTACGATAATGTGCATTTATATTTTCAAAACCAGCTGCTTTATTACCATACATACAAAGTTTAATACCCGAAAACAATGTTGTTTTTCCAGCCCCATTTTTGCCACCTATAAGCACAATATTTCTTTTTTTATTTGCTTGCAAATCGAATTTACATACTCCAACGTATGAACCGAAATTACAAAGTTCAATCTTCTTAATCCTCATGATTTATATCTTCTTTCGCTTTTTTGATATTTTCATAATGCAACCAACCTTCATTAACCACTTTATCAAACGCCTTATTAACCTTTTGACCTCTTGTATAGTGCTTATTGTTTTCAATTGCAACTACTAATTTAGCCAACATATCATATTCAATATCAAACTCTTGACACGTTTGCTTTACGATATCCAATGAATCTGCTGAAAACAGGGGAACTCTATACTCATCCCAAGGCAACCTTTTTCCCTTTATGTTGTAATACAAATCCACAAGTGTTCTTTTAGTCAAATCCCCTTCTTTTTCCCACATTCTGTCAATCGTTCTTAATTCATCAATTGTTATCAACTCCAAGTTTGTTTTTTCTTCCAAAATTAACAACTCTTCAAGTATCTTTTTTCTTCCATACATATTAAAAGAACCAAAGCCTAATTGCCCATCTTCTTTTTCATAAACAGAACCATTGCGCCTTCTTTTTTCTCTAAATTCTGGATTTTCCCTTATAGACAACAACCAATCTCTATAATCTCGTAAAGGCTCCAACCACTCTTCTCCTTTTTCGATAAACGTTTTTAATGATTTATCTTCTTTAACCATTGTGCAAATCCAACATCCAAAACGTGAATTTCCTGTTACTACTACTTTATTTTCATCAATTTCACCTAATGCACTCTGCTCTTCCGACAAATTCTCTCCCTGATACAAAGAAAATAAATATTTATTACTTGAGCCCCAAGGAGTAATTGCATCTCCACTTAACAAGTAATTCCATATACGCTCATTCGGAATTTCTGTCAAAGGATTATAAACATATGCATTTTTTATATCCGTATGCGGAATCAATAATTTCCCTTCTATTTCTCTAGTTTTGATTCCGCGTGCTCTATAACTGCTTTCCGCTTTTCTAACCCCAAGTAACATTACTATTTCGCCATCATTATCGATAGTTTCTGTAACAAATTTATTAATTGGTCTGATCTTCAATTTGTCAGTACACCATCTAAACCCTGGTGCTTCTGGAGTTGGATATCCTAGTCCAATAACACACGACCAAAATGTTTTCTCCAATTCCGGTTTTATAATTCTTGTTTCGATTTTATACTTTTCGCCAGCGTCACCTATTCTTTTAGACATATCATGCATATAATCTCTAACAATAGGATTTTCAACCATCGTATCAGATGAAACAATATACACTTTTTTATTAATCTCATCAGAATCTAATTGCATAAGCATTTCAAAAACAAGGCAACATAATAGTGTGGAGTCTTTTCCACCACTAAATCCTATCATCCACGGCCTGCTATCATGCTTGTAAACCAATTTCATCTCTTCAATTATCTCTATACATTCTGGGAATTCCACATTATTCATCAATCTTACCTTCTTTTAAATTTATTTTCGTACTTTTCTTCTTCATCATTCAATCTAAGTCCCAAACTGCTCTTAATCGCATTAGCAGTTAAATATACAGCAACATTATTTTTGACCATTTTCTCTTTTTCCTTAACGCAACGCTTCTTCCACAATTTTGAGTTTCTATGCCAATCTATATCTCTCAACCCAATCAAAACATTTTCATCAAGCCCGTTGAGATAAAAATAATTCCCCAACTGTCCCAATGCCTCTATTACCACAGATTGACACACTAAATATTCCGAACGCAATCTAGACTTTGGCAATTCACCATTTTCCAACATAGTCCATTGTTCAATATTTTCTACAACCATTCTCCAAAAATCAATAATCAGTTTTTCATTAATCTCATCATTTTTGCCACCACATATAATTCTTTTATTTGCTTTATAAAAGGTATTAAAAGTAAATAATGTTGCTGAATTCATTGACAAATTGTCTTTTTCTCTATCGGTATATTTTCCAATAAATTCATTTTGTTCAAGCAATTTTCTTGTTACAGCTGCAATTTTATCTGTAGAATCATATAGTTCCGCGAGCGAATTAGATGTTTTGACTGCATGTTTATTTAAATCGGTAAACATTTGCTGACTTCTTTTTAATCCCATATCTTTAAATAACACTACCGGAATAGTTTCATCCGCCAATGCCGGACATTCCTTTAATGCCTCAACAATTGCTGTCTTTCTATGTTGTCCATCATTTATCAAAAAAGTAGCTTTATCAGATATTTCGAGAATACCTACTTCTGGATATTCTTCAGAAAATGCTATAAACTCAACTTTTCCATCTACAGAACCTGCCAATGCAGAAAAAACATATGTATCCAAATTCTCAACAATATATCGCTTAATTGCTGGTATTCTTTTCTGGTTCAATTTTCTTTGTGCTCTCCGTTCAGGCAAAATCTCTTCCTCTAATTTAGGAAATAAAACCTCTAATTCTTTAAGCTTTACCATAATTGTAAAATACTCATTTCCTGCTTGAATTCCTTTAATAGCTGTGTACTTCATTTGACTTCCTCACTTAAAAAGACTATACGTAAGTAGTATACTTAAGTATAGTCTCTTTGTCAATCGAACATCTCAGTTTAACTCTTCCAATATTAGGAATTTTCCTTCACATATTCCCAAAATGCTTTATCTCTCATATATATAGGAGTTTCCATATTACCTATCTTTAAGATGCTCTCATGCTTCTTTAGATTTTTTATATCACTGCATAATTGGTTCTCTGCCGAGCTACCGTTTAATGTATTAAATACAAATCTAACGTCTCCTGGTGCCAAATCTGCCACATTATGAACCACCCAAGTAAGTATGTACTTCGAATAATCCTCTTCTTTTGTAACAAAATGTTTCAAAAACTGCGTGGATAAAATCGTTCCTACACCAAATTCTCTTCCTTCTTTTAATATTTTGCGTAAAGAAGGATATCCTTCGCGCAAGAAATTGTCTGCTTCATCAACCAATATTAATTTGCTTAGTTGTCGCATATTGTTTTCAAGCTTGCTATGACCTGCAGCTTGCATTTGCGAATAAAACAAATCTAATGTAATTGCTACCACTAAATTTTGAATATCTGAATCATATCCAGACAAGTCGATAACTACAACTCCATCTAGTAACTCATATAATCCTTTAGTTTTTGACGATATTGGTTCAAATATTTCAAACATAGCTATTTTAGATAATGCCGCTTCCAAAACATCTCCCTTTTTAATCTCCTCATCATTTTCATAAATCTGATATAAGGTAGAAAATGTTGGTGCTTCATTATTCCACGTAGCAGAATTTGCCTTGTTAATACCAGTTCTTGTATAAGCACTATCAATACAATTAAGCAACACATTCTTTTGCTTAGGTCCCAGATTCGGATACACCTTAGAAAGTGTATCTACAAAAGTATTAGCTGTATGAACAGGTAACAATGGTTTTGGAGTTCCTGACCATGTTAATGCCAACGGATTAAACGGCAAATGATACGGTTTATAAATTTTTGCATCTGTAAACTTCATGAAATCCGTCTTGTTTTCATTATAATCGCCCTTATAGTCAAATATAAGAATTCCAATATTATCTGACAAGACATTAGAACCTCTATTCTGATACAGTTGCGCTATTACAGATTGAGTAAATTGTGTTTTACCGGTACCCATGGTGCCAATTATTCCTGTATTAGTATGGAATATCTTGTCAGTATTATTGGGCTCCCAAATTACACTCTGTCCATTTTGCTGATTCATTCCAAAATGAATACTCATACCTTTAGTTTCTACCGGAGCACCTTCGTTCGATACATCTTCATCTGCCTTCTGCTCCAAAACCTGCTCATTAATATTTGTATCTTGTTGCTCATCTGCCTCATTTTCACTTAATCCACTCTGTTCAGCATCAAAGATTACAGCTGTTGAAGAAATATTTGAAACTTCTCCAGTCAAAAGAGAAACATTCGTTTCATGAATCAGTGACAAAGCCTCTGTCTTTGCTTGAACATTTTCAACAATTTCTTTCACTGTTTTTAAAATCAATCCGAATTCATCAGTTTCTGGCATTTCGATTATATTAATTTTATCCTCAGTAAATGCATTTTTTCTAATCACTTGCCCCTTTTTGAATGACAAAACCGCACCTATTCCCAGAACCTCTTGTATATCTTTTGAAATAGTATACTCTTCATTAAGAAGTGCCTGCCTAAATTTATCAAGAACAATATCCCAATCTTGTGAATCATCTACATGATAAACCTTCATTTTTTTGCAACTTGTTATTATAAGCTGCATCATAAAATTGCGATTCACCTTATACATAATTGTTTTTTCAAGTTCTTCTGCAGGACAAAATGCATTATCAAATCCATATGCCGTCGCCTTCGCTTGTTCAATAGCCTTTTTCATTACTGTGCTATCATTATTTCCAGTTTTTACTTCTGTAGGATAGAAATATATCTCTAAATTTTCATTTTCTCGATGCAAACCAACAAACAACAAATCATCACTCGTCGGTCCCGCATCAAATCCCAAATTTTTATACGATAACACCCCATCCTTCTGCGAAAGGTCTGCACCTCCAGATACTCGTAACATTTCTTCCATAGAAATAGGCACCCATATAATATCCGGGTGTTTAAGATATGCTAACATGAATTTAATCGCAGCAACAATACTAATCTTTTCTCTTGAAAATGTAGAATCCTTATTTGCTCCTATCATTCGCTTTGATGAAATTAGTCTCAACAACCAATCACCATTAACTGCATTAAATAGATTAATTATTTTCTTTACATCTGCGACATCTGCCGTCACTGCCTTTTCATTCAAATATTCTTGAATTACTCTTGTATATTGTTCTGACTTATGCGTTACAGTAATTGCATCATATCCGCTACTTGAGGTGTATTGATCGCTATAATGAATTATTAGCAAGTCTCCACTAGCCTCTTTTTCACTAAAGAAATCCAAATCAACTTTAGGCTCTACAAACACCACCCAATTAGAAGCATCATATATATAATCCATCTTCGTCTCAGCTTTGGAATCTATTTGTGTTGATATACTAATATCAGGATTATATGGATTTCCAGTTTCATCAACCTGTATTAACGAATTATATAACTCTGCCATTTTTACAACATCTGTTTTCTTTGCATAGCGTGTTCCAAAACCAGTTCTATACTTTTGACCATACTTACTCGATGGTATTCCAGACAAAATCCCCCCCAGTGAAATTCCTGTTTCAATTTGATCCATAGTCGCTGTTTCAGATGTTATTTCCGATTCCATCTCATAAAATGATATATGTGCATACTTATAATCTTTTCCATTATCATTATGAAAGTAGCAATCCACATTCTTAGAAAAAACACCTTCTAAATCACTCATTGCTATACCGCTACCAAAAGTCAATTTCAATTCCGAAAGATATTTCTTTAGTCTTGAATAGTTTTTAAGATTCAAAAAGGCATTATCCACCAATGTATCAGAATAAACATGCACTTCAAATCGCATCAATTTATTCACATCAGCATTCCTATTAATAGAGTGAATAAAAAACTGTGCTATACCTACAAACACTTCTGCACAATCACCCATATTTATGAGATTTATTTTTATTACTTTATTGTTTATATCCTCAAATATATATTTAAAATGAGAAACAAACTCTGTTATTTTTTCTTCAATTAATTTGGGCACATACCGCCTTCCGCCCATATACTTTTTGTTTTCAACAGGAGCATAATGTTTCCACTCCAATGAATAAAGCTGATCGGATACTTTAAATATCTTCCTGTTCCTACGTATGTACGGCAATAAATTGATTGAGTTCAATCGTTCTATCACAATATCCGATGCATCTTTCATACACTCTTCATTTAACAACATTATTTGGTATACTACATTCAACGGATGTAATGGTGTGAATAATATTTCCTCATCCACTCCAACAGTTATTGTTCCCAACCGCAATGCTGATACTTGCTCTGTAGTTAATGGCTGACCATCTATTAAACTATCAAATTGCATCAAAAAGGTATCTACATACTCATTTGCCGCATCTAATAAATCCCCCGACAAATATGCCAATGTAGGAACAGTATTCGCTTTAAGCAAAGCTCTCATATATCCATAGTATGCTTCTTTCAGTTCCTCGCTTATAGTTAAATCTTCCATATCCACTTGTGGTTCACTCACATCATGATATGAGTCACAATGAGCTGAAAGAATTGCCTTTTCCAAAAATTGTCTTTCAACCCGAAGTTCCTTTAACAAATTCTCTTTTGCAAAATATTCTTGAGAATCCATTAATATTTGCTTCAGGTCAACGAATTCAAAACTTTTCCTTTCCGCAAACTTACCTCTCAATATTCCACGACCAATTATTTCGGTACTTTTTGTTTCATCAGGAAATAATGCAA
This sequence comes from uncultured Lachnospiraceae bacterium, assembly GCA_958349535.1. Lineage (GTDB taxonomy): Bacteria > Bacillota > Clostridia > Lachnospirales > Lachnospiraceae > Maccoyibacter. Next base: position 14,623 of record CATWDJ010000005.1, read on the forward strand.
ATGGAACCACTATACCAGCAAAATTAACTTCAATATTAATTCCACTTCCAATATTTGATAACTCTTCTTCAGTTGTAAATACATGTAATCTATCTTCAAAATTGCATCTATATTGTTTATTCTCTTCTAATTTCTCTGAAACAACATTTGCAGCATTTTTATTAAATATTAAATCTGTAGAAATTCCTAATAATTTCAACTTACTCTTTGTAGCCTTTTTCTTATAATCTATAGAAAAATTAGTTTTAATTGTTGAAATCATATACTCTGCCGGCAAATCCAATATACAAATTTTAAATACATATGTTATTGCATTCGTTTCATCTCTCAACTCTATTTTATGAAATGTAATGTCTTTACGCGAAAATACAAACACTAAATCTTTGCCGTCTCTTGTAAGTGTTGCATCATCAGCACTAATACCATTGTTTGGAATTTTGACATTACAATCTATTCTTATTGATACAGATGTATACTTCTCAAAATTAAAAATCAACAAACTACGAGTTCTCTTCTTAGTAGTCATTGTTCCTTCATCTCTAATAAACAGATTTTCTCCATAAGAAATTTGTTCAAACGGAATCGAGCCATACACCGATATGTTATTCTTATCAATTTGCAATGGATTCTGTTTCTTTTCCTGTTTTTTTGCCATTGCAGTAAGCATATCGTGATATGTAAATGCTCTACTCCAATTTTCGCCATCAGAATTTTTTGCATTTTCTATTCTTTGAATAAATTTATCATCAAAATCATCCGATAAATCTGCTTCCAAATTTCCAATACGAATACTTCTATCAATCCGTTCATATAGTTCATTATTCTGTTTCAAAAACTTATTTACTTCATTTTTGTTATTAGTCTGATAATCCGCTTTTCCATCTATCGTAAATAATCTGAATCCCGGAAAATTCTCTTTATTGACTTTCCCACTACTCATAATGGATAATAAATCCCGATATTCAAACAGTGAGTTTTTGTCACTAAAAACATCTACATCTTTTCTATCCAATTCAAATTGGAGAACACTTTTTTCAACTGTTGTTAATTGCGTACTCGCCTCTATCATCTCTTTAATTTCCAGCATCAAGTTATCTGCATAAAACGGCATGCCACTAGATGCCATATCTCGCGAACCACTTATAGCACTATCAATTGGATCTGATGATATTAACAATATAGGTTTATATGCTTCATTCGCTGCATTTCTTAAATTTGCACACAAAAATTCTGTAGACATTCCATCAATTTGAGCAGCAATTACCACCTCATTATCAACACACTTTAATGTATATGTACGATATAAAGAACCATCCAGACACTTATACTCGAACTCACCAACAATTCCGCTCTCTTCAAGATATTCTTTCAATGTATCATATACCTGCTTTACCATATCATCGTCGTCTAATTTTAAGCATAATGTATCTCCTTTATGGAGCAAGCCACTATTAGAAGACATCTGAAAATATGAATTTATTTTCTTTGCTATAAAACTATAAAATTCTCTTAACATATTGTGCATCTCCACTATCACTCTTCTTATCAATCAGATTCAACTTTGTGAAAAATTCTTGCAAAAATTTTCTCGACGTCTGATCTAAGAAAATCCCCCTTGTCTCATACTCCTTAAACAAATCGTTTAATCTTATTTTTTCTGCATCCCTTAAAGCAATCTTTGTCAAAAAGATAATATCCCTCTCTGTTAAATTAAGTACTATTCCAGATTTTCTTCTATTTTTTAGCCATCGATTTTTTGCATATTCCTCAAATTTTTCTATATAAAAACGATTTGCTCTCTTTCTCTCAGTATTGAGAAATTGTTCTTCAACACATTTAAACAAATGCTTTATCGCCCTATCCGTATGATTAACTCCATTGGGTTCAACAATTTCACCAAATTTTTTGTAGTCTCCAATACAATCTACATACGCCTTTTCTACTTTCTTGATTTCCTCTGCAACTAGCAAATCCTTTTCCGTGTCATCTCCAATATATTCTTGAATCATTATATAATCATACATAAGATTTTCATCTTTATGTTGATTTATCAATTCCAAAGTTATTGAATGACAAAACAGATGATTAATTTTTTGTTGTAATTGCTCCCATCCATTCACACAACATTTTCTATTTCCACTTACTTTTTCCCAATCTAATGCATAATAAAAGTCAACTCTATTATCCCTGTTTCCACTTCCAAAATTATCTAATGTGACGCAGGTTTGCGTAACATAATAAAAATAATATAAATCCAACAGATTAGAAATATCTTCAGGTTCTGTCATACCATTTGCTAACATATATCGAAAATCACTTTTGAATTTTTCTTGAATTCCATTTATAACTGCAAAATACTTCTTTTCACTAATACAACGTTCTTTTTGAATAGACTCTACTGAATCTACAACCAAGGATTCCATTACATTGTATGGATATTTTTTTCTCGCTTCCTGTATAAAATAACAATCCATATCATCCAACCCCAAAATACAAAAAACAAAGAATGCCAATTCCTCCGCACTCTTATTTTCTGTTTTTGATTGACAGGCATAAAGCCCAATGTTTTTAGCCATAAACTTATTATCTTGAAAAAACATTTTCTTTACCGTTTTTTCAAAAATTGGTTCATCATCTTTCGATATAACCAATTTCTTTTTCATCTTTTGACACAACTCTTCAAATACAATTTCTTCTGTTTCTATTGCAAGTGCTAACTTAAAAAACTCACTAATTATTTCTTCTAATTCACATACGATATGTATTTTTCCATTTGCTTTATATGGAAATAATTTGAATCTTTTATTCGGGTTATGTCTCAACCTATATACATCTTGACTTTTTGTATCAATATCCTGAACATTAAACGTTTCCTTGAAAATCATTTCATCAAACACATAATCCATGCTACTTCACCACCTTAAATTCATAACCAAAACCAGTCTTTTTAACCATTGACTTTTCACCTTTGTCAGAAACAATCAATATATTTTCACCTAACGAACCTGCATGTAACATTTTTTCCACAAAAATAATAAAATCAGCATGATTATTTCTATCATCAGCAGTTTGAATATATCCTTCATTTAATTTTGCAATCAATTCATATAACGAAAAATCAATTGTTAATTTAATAATTTCTGATGTGTTTTTATTAATGAATTCAATTGCAATATTAGGCGAAAAGCGTTGTAACAAAGCTTCATCAAGCGCTTCTGGCATATTATCTAAACATTCTTTAAAAACCAAATTTTCATAAATACTATATCCTACGATACTATCATCTAAACATACATTATCATCAGATTCAGAACCACACCACTGTACAACAGCCTTCTGAACCTTACTATAAAGTGAAGCTAACTGCATTGAATGACCTGCATTATAATGGTACAAATCTCTTAAGAATGAAATATATACCTCATCATTTTCACTATAATTCTGAATTTCATTTATTCTAATCAGCGCCTTAAAAAACTGAAGTTTTAATACCTTATCAGAATTTATCCGGCCTATTACTTTATTATCAGCCAACACATTCTCATAACTAGAACCTTTTAAGTGTGTTCTGATTTCATTCTCTATTTCCGAAGAAACATTATAATGAACAGCAAGTTCATCAGCTTCTTCCGTACGCCTTAAAATCGGATCATATTTTTGCAATTGATTCATCAAAGGTGTTACATCAACATTATCAAACATCAATGTTGGGGTAATATTCTTCACATACTCTTTTAACATATTTAACGAATTAGGCGACACCGAACACATCTTATCAAAACTAAACTCCGGCGAAACTAATACATCATATACATAATTAAGAATTTCTCTTGTTGTAATAATCTCTTTATCTTTTACTATTCCCTTAACCAATAAATGTGCAATATATTTTCTGTTGTTTTTGTCCATAAACATTTCAAAATTATTTTTTATTGGACAAGTCATTGTCAAAGGGCACTCTACAGACTTTTTCTTATATGCTTTAAAAAAAACATTTTCTTCATCTTCTGCAAAGATTTTATCAAGTAATCTTTCTATATAATCTGGAACCACCCCTTCTTCACCCAGTGAAAACAAATTGTAATCAGCAAAACTAATATGTTGAAATGGACTATTAGCGTCATAGTCGTTATCATTAACCATAGAAGTTAGAATGTTATACTTTTCAACATACGCTTTAAGTCTATTAAATCTTCGTTCAGCATATTCTGATTCAACAAAATTACTTAATACTCCTAAATTTATGGCTAATATGAGATTTTGCCCAGGTTCATCACATTTTTCATCCGAAAATCTATCTAACAACTCATCCAATGTTTCGTTTGGTTTTTTACATTGCGAACTCACTTCTGTTGCATCATTATAGATCTGATAACCTGCAATAAGTTTTTCTGGTTCACTATTTTTTAAATATGACATCAAATGCGACTTACCATCACCGGCGCTACCGCAGAGCATAAACAATGTCTTTTTACCAGTTGCATTTACTCTTTTTAAAATATCTTTTAAATCTCTTTCTGCATTTCTCTCAACATGGATATATTCTTTAAATTCATCAAATTTGCTAGTACTATCAATAGATTCACTTGATGATTTTCTCAATCTATTCAATTCAATGATAAAATCGCATACACTCATAATGCACCTCAATCTTTTTTCACTACTGTAACTACATCTTCTATTTCACATTCCAAACACTCGCATATTTTAAGTATAATTGCTAATGATACGGGTTCATTTTTATTCATCTTAGACAATGTACTTGTACTAATTCCTGTCTTTTTACAAAGTTCTCCTTTTTTTACGCCTTTATCTATTAATGTTTTCCATAAATTTTTATAACTTAAAACCATAAAAGCCTCCTAATTTTACACACTCATATCAACTATTACTAGTTTACTACTTTTCTTCGATTTTATCAACAATTCTTTCGATTTCTCGATATTTTTCACTCAAAAACAAAAACACACTTCAGTAAGGCCGTAATGCAAGAATTTGACAGAATTTGACCAAGCATTTAGCTATGAAAACTTGTAAAAATTTGATTATAATTCGCAATAGCCTTTTCTAAAAAGCATCTAAAGTATCTCTAATATATCTTTATACCTTTCTATCAAATAACTATTTCTTCTTAACATCTGAAATATTTCTCTCTTCGTCCACCAATCAACTTCGTATTTTTCACCTATTTTCCTTAATACATCAATCAACGGTGCCGTAACTCGGGAAGACACCGCTAACAAAAATCCTCTTGCATCATTGTTATCCAACATATCACGTATATCCGTTACATCTTTTTTATTAACAGATTTTTTATAAGCTTTACACTGTCCTATAACTAAATACTCCATTCTTTGTTCATCTTTATACATTGTTTTATATATTAAAATATCTCTTCCGCCATCCGAATTATTAGATTTTCCCATAAGTCTTGTTTTTACAACCCGCGGTTCTGTCTCTACCAAATCTGCAATCAGCTCCTCAAACCTTGAAGGATCAATTGGATATTTCCATTTAAATTCCCTATCCATAAACAAAAACTCATTTTCGTTTTTTTGGCGTGCTATCATTTTTTCTTTTTCATTTTCAACCCAATAATGATAATATTCTCCCGCCATAATCCAAACTGTATTCATAGTCAACAAATACAGCATATTTTCCTGGCACACCAAGGTATACCCTTCTCCATTCAAATTTGGCACAATTTGCTTAACCTTATTCCAATCTGATTGTGAAATAAAATTATAGGTCTTTCCACCTATATCTTGTTGTACTATAATTTTTCCATCTACTCCATCTATTATTTCATATTCGTGATTAGCGAAGATCCAATTAGGATTATATTGATGTTCGCTAATATCAAACACAGCTATTCCATTATTCAAATTTGCTTTGTACCGATAATCCTCCCTTTCGCATTCTTCATCAACCTCGACTTTATCAAGCAAAAACATCAATCCATTATCTTCAAGTATTTTTTGATTCATCCCATATGTCCCAAATACCCTATAATGTAGGTGCATTGCCATAATATAAATTTCAAACAATAATCCAATCTTTTCTTTTAACTCAGAACCTAATACATTTTTCTGACCTTCGCAAAAAGCAATATATGCACCTGCAAATTCATTATCACATACAGGATGTTCTTCGTATTCTACCAACACAAGTTTATTAAAAAAAGTTTTTAATATAATCCCCATCGAACTCGCAAATAAAATATACAAATCCGTCTTATCCCCTGATACATACATTCTACTGACACTATAAAATGTATCTATATTGATTTCATTTCCATATACATCATAAACTATATGAAAGACATAAGGACAATAATTTGCCATATCATTTTTTATATAAACAACAATATGCCCTTCATCACCTTTTACTTCAGACATAAGTTCCATTCTAGAAACAGCATCATCAATAACGTCTATTATTTCCTTTTTCCAATCCATTTTCAATCATTCTCCAATCAGCAAACTTTTGTATTCATTGTTAATCTCAAGTATACTGTCACTATTTCACTTATTCAACCGTTTTTCGGGCATTATTTTTTCTACAAAATCATATAAGAACTAGACTTTACTATTTAGAAATAAGGGCGCATTTATCGTGCCCTGCCTCTGCCACCTTCTCTGCTTCCAACCTCCTTATCTCCCTGCATTTCCACAGTCTTATCATAAATAGCCTGATAGTCCTCAAACACCTCATCCATATCTGAAGTATCTATACCACACGCCTTACATACTGCGTTGTAAAGTTGCATATTGTAAGAATTATCATCCAGCTGAAATTGCAATAGCTCTGCCTTATCCCTTGGAGTCCAACAGATAAAAGGTAATCCATTTTTTTCAACTGCTTCCAGAACTTCATCCACCTTGGTTCTAACAACCAGTTCACGCATCCCTTTATAGAGAATCTCCGTCTCCTCCATAAGCTCATCCACAGTTGCAACATGCCCCATCTCCATAAATTTAAGCTTCACAACTCCTTCTACTGCATCATATCTCCTTAATCCTGTAAAACCACAGTTCTGCGCTTTTTCCAAAGGCGTCATACACTTATACTCCTCATAAGAGATTCCATCTGACAAAGAACTTTCCTTTACGGATACAGCCTTAGGCGTAGCATATTCTATATCAGCAACAACATCATCTACAACTGAAATAGCTTCTTCCGAAACCACATCCAAAATCTCATATGATGAATCTGGTTCATTTACCGTTGCATCCTCCGCAGGTTCTATCCTCACAATCTCCGGTACAGGCTTACAATCATCATAATGCTCCACCTTCTTCTCCGCATACGGATACTCCGGCACCTCTATGGAATGTCTTATCTCATCCTCAATATCCGTATAATCAAACCTTGAAAATGTCTTATATTCTGCCTTACAAGCCTCTACCAGCTTAAGATTTTTATTCAGTTCCTTCTTCTCTGCCTTCAGAGCATCCAACTCCGTCTGCACATCCATATGCCACAGCTGATATTCGCGAACATCCTCCACCGTCTTGCATGCACGCTTACGCACACTATTTTCCTGATACAAAGTCTTCTGTCGCTTGGAGATTTCCTCCACCTCATTTTCCCGTATTATCTGATAGCCAATAAGCCCTTCCACGGACTTAATATCATTCTTTACAAGGAATAGATACTGCTCCTGCAAGCGGTTCATACGCTCCAGCTCCTTGGCAAGATATGCTGCATGCTTATCGAAGCGACGCTGCTCCACCATTCTCGCCTGATAGATTCTGCGATAGAATTTCATCTGAAATGCTGTTGTTCCCTTACAATAGATTGCCCCAGTGGTTTTGACTACAAATCGTGGACTACCATATGGTATATCCAGATAAAGACGAAACTTATCTTCTGCAAATCGTTCATCCAACTTATCCAGCTGATGATACCATCTGCCACCTGGAACCTTTATGGAAAGATATTTTCCATATTCAAACTGATACCCTATCCTCTTCATCAAAAATACAAAATGGTCAAAGCTGGTCGCCTGACTCTGACAGAACTCTGCATCCGCCAGAATCATTTCACGGAATGTCTGCTCAAGCTCCCACTCCTTACGAGATAAATTCTTGGGCTCCTTGGCATACTCCGCCGGCATAATATTAAGACCATACTCCGCACAAAGCTTATTGGTAAGAGGCTGCATCCTCCGCTTCCACTCTCCCTTACGATAATCATACTTTGCACCGGTTTCAAAGCTCACGCTATTAAAAACAATGTGTCCATGCATATGCTCCTTGTCATTATGCACCGCATATACAGCCTCGTATTTATCTCCCAAATATTCCTGAGCAAATCGCCCTACAATATCAAACGCCTGCTCCTCTGTTGCCTCGCCCGGCACAAAGGAAATCATAATATGAAAGCCCTGTCTTTTATCCGTCTTACCATAGGTAACCTTTGTATCCATCATCTGCTCAAAGGCAATCTCCGGCAGGCAGTTAATACTGCCCACCAGAACACGTTCCTCCGTTTTCTCAGGATTCTGAATATACTCCAAGGCATTCTTAAGATGCCCCGCAGGATTTCCGGTCTGTGCCTCGTTTAAGTACAATATCTTAGTGATTGCCATACACTCAGCACCTCCTGCATCAGTCTCTTAATCTCCTCCAAATCACGCTTAAGCCCGGTAATGTCACTGCTATAAGCAAAGCCCTGGGTATTTACCACCTTAGCAATCTGATTCACATTGGTTGCAATTCCTGTTATCTGTCTGATAAAGGAGCTTCTATCCGAAGCAAATGTGGTATCCACACCCTTGCTGTTCTTCACAAGCTCACGCAGGTATTCACTTCGATTCTTCCCCGCCTTCATAGCATCAGACTCCAGCTTTAATAATTCCGCCTCAGAAAGCTTAAAGGAAACCTTGTAAACCTTCTTATCAGACCTGTATTTTCTGTTTCCATCTGCCATACACATAACCTCCAAATCTATAGCTTCTTGTCGTCATAATCACACTTCCCATTCCCATGGTTGTGCCTCCTTCCATTCGATTGTTCACTTGTTTTGCATTCGATTGTTCACTTGTTTTGCATTCGATTGTTCACTTGTTTTGCAAGATACGGGAAAGGTCAGACCTTTCCCCGAAAAAAATATTCGCCTACTCGGCGAACATCCTTTTTTTCGTCTTGGCAGGAGCACCTGCACCCTATATTTGACAACTCACGCTGTCCATAGCTGTCGTCAAACATGCGCCACTTGGCGTCAATCTGCCTCCAGATATAGTTATACTTATATAGAATTGGCGTCACTCTGACACCAATTCAGATACTCCTGCCACCATTCTGACGCCAGTAAAAATTGCATCTTAATTATCATTCAAGCCCTTCAAAAAGCTGATTGCAGAGCCTGAAAGTGCCTTTTCCTCATGAACCACTGCAATCGGCTCCTTTTCTGGTTTTTCAACTGATGCTGGTTCATTCTCCGTAGAAACCACTGCTTTAACCAAAGCATTATCAGCTACAGCTCCTGTGCCTACAACACTGGCATTTATAGATTTCATACTATCCGCAATTCTTTCCTCAAAATCACCCAGCATCCGCTGTAGTTCCGGCTTTAACACATCCACAAGCAGCTCTGCAAGCACCTGCACATCGGCGCCCGAGGCTGTCACCTGCCCCGGTTCAGCTTTATCCTCATAGACCTCACTATAAACCAATTCAATCCCATGCTTTATTAGCTCCGTCTGATTTAGAAAATGCTTCTCAGCAAGCAACCGGTCCAGCTTTTCAATTACTACTGCATCCGTCTGTCGGTCCACATAGAGACGGCAGTTCAGCCGTCTCTCTCTACCTAAGCCCATCATGTGCACCACCTTACCTTACGCAATTTGTTTTGCCAGATACTCATAACCCTTAGCGTTGGCTCTGACATCTACCACATAATCAATGTTATTGCTTCGGCGACCGTAGGCAGCCATTACCTTGGCACCACCACCCACATAAATGATGTTAGCAAATTCCGTATCATGACCATTCTCCTTCAGAATTCCCTCCACTTTTTTGGCAAAGGCTTCCAGCTCACTCTCCATCAGTCTCGTGTACTTCTCCGCACAGCTGCAATTCCCATTGCTGATAAAATCGGTGATAACCTCCTCCGAAATTTCCTTACCGAACAGCTCACTGCTCTTGCTTCTAATTCCCTGAATTACTGAAATCATAGATTCAGTGAAGGTCTCACATTTACTTTCCACCGGAACACCATCCCTCACGTGCATAATATCAATAGTCCATGAGCCTACATCGACAATCAAACACTCGCCTTTCATATCTCCCAACTTGTCAGCCACCGCCGCATAGCACTGTGGAAACACCAGTACATTTTCGATTATGAAATTATACTGTGTATCCTCATAGTTAAACTTTACAGTCTGCTCTCGCTTCAGATACCTTACAAATACCTTTCGCGTGGTAGCAAAATGCTTCAGCGGAAGTCCTACTCCAAGCACCACTCTGGCACCATTTGGTATAGCACCGCATTGGCACTCCTTAGCAAGCGCTACCAGCGTCAACAGATAATAGTCATCATCCGCCAGCTTGCTGTCCTTGACGTTGTTACGCTTCTCTCCAATCTTATAAAATACACCCTCGTGTATCAGCGTGTTGCCTGAAAAGGTCGGCTTGGTAGCCAACCTTTCCACACCATTTTCAAACACATGGTTTGCTGATTTCATCAGGTGATTGCCGTGGTCAATCCCCACGTAATAAATCCTCTTATTCTCCATAAACAAATCCTCCTCTTATTCTGCATTTTGTTCCCTATATTCCCTGATAAACTCAAGTCGCTGTTCTTTAATAGAATCAATCAGCTCATATAGGTCATTATTGATTATCTCCTCAGCCGTTGCTTCAATTTCCTGTATCCTATGAAGCTTTTCCATAGTGTCCAAGTCAGCATTGCCTGTATTTCTTGAAGCCTTAAGCTTTTCTACCAGTTCGTCATGAAACTGCCATGCATAATCCTCATACTCCTTAGCCTTCTGGTAAAGGTCGCCACACATAAGGTACAGATTATACAGATAACGGTCATGCTCCATCATCATTCCAAGCCAGCGATGCCCCCACTTCCCCAGCTGCAGAAACTCATTTTCATCAACCTCTGCAAGCATGGGATAATAAAGACCATCCACCTCCTTGTACTCAACTCCTAATTGTTCTGCAAGAGTTGGCGTTGCAGTCGCCTCAATATTTTCTCTCATAGTTTCTTCCTTTCCGCGCCTAGCGCTATAAAACCTAGTCCTCTGCTCTTTCCAGAATCTCCAGCACATGCTGAAGTGATGTCAAAAGCTCCTCCTTGGGCACCCGCTCCCTCCGCCGTATGCTGTAGCTCCTTCAAAATAGCCTCCAGATACTTCCTCATAGCCCTTGCCACATTTATTCCACACACCACACAAATCTCATGCTTTAAGAGACAATCCACGATATAATCCCTTTTGCTTAGGCCGCTTAAAGCAACCTTAACATTCAACTCCTCCGCTTCCTCCGGTGACAATCGGAAGCCTACATTAACACATCTGTAGCGATTATACTTATCCACTCTTTTTTCACTCATAGCAATTGCTCCTTTCCATATCAGCCCACCAGATAATCGTCGATATTTACAATCTTACAATCATCAGTAGCGTCTTCATCATCAATATCATCTGCACCATTCAGCCTGTCATTTTCCACATCCAGCTTGTCCGCCATTTCAATCTGTGTAGAAGGGAACAGATGCGCATATCGATAAGTAATATCAATACTCTCATGTCCCACTCTGTCAGCAATGGCAAGTGCCGAGAAACCAAGCTCGATGAGGTGTGATACGTGCGAGTGCCTCAGATCATGAATTCGAATCCTCTTCACACCTGCCAGCTTACTTCCACGCTCCATTTCATGATGCAAATAACTTTTCGTCACCTGAAAGATTCTGTCTGTTTCCTTATATCCATACAGCATCTCAAAATACACCTTCATTTCCTCTGCCAGGAACTTCGGTAGCTTGATTGTACGATTACTCTTTTTCGTTTTCGGTGTGGTAATCACATCCTTACCCTCCAAGCGCTGATATGATTTGCAGATACGAACCGTGTTCTTATTGAAATCAAAATCCGCCATGGTAAGTGCAAGACATTCGCCAAGTCGCATCCCCGTCCAGTACAGCATCTCAAATGCATAGTAGGACATTGGCTTATCAATAATGGTTTCTGAAAATCGCTTATATTCCTCCGTCGTCCAAAACAGCATTTCCTTAGATTCTTCTCTACCCATGCAGCCCGCCTGTCTAGCAGGATTATTACGCAAATTGTAAAACTTGCAGGCATGGTTGAAGATACAGCTAAGCTGATTGTGCATGGTCTTACGATAGGTCATGGAGTAACCAACTCCATTTTCATCCTTATAGGCAATCAATTCATTCTGCCACTTAATCACATCCGCTGCGGTAATCTCATTCATCTTAAGCTTCTTAAAATATGGCAAAATCTTGGTTCTTACAATGTGCTCCTTGGTAAGCCATGTATTACGCTTTAAACGTAACTCCATATCCTCCGAATATATTTTGAAGAAGTCCTCAAAAGTCATATCCAGATTACTTTCCTGTCTTACCTTATAGCTTCGTTCATATTCGAGAGCCTCACGCTTGGTAGCAAAGCCTCTCTTTTTCACCTGTTTGTTTGCACCAGTCCAATCCTTAACATAGAACTTCACAAACCAGGTTCCCGTTTTCTCATCCTTATATGCCGGCATAATATCACTCCTTCCATATTTGGGAGCAGACCTCCGGCATCCGCCCCCATTCCTGTATCTTATGCAGCTATTACACTGCGTCCTCTCCGTAGAATCTCTCCATAAAGTACTTACGAAGCACCTTTCCATGGATGGTAATACGTCCCTTCTTCTCAAGCTCTGCATTGAGCTGGCGCATCAGCTGATACGCCTTAGAACGTGATACCCCAAGGATTTCACATACCTCGTCTACCTGTATAAACATGTTCTCCATCCGCGTCACCTCCTCCCTTTCAAAAAATACTCGAAACGGAAAACTATTGATTCTTAAGGCGATAAGTCAGTTTGGCTTTCTCACATATCCTATACCGCCGGTGTTACAACCGGCCTTTAGCAAATGCCTGTGGGCTACTCCTGCGCGAGTTCCTTTCCCACCCTTGACGGAAGTGTCTTCCCTCGCTCCCCCTAAATTATTTAGGGCTCTTGGCAAGGTCTGTTGATATAGGATACAGCTCATTCAATTGTCAATGTGCGTTCATTTTATTTTTCTATACCATTCTGTATAGAATTTCTTCTTGGTTGTTATACTATACTATTTTGTATAGAATGTCAACAGGTTTTCTAAACTTTTTTATTTAGTATCTTCACATGCAGATTTTTGTGTGCTATACTTCTTTTATACAAAAATGATTAGAAAGTTTTTCTACAGATTGGAGGAACCACAATGACAGTTGGTGAACGAATTAAGAAAATAAGAATATTCCGTAAGATGACCATGGACGAATTCGGTGCCGCTCTCGGCTTCGAGGGCAAGAGCATGTCTGTAAGAATTGCACAGTACGAAACCGGTGCACGCGTTCCTAAGGCTGATATGCTTGCTAAGATTGCAGAGGTCCTTAAATGCAATTACAAGGCACTTGATGATTACAGCCTTGGCTCTGCTGAGGATATTATTGAGACATTTTTCTGGTTAGAGGAAAGCGCCGCACCTGCTACAGGAAAGCATTTCCCTGAATATCAGGCTCCCGGCAATCTCATCCGCCTTGCAACTATGACACCAGTTACCAAGGATGACGATGTAAAGCTTACCTATAACGATAATGAGTACATGGCATCTGGTGCTCCCGTTGCTGTCACCTTTGAATATGGACTTGTAAATGATTTTCTTTTGGAATGGAACGAAATGAAAAACAAATTAAAGACCGGGGAAATCACCCCAAATGAATACTTCGAATGGAAGATTACTTGGCCACATGCATAAAAAAGGAGATTTAACTATGCTATACAAAGTACAAAATTTTGAGCAAAAAACACCATCAAACATTACTTTTGAACCCATGACATTGTCATGCGGTGAATCAATCAATGTATACACTATCGAAAATGTACACGACTTAACACAATTCATCGGCTACGGTAAGTATATGAACAATTTGGAACACAACGTGTTCTTACGCGGTCAAACTGACCTTTACAATGGTTCACTTATCCCTTCCCTATATAGAGGACGTAAACGTTTTGATTCAATCACTACCAGCTATAATCAAAAGATGAATTTCATTCAAAAAAACATAAAATCTTTCAAACAATATGATCGCAAGATTTTAGAACCTTTATTACAGCATTATGGAATAAAAACATCCCATATTGACTTGGTAGATAATGTTTGGGCCGCCTTATGGTTTGCACTTCATCAAGCTAAATCTGAAGTGATAAACTCTCATGAGTATGTTTATTTTTACAAAAGTCAAAATGAATACTCATATATCCTTCTTGTTGCCACAGATGCAATATCTATTTCTGAATACAAAGGGTTATACGAAGGTAAAACTTCACGCTTGGTTGATTTAAGGAAATCTCTTCCATCATATTTCTTACGACCTCACGCACAGCATGCTTATATGCTTCGCAAACTCGACCCATATCCAGCTGATTATAGCGATCTGATAATTGGCATTGCAAAAATTCCAACAGAATTAGGTTTCAAATGGCTTGGTACAAATGAATTTTTAACCGTTAGCAGTTTATTTCCTGCCGCTTATTTTGATTCTGGCTACAAAGTACTATTAAGAGAATACCCCGAAGAAAATCCCGGTATTGTTCGCCAATTTGGATCAATCCAAATATTGACTGATTAATCTCAAATTACTGCGTAGTACCATTTTAGTACCAAAAGGCATAAAGAAAGCCCGCAAAGCTTGATTTTTCAATACTTTGCGAGCTTTTGAAAATTATTCAAACTCAATCGTTCCCGGCGGCTTACTGGTCAAATCATACATGACCCGGTTAACCCCCCGAACCTCATTAATAATTCTGCTCATTACCTTATTCAGCACCTCGTACGGAATCTCCGCCGCCTCGGCTGTCATAAAGTCAATGGTATTGACTGCTCGCAATGCCACCGCATAGTCATAGGTTCTCTCATCCCCCATAACACCTACGGAACGCATATTGGTAAGAGCTGCAAAATACTGTCCGATACTGCGGTCCAGTCCGGCGTTTGCAATCTCTTCCCGGTAAATAGCGTCTGCATCCTGCACAATCTTTACCTTTTCTGCATTCACTTCGCCGATGATTCGGATGCCCAGTCCCGGTCCCGGGAATGGTTGACGGAATACCAAATGCTCCGGTATTCCCAATTCCAATCCGGCTTTCCGCACCTCATCCTTAAACAAATCACGCAACGGCTCAATGATTTCCTTAAAATCTACATAGTCCGGCAAACCTCCCACATTGTGGTGAGATTTGATGACTGCGGATTCTCCGCCCAAGCCGCTCTCCACCACATCCGGGTAGATGGTTCCCTGTACTAAGAAATCCACGGCTCCGATTTTCTTTGCTTCCTCTTCAAAGACACGGATAAATTCCTCTCCGATAATCTTACGTTTCCGTTCTGGCTCTTCCACGCCCTTTAACTTCTCATAGAAACGCTCCTGGGCATTGACACGTATAAAATTCAAATCATAATTTCCATTCGGTCCGAATACCTCTTCCACCTCGTCTCCTTCATTTTTCCGAAGAAGACCGTGGTCTACAAAGACACAGGTAAGCTGCTCGCCCACTGCCTTAGACAGTAGAACTGCTGCCACAGAGGAATCCACGCCGCCAGAAAGTGCACAGAGTACCTTTCCGTCTCCTACTTTTTCTCGAATGTTCTGAATGGACTGTTCCACAAAAGAGTCCATTTTCCAGTCTCCGGCACAGCCACACACATGGTATACGAAATTAGAAAGCATCTTCGTTCCCTCTACGGTATGCAACACCTCCGGATGGAATTGGATTGCATATAGCTTATCCTTTGGATTCTGGGCTGCTGCCACCGGACAATCCTTAGTACTTGCCACAATTTCAAAACCCGGTGCCGCTTTAGAAATATAATCAAAATGACTCATCCAACAGACGGTTTCCTTTGACACATCGGAAAACAATGGGGAATCGGTATCCACAGTCACATCGGTTTTTCCGTACTCACGGACTGCTGCCTTTTCCACCTTTCCTCCTAATATATGCATCATAAGCTGAGCACCATAGCAGAGCCCCAACACCGGAATTCCCAGTTCAAAAAGCTCTCGGGTATAGGTTGGGGAATCTGCCTCATAACAGCTATTCGGTCCGCCGGTAAGAATAATTCCCTTTGGATTCATTGCTTTAATCTGCTCTATTCCTGTTTTATAGGAATAAATTTCACAGTAGACATTACACTCCCGCACACGACGAGCCACAAGCTGGTTGTACTGTCCACCAAAGTCTATTACGATGACGGTTTCTCTTTTCAAGATGACGTCCTCCTTCTAAAAGTAATCTACAACATGTCCTAATTATACGTTGTGCCGGAATCATTGTCAAAGTTATTTCAGATTCTTTTTCACGATTCCCCACTCCTGCTCCAATCGTTCCAAGGAAAACGCCGCATTGGCGGGACTGGTGGAGGGCAGCTTTACAGCCTCCCTTTTACAAACCGGATACATATATTTCTGATACAGACTGTATGCCTTGGCACCATTTGCATAAATCTCTATTATCTCTGTATTCTCTAAAATGATTCCAATATCATTGGGTACCACATTCCTTATGGAACTGTCACTGGAGCCTTCAATCTCACAGCTTTGAATCACATCCCAAACTGCAATACCATGCTTATAAAGCAGCTCTTTTTTCTCAGGAATGGTATTGGGTATCTCTTCTCCGGTAAGTCTTGCCAGCAATTTCCAAAAACGGTTCTGAGGATGTCCGTAGTAAAACTGACTCTCCCGAGACTTTACCGAGGGAAAAGTTCCCAATATTAAAATTTTAGAATCTTCCTTATAGATTGGTTCAAATGTATGGGTCATTTCTACTCTTTCCATATGATTTCTCCTATTCTTCTCTATCATATCTGATTTTTTCAAAAATAAAAATGGATTTTTCTTCTTTTTCGTAATCTTTCTCTGGGACTATCTTGTTCCCCCTCTTTTTTATGGTATAATAGTACTAGTAAATATTTTCGGAAAATTTACCAGAACCGTAGAGAAGTCATGAAATGAGCGGTACCTTATGAGCGTAATTCAACTTGATGCCAGTAAATGCGTTGGCTGTAACACCTGTGTCCGTGTCTGTCCCGTTGTGGATACAAATATTGCCAAAACTGACAAAGACGGAAATCTTATCATTAATATTGATGATAACAAATGTATTAAATGTGGCTCCTGTATTACGGCATGTTCGCATCATGCCCGCAGCTACCAGGATGATACTGATCGTTTCTTTGAAGGTCTTAACAATCATGAGGAAATAGCTGTGATTATGGCACCTGCATTTCGTGTTGCATTCTCGGATAATTGGGAGGATGTTTTATCTTGGCTGCGAAACAAAGGTATCTCCAAGATTTACGACGTATCCTTTGGTGCTGACATCTGTACTTGGGCTCATGTGCGTGCCATCGAAGAAAATCCTGAAAACAAGATGATTTCACAGCCTTGTGCGGCAATCGTCAACTATGCTCTACAGCATAATACCAGTTTGATTTCCTATCTGTCTCCGATTCACAGTCCAATGTCCTGTCTCGGAGTTTATATCCGCAATTACGAGGGCTTCCACGGTAAAATCGCTGCACTTTCCCCTTGTATTGCCGAAATTGATGAATTTAAGCAGACCGGCATTATCAACTACAATGTAACCATTGAACATTTTGCCGGCTATCTGAAAGAACATAATATTACCATTCCAAAATCGGACAAACCTTTTGCCTTTGATACCTATGAAGGATTAGAGGGTGCCATTTACCCGCGTCCCGGCGGACTGATGAAAAATCTTTTAATCCATCACCCGGAGCTTAAGATTCTTACCTCAGAGGGCATCAACAAGGTATATCATAATTTGTCCACCTATCTGTCTCAGCCAAAGGAAAACCGTCCTCATGTCTTTGACGTATTAAACTGCGAAATGGGTTGTAATGCGGGACCTGCCATAGGCTGTGAAGCACATCCTTTTGAAATACATACTATCATGCATACTTTAGAAAGGGATGTCCGCAAAGTCCGTAAATCACATACCAAAAACGGTGTGGACGAGCAATTTGATTATTTTGATAAAAATTTAGAGCTTCGGGACTTTAAACGACTTTACACTTCTGAAGCCAGCACCAAACGTTCCGTCTCCGAAAGCGAATTGGATTTGGCATTTGAATCTCTGGGTAAAACCACCGATACCGAACGCAACTTCGACTGCCACGCCTGTGGTTACGACAGTTGTCGTGCTATGGCAACGGCTCTTGTGCTGGGTATTAACGAAAAAGAGAACTGCCACCAGTATGTTATTAACGAAATCAAAAAAGAACGTCAGAATGTGGATGCTATCAACCATCAGGTTTTAGAAATCAATCAGAAGCTAATGGATATTTTTGATGTACTGAGCAAGAGCATTACCGACGCCAAGAAAGAGGCTATGACCATCGGAAATCTTGGACAGAACAACTCCAAAGAAATGACCAATGTGGTAAACAAAATGAACGAACTCAATGAACTGAACAATACCATTGCTTCCCGCATCAATCTCCTCTCCTTAAATGCCGCCATCGAGGCAGCCAAAGCCGGAGAGTCCGGACGGGGATTTGCCGTTGTTGCTACCAGCATTCGGGATTTATCTGCCAGCTCTAAAAATGCCGTGGGTTCTGCTCAGGAAAACGATTTGGCAGTACGAGAGGCTATTCAGAATGTAGAGGCTGTGGTTAACGCGTTCAAATCTGCCATTGCAGATCTTCTGAAAAATGTAAACCATACCTTAGAGGATGTAAATCAGACCTGCACCAACAGCGAGACTATTGTCAATTCCATGGCAAACGTTTCTCAGATGGCAGTGGAGGTACAGGATTTGATTCGCAATACCAATCATATTTTGAATCAGTAATCTATAATTATAAATACACAAAAAAAGGGAAGAGGCTTCACGAGTTTCAATCGTTTAAGTCCCTTCCCTTTTTTTCATTAAAAATTCTTTCCGTTCCATCCCCAGTCGTTTACCCCTGCATAGGTAACATAAACCGCATTTCCCGGAATTCCCAATTCTTCCTCATAGATTTTACAGATTTCTCCTGTCATCTTCTCATATGCCGAGGATGAGGCATTTCCAAACAGCTTCACGGTGACGAAAGCTCCTTTTTCCAGTTCTTTTCCTCCCATATATAGTGTATACTCATCATCAAAGCCTACCATAAGAAAACCTTCTGATTTTCCCAGAATAGACACCGCTTGTCCCAGCTTCTGCTTAATGCTTTCCTCTTTTTCCTTAGAAAGCTGTAATGTGATTTTTGAATCAATAAATGGCATATTTCTCCCTCCTGTCTTTTTCCTTAGTATAGAATAAAAGCCGGGATGTTTCAACGAAAATATCAAGTGGGAGCCGTTTACACCACTCCCCTATTTTCGTTTTTTCCCTAATTTTTATGTAAATATTTTTCCCTGGTTGCCATTCCGCCACGGATATGCCGTTCCTGTTTATTGATATCCAGCACCTGCCTTGCCTCTTTTGCCAACGCCGGGTTTATCTGTTGTAAACGTTCTGTGACGTCTTTATGTACGGTACTTTTACTGATTCCAAACTCTTTTGCAGTTTGCCTTACAGTGGCATTATGTTCGATGATATATTTGGCAATTTCCATTGCTCTTTCTTCTATATAACTCTTCAAGGATTTTCCCCTGCAATCTTTGTTTTTACATTGTATGCAGGAAAGGGGTTTTGTATTCTCAACTTATTTCGGATTCCAAACTATGAATCTTGTACGAAATCTTTCCCTATTTTTTGCCAATCTACCTAATGATTTTTTGTCTCTATGGTGGTATAGTATATAGGTGTATATAATGGAGGTATTGAAAAATGTTAAAAGCAAAGAGTCCCATACAGGAGGGATTACATATTATCATCGTAGGCTGTGGCAAGGTAGGTGCCACTTTGGTGGAACAACTGAGCAAGGAAGGCCACGATATTACCATTATTGACAAGAATGCCCAAAGGCTTCACGAACTGGCAAATCTCTATGACGTCATGGGTCTGGTGGGAAACGGTGCCAGCTACAGTGTGCAGATGGAGGCCGGTATTGAAAATACCGATTTGATTATTGCCGTAACCGATTCTGACGAACTGAACCTGCTCTGTTGTACGGTAGCAAAACGTGTGGGTAACTGTGCAGCTATTGCAAGAGTCCGCACCCCGGATTACAGCAAAGAAGTTGCTTACTTACAGGAAAAACTGGGACTGGCTCTGATTATCAATCCTGAGCTGGAGGCTTCCAAGGAGGCAGCCCGTATCCTTTATCTTCCTACGGCTTTGGAGGTCAACTCTTTTGCCCATGGACAGGCAGAACTGATTAAATTTAAGGTTCCTGAGGGTAATATTTTAGATGGAATGAGCATTACCTATCTGGGTCAGAATCTGGCAGACAATATTCTGGTATGTGCCGTGGAGCGAAATGGTCAGGTACATATCCCTTCGGGAGATTTCCAGATTACACAGGGGGATATTATTTCCGTGGTTTCCTCCCGAAAATCTTCCAAGGCATTTTTTGAAAAGATAGGCTTTAAAACCAATCATGTAAAAAACACCATGATTATCGGCGGCGGCAAGGCTGCTTACTATCTGGCAAACCAGCTTTTGAATATGGGAATCTCGGTAAAAATTATTGAACAGAATCAGGCTCGTTGTGAAGAACTCAGCATCCTTTTGCCAAAGGCAGTCATCATTAACGGTGACGGCACTGACCAAGAGCTTCTCAAGGAAGAGGGTATCGAATATGTGGAATCCTTTGTTCCCCTGACCGGTATTGACGAGGAAAATATTCTTTTAACCCTTCACGCCAGACAGGTGTCCAACGCAAAGGTTATCACCAAGATTAACCGTATCAATTTCAAGGATGTTATCAGCCGTCTGGATTTAGGCAGCGTGGTTTATCCTCGTTACATTACTGCAGAAGCGATTATTGCCTATGTCCGTGCGAAGAAAAATTCCATGAACAGCAATCACATTGAGACCCTTTATCATCTCTTTGATTATCGTGCAGAAGCCATTGAATTTCGTGTGGACAAGGAATCTGCTGTAACCAATGTTCCTTTGAAGGATTTAGCCTTGAAAAAAGATTTGCTGATTTCCTTCATTAACCGAAACGGCACTATTATCATCCCAAGCGGTCAAGACTGCATTAAAGTGGGCGATACCGTTATGATTGTCACAACCCACACCGGTTTTGACAACATTCAGGATATTTTGGCGTAACGGAGGATGAGATGAACAGTTCAATTATTCGCTATATTTTAGGACACGTTTTAAAAATCGAAGGCATTCTGATGCTTCTCCCCTGCACAGTTGCCCTTATCTATGGGGAGAATGTAGGTTTTTATTACTTAATCACTGCCGTGCTCTGTTTTCTTTTTGGAACGCTGATGACTCTGCGAAAGCCGGCGGATTATGTTTTTTATCTGAAGGAAGGCTGCATTGCCACCTCCCTCAGTTGGATATTTTTGAGTATCTTTGGTGCTTTGCCTTTTTGGCTTACCGGCGAGATTCCGTCTTTTACAAATGCTTTGTTTGAGACCATTTCCGGTTTTACCACCACCGGAGCCAGCATTTTAAGTGATGTGGAGACATTATCCCACACTTCCTTATTTTGGCGGAGCTTTACCCATTGGATTGGCGGCATGGGCGTATTAGTATTCCTTCTTGCCATCATTCCCCTTAGCGGCGGCTCCCATATTAACCTGATGCGGGCAGAAAGTCCGGGACCTTCCGTAGGAAAATTAGTTCCGAAGGTAAAATACACCGCAAGACTTTTATACCTCATTTATTTTGGTATGACGATCTTGGAAATTATTTTCCTGCTTTTGGGCGGAATGCCTGTCTTTGACGCTTTAACCACCAGTTTTGGTACTGCTGGCACCGGAGGTTTCGGAATCAAAAATGACAGTATTATGGGATATTCCCCTTACCTGCAATGGGTAGTTACCATTTTTATGATTTTATTTGGTGTGAATTTTAACGCCTATTACCTTCTGGTATTCCGTAAATTTAAGAAAGCCCTTCAAGTGGAAGAGGTACGATGCTATTTTGCAATTATTGCAGTTGCCACTGCTATTATCTTTTTCAATATCTTAGATACCTCGGCAGGCATTTTTGACGCACTGACCCATTCCTCTTTCCAAGTGGCTTCTATCATTACCACCACGGGATTTTCCACGGTGGACTTTAACCTATGGCCTCAGACCAGCAAAACCGTATTGGTGCTTTTAATGTTTGTGGGTGCCTGTGCCGGCAGTACCGGAGGCGGTATCAAGGTTTCCCGTTTTATGGTACTGGTGAAAACCCTGATTAAGGAGTTAAATTCTTATATCCATCCAAAGAGTATTAAGAAAATCAAGATGGAATATAAACCGGTGGAGCATGAGGTTGTTCGTGCCATAAATGTATATTTTATCACATTTATGCTGATTTTTTCCGCCTCAGTTCTTGCTATATCCTTTGACGGAAAAGATTTGGTTACAAACTTTACGGCGGTTGCCGCCACCATCAACAACATCGGACCGGGACTGGAAATGGTGGGACCTACGGAGAACTTTAGTCTCTTCTCCCCATTTTCTAAATATGTATTGATGTTTGATATGTTAGCCGGAAGACTGGAACTCTTCCCGCTGTTAATATTATTCCATCCTGCTATCTGGAAAGATTTATTTGCCCAGAAACGCAGAACGAAAAAAGAAGAGGTATCCCCAAAGTCATAAGACTGAGGGATACCCCTTTTTTATCCTCCCAAGGTGACATCCTGCCGCTGATACCACTCCAGAGCTTCCAGAAAATCTCTCTCTTTGTAATCCGGCCAATAATTCTCCTTCACATAAAAATCCGAATATACCGACTGTATGGGCAGAAAACCGGAGAGCCTTCTCATGCCGCCCCAACGGATAATCATATCAATTCTGGAAATATCATGGGAATAGGGCTTCCCGTCGATTCCTATATGAGACAGATCCCACTCCCATCCATAGTTTACCAGAAAATTCAATCGGATTCCTCCTCCGTTGATACGGCTTCTGTTGCAATAGGGAATCAGTTCTCTGGGAAAACATTTGGACTCTGTATTTCCTATAACCAGAAGGTCTGCTCCTTCCTCACACAGCATTTCCACAGCCTCCACACAGGCACTCTGAAAGGCTGCAAACTGCTCTTTGGGACGTTTGCAGTTGTCCGTGGTAAATCCGTAATAGGTCAGTTCCTGCACTCCATATTCTTTTGCCTTTCGCAACAATTCAATTCCCGGATGCAAGCCGTATTGATACCCGTCCTTTTTTTCCATGTTATGTTCCAATGCCCAGCGTCTGTTGCCGTCCGGTATGATTCCGATATGTTTTGGTACTCTCATAAAACCTCTCTTCTTCCTTTTTTACAAGTATTGCCAATTGCACAACAAAATATCCATATCAAAAGAGACAGCCTTTTCAGACTGTCTCTCGTAGCTTTTATGTTTCAGATATCCTATTAAATCTTAAAGTGTTTCATCTCATCAGCCAGCTTCTCTGCATGCTCTGCAACGCTTTGTGCAGACTGTGCCACGTTCTCACTATTGTCCGTAACACTTAATGCCTCCTGTGCTAAATTCTCTGAGGTTGCCAGAATCTCTTCTGCACTGGCTGACTGCTCTTGGGTAATTGCCGCTACGGAGGTTGCTACCTCATCCACCTTATTGACATTGGCAATCATCTCCTGAACCAAATCATTGGTCTCTCCAATGGTCTTATAAATATCGTGGAAGGTATGATATGCCGTGGTAATTAATTCCTCACTGTCATTGATGTTCTGAGCACTTATTTTGGTTTTATCTACCGCATCATCTACCAGTGTATTGATTTCTGCCGTAATTGCTGATATTTTATCAACGGCTCCTGCACTTGTCTCCGCCAGATTACGAATTTCTTCCGCAACAACGGCAAATCCTTTTCCTGCCTCTCCTGCTCTGGCTGCTTCAATGGCTGCATTCAATGAAAGCAAGTTGGTCTGAGATGCTATATCTCCGATAATCTCTACAAACTTGGTAATTTCCTCGATGGACTCTCCCACATGACCCACGGCTGCCTCCAACTGTGTAACGGATTTCTGGATGTCGTCCATGGCACGTTTTACCTTGTCCATGTCATCTCTTCCTTTACCGGAAATCACAACCGTATCCTTCATTTTCTTGCTGGCATCGCTTCCAATCTGATCTGCTTCAGAAACAATCATTGCCAACGACGTAGCATTCTCTGCCACCTCTGTTACGGATTTTGCCAGCTCCTCTACGGTTGCATTCAGCTCTTTCATGGCGGAGGACTGGGTTGCCGCCGAACCATATAAGGTTTCTGACACGGCACTGCTGTTTTCTGCCTGCTGATTCAACTGACCGGATATGGAGAAAATATCTCCGATGGTTCCTCTCATGGTTCCGATAAATTCCTTCATCCTGTTTCCCATAACAGCCACTTCATCCTCACCTTTTGTCTGAACCTCAACGGTAAAGTCACCTTCAGTAATTCTACCGATATCACTGGTCAGGGATTTAATCGGTCCTACTACGATATGTACGATTCTTTCTACCAAAATTCCAATGATAATTATTGCTATTATCATGATGAAAATAATCTTCTTCTGTAAATTTCCTAAATCTTCCAGTACCGTGCTTTCTTTTACATTGGAAACCAGTACCCAGCTAGTGCCTTTTACCGGTTCTATCTCTACATAGTAAACGGTTTTTCCCACCTTAACTGTCTGTACTTTTCCATCCGCACTATCTATTTTATCCGCAATGGCTCTGATATAAGCATCTTCGCTATCCTTAGATACACTCTGTGCCACCAACTCCTTATCTTTATGTGCCAGAATTGTATTACTGTCCGTATCTACCAAAAAGGCATAGCCATCGCCCATAACCTTAATGTCCGATACCATTTCAGAAGCATAACTCAGAAAAACATCCGTTGCCGCAACAGTTTTTGCACCATTATTCGTCTGAATTAATGCACTGGCACTTACAATAAACGCTCCGCTGTCTGCATCTAAATATGGTGCACCAAAGGCAAATGTCTCATGGGTCAGACCTTCCTGATACCAATCTCTCTCTGTGACCACATAATCCGCATCCGGTACCCATCCTGACATATCCACGTATTTTCCCTGATCATCCCCTACATAAACACCGTTTGGATAATCTTCACTCATACCTACGGTAGTTGCCAGGTAAGTTTTCTCCATTTCTTCACTCATAGGAACCGTCTGCATTGTGTTCTGCACCATGTCCAGGGTGTTCAGAATACCTGTTGTCCATGTCTCCAGCTCTTTTGTATTCATCTTAGATTCCGCCTTCAGCAAGTCCTTTGCTTCCCGGACAATAATCTCCTTTGATGCCACATAAGAGATTACAATAATAGCTATAATTGCAATTGCAACACACGGAAGTATGGTTTTCAGTAACTTTGCCTTGATTCCTTTCAATGGCTTACTTTTTTTCATTTCATTATCCATAATTTTTCCTCCTTGGTTCCCTTAGCTTACTACCATTTTATTAAATTTTTAACGTGTTTGCAATATTTTTTTCAGATAATATGCTTTTATTCCAAAAATTTGCATGATTATTCAATCAAATCATTTCGTATTGCAACATTTCATATTTCAGTCGGCTTCCCTCCTGTATCTCCGGAGGCAGCAATGCCCTTGCCACACATTTCAGTTCCTCCTGGGACTGCTCCTCCTGCTGCAAATATGCATAATCCCCATCTATTCTCTCTACAATATAATCAATTCTCTCAAACATATTTATCCTCTCTGTCTAATAAGACAACACCTCGTAGCCCTCTTCGGTTACCAATACCATAACCTCCCATTGGGCACTTGGTTTGCCATCCTGTGTATATACGGTCCAATCATTCTCATCATCAATATAGATATCCACGCCGCCCATATTGACCATCGGTTCTATGGTAAATACCATCCCCGGGACCATCAGCATATCCGTTCCCTGCTTGGTGTTATATCCAACCCAAGGGTCTTCGTGAAACTCTAATCCGATTCCGTGACCTCCGATTTCTCTTACCACGGTGTAACCGTTGGCATAGGCATGATCGTGAACTGCCTGTCCCATATCTCCCAGAAATCCCCAAGGCTTTACCTGTTCCAGACCTTTTTCCACACATTCCTTTGCCACTTCCACCAGACGTTTCTTTTCCGGTGACACTTCCCCGATACAGAACATACGGGAGGAATCGGAAAAATATCCGTTCAAAATGGTGGAACAATCCACATTCACAATATCCCCTTCCTGTAAAACATCTTCCTTGGAAGGGATTCCGTGGCAAACCTGCTCGTTGACAGAAGTGCAGACACTTTTGGGAAAGCCCTGATAATGCAACGGTGCCGGAATTCCTCCCATTGCCGTGGTTCTCTCATAGACCATGGCATCGATTTCCTCGGTAGTCATTCCGGCTTTGATATGCTCCGCCACATAATCCAGCACCGCAATGTTTATCACCGCACTTGCTTTCATTCCCTCAATCTGATCCTTCGTCTTGATAATCTTGTGGGGCGGAACCTTATGTCCTTTACTTCTGTATAATTCAATTTTATCGTCAAATGTCTGATGGCAGGCTTTATACTTTTTTCCACTGCCGCACCAGCACGGCTCATTTCTTCCTATTTTCATGTTTTCCTCTAATCTTCCAATGAATGTTCCAGCGTTACTTCTCCTAAAACCACCTGTTCCCACAGCTCTTCATTGATGGTCAGTTCATGCTCCTGTAACATAGCCTGATAGGATTTTCCGCTATAATCATAGGACCCAAAATTCTTTTTATTTTCTTCTGCCAAAATTCCCTGATATTTCTCTGCAAGTGCTGATTTTTCTGCCATGCGAAAAATCATTTCATCGGTAATTCCCGCTCTTTGTTTTTGTTCTTCCTCCAAATCGTAACTCAAATCGGAAGCACTGCTTTCGGCTATCTGTGCTTCCTCCTCAGTTAATTGGATATTTCTCTTTGTAGCTTCCTCGTAGAAAAGCATATGATGGATTGCCGTATTCAATACTGCTTCTTTACTGCTTAAACGGATAAATTCTCCGTTGGTATGCAGATTCCAATATTCCGAAGTGTCTTTGTCATTATATACCATTGCGTTTTTTTCTATCTGTCTTTCCTCCATGGCAATGTAATAATTGACCTCTTCCAAAGTATAGGCTTTTCCGTCCAATTCAAATACGGTATCCTGCAAATGCTCCTTATAAGAAAATTCCTTTTTTTCTCCCACCCGATAAGCCGCAAAAATCATCCCTGCACTTACTGCCAGAATTCCGACGATTGCCAGAATTGTTTTTTTCACTTCTGTCTCCTTTTACTGGCACAAACCTGCAACTACCTGATTAATCACTTTGCCGTCTGCCTTTCCTTTTAACTCCGGCATCACGTTTTTCATAATCATTCCTTTGTTTTTTGTTTCCAACAAATCCGCAAACTTTTCTGTGATGTAGGCTCTGACTTCCTCCTCACTCATCAGAACCGGTGCGTATTCCTGCATTACATCATAGCGGAACTGATATGCCTCCTTTAAATCCTGCCGCTCTGCCGGGCAGGTATCTATCTGCTCCTTGACGGTTTTCAACTCCTTTAAGATAATACGATCTACCAATTCTTCTTTGATATCATCACGACAACCCTCGTCAATAGCCGCTTTCTTTACTGCGGAAACCAAAGCGGAAATTGCTTCCTTTCTCGGTTTGTCCTTTGCTTTCATGGCTGCTATCATGTCCTTTTGCAATTCTTCCATCTGCATAATCTCTTTTCCTCCTGCTCTGATATTTTTATTATTATAAGACCCTTCTGACGCTGACAATCGTCTTATAGGTCGCATTGTCATAGGCTACGATTCCATACTTGGTTCCTTTGGCATGGACAATTTGTCCGTTGCCCATGTAAATTGCCACATGTCCGGCATAGCAAATCAAATCTCCCGGCTGTGCATTGGAATAGCTGACCTCCTGTCCGCAATTTCGCTGTGAGGCAGAGTAGCTCGGAATATTGATACCGAAATGTGCGTAAACGTAACTGGTAAATCCACTGCAGTCGGCTCCTGTATTCGGATCCTTTCCTCCCCACACATAAGGATTTCCCACAAACTGTAACGCATAATTCACAACATCTGAACCGCTGACTCCTGTGGTGTGGGGTGGATTCAGATTTCCGGTGGATGCACTTCCCGAAGCCCCTCCGCCGGAGCTTCCAGAGCTGCCGGAGCTGCTACTGCCGGAAGAAGAACTTCCACTGCTGCTGGATGTGGACGCCTGCTGTATAATCCGATTCTGTTCGGAAATGGTCTGCTTATACTGACTTGCCAACTCTTTGGCATTGGCAATCTGGGTATCTGCATCTGCCTGCTGGCTTTTCAAGTTGTTCATGGTCTGCTGAAGCTGTGCCTGCTGCTGTTTTAACTCTTCCTCTGCCATCTCCAGCTCTGCCCGTTCATCCTCTACCTGCGACTTTAAGTCCTCTACCTGCTTTCTGGTTTCCTCATATGTAGTCAGCAGGTCTCTGTCATATCCGTATACCTCGTTGAAATACTCTACACGGTTCAGCATGTCCGCCATGCTTTTGGACTCCAAAATAGAGGATACCACCGCCGTATCTCCTTTTTCATACATAAATTTGATACGTTTTTTCATTGCCTGATACTGCTTCTGCTCGTCTTCCTGTGCCTGCTCTAAGTCTGCTGTCACCTGCTCTAACTGCTTTTGGTTGGACGCAATCTCGTCCTCCAGAATCCCCACATCTACCAGAAGATTTACCAGTTCTTCATTGGTGGCACTGATTTCACTCTGAAGCTCTGACTTTTTATCTTGTAACTTATCTATTTTTTCATTTACCTCTTCCAGATTCTTCTCTGCTGTCTTTTTCTTATTCTTTGCAGAAGAAGTCGCCTGAACCGGTTGTGGTGCTTCCATTGCAAGGGCTGCCACCAGCACTGCTGCCATGACAACACATATTTTTTTCCGTGGTTTTCTCATAGTTCTCTCCTCGTTTTTATTTTTTTGCAAGAAAGAATTTTCTATCATTATAAAAAGACTAACGGTACAATTACCGTCAGTCTTAGTATATCATTGGCGTTCTTTCATTTCAACCGATTCCAGATTTTTCACACTTTCAAAACAAAGGGCTTCAGACTCCCATGGATTTTACAATCAGCAATTTATCTCCTTTTTTTACTTGATTACTACTCAGATCGTTAGTTGACATAATATCTTTCACTGTGGTGTGGTTTTCTTTTGCGATATTCCACAGTTCATCTTCTTCTTTTACAATATAGCCTACCAGTCCCGGAATCTGCTGCAGGCTCTCATAGTCTGCTTCCCTGCTTTCAATATCCTGAAGCTTTTTTCGTTTCTTGGTGGAAAAAGCAATCAGATTCAGATTGATAACCGCTTTGATTTCCACCTGACTGTTGTCAATCAGAATCGTAGTCAACTGTTCCAGACCGCTTTCCAGCTCATATCTGCTATCCGGTTCTATTCCCGGCACCTCAATGGTCTGATGGAACGGTAAAAATCCTTTGAGGGAACTGATTGGCATATCGTCATCCGTGGTAATGTATAGCAATTCTACCGCTACGGTTCCCTCCACATACACTCCATTTCCCGAAATTTCATGGGTATCAATCTGAATACTTCCTTCCCCGGAGCATACCTGCAAAATATTCTCCTGCTTTTCTTCTAATTGCAGCTTTTCCCCTGCCCTGCATTTCGCATTATTCTTCATCAGCAGATTTTCAAAAGTAATTTCCTCAAAGACCGGCTCCACCTCTTCTTTTAAGGAATACACGTCCTGCAACATCTCAAACTCTTCCTCTTCCCACAGCTTGATGTCCAGTTCCGCCACTGCATCCACCATTAGCATTCTTTCTTCACCGTCATAATCCGGCTTTACCTCTACCTCAAAAGAGACATCCTCCACCCCCACATAGGAAACCAGATTGTCACGGCAGCCGCTGCAATCCACTTCCCCCTGTAACGGCACGGTGGTTTCCAGCCATTGCAGCCGTTCTTCCTCCTCATTGCCTTGATAGAGAATATAGAGAAGCAATTCTCCCGTGAAATAAATGACATCTTCTCCGATTCTGGATTCCAGTCCCCGAAGCTGTACATTTTTCCAAAGCAGTTCCCGGATGTTGGGCTTATTGGATGGAAGTATTACCTCATTTTTAAAACGGCAGGTATCCCGCTTTGCCGCCACCAGCTGCAAAGCCTGCATATTTTCTTTTTTTACCTCATAATCCTCTTCCCCATCCATGGCATAGCTGATTTCTTCGTCCTTGATTTCATCAATTACCGCCGTAAAAACCACCAAAGAGCGGATACTCAGTTTCCGGGAATTGATAATACCAATATTCAAATCCTCTATATCCCATTTTACTTTGACCGGGTCAAACTCCTCCGCACCATCCAGATTCAGATTCTCTGAAAAAGGAATACTTCCTTCTAAAAAAGCAATATTTCCCTCCTCCCCATCACTTCGATAAAGTACCTGA
Organism: uncultured Lachnospiraceae bacterium; assembly: GCA_958349535.1. Lineage (GTDB taxonomy): Bacteria > Bacillota > Clostridia > Lachnospirales > Lachnospiraceae > Maccoyibacter. The sequence continues at coordinate 45,399 of CATWDJ010000005.1, forward strand.
AAAATCAGACTTCCTTTCAAATGGACATGCCCGGCTTCTGCTTTTGCTTCCTCCAGATGGATGGTCCCTTTTGATGTAATAATCCGCATGATATCCGGCTTGCTTTCCGGCACGTTATAGTCGTCATCTAAGGTTATCTGGCTTATCGCCCGTCCTTTTTCATGGCTCATATGTATGTACTTTTTCTTTAATTCCATTAAAAAAACTCCTTTGCTTTGGACTTTGTAAATTCTATTCCAAGCAAAGGAGTTTTAGACTGTTTTAGCACAATTTCATGCGAATATCTCTTGTAATAATGTCCGTATAACTAAAGGATCGTAACTGAGGCGGATTTTCCGGATTATCGTCATTCACTAATACGGTAAAAACACTTGGGTATGCATTCTGGATGACTCCTTCCTGTATATCAACCTTATTTCTTCCTCTGTCCAACTGTATTTTAACCTTGCTTCCACACTGTTGGTAAACAGACGCACGAACCTTTCTTAAATCTTGCTGCTGCATCCTTTTCCTCCTAACCCACAATATAAGTTACTACCGTGTATACTTTAGTTTAGCACAGTAATAAAATATTTGCAATGAGAAAAAAGCATTTTTCCATCTTTTTTTAATCAAAAACCACAACATCTTCCGTTTTTTCTGTTTTGATAACTATATATGGGTAACTATTTGCTTTTTTCTTCACATCCGTTTCCCCCGGTCCCACCAGTTCCGTTTCCAGATAAACCGCATTTTTTGCCTGATAGAATTTTTTCACCTGAATACTGTAACCTCCTGTCTTCTGCTTTCCATAACCACGGATTATGTATAAATCTTTGTCACTTTCGTATGTGATTTTCATCTCATCTTCTTTTTTTTCAGCAATTGCCTGTTTGACTTCTTCCGGCAGTTCCTTTTCCGATACAATACTGTATTCCAGTTCTTTTACTTTTTTATCACTTTTTTCCTCAATTCTGCAGCCGCACAGCAGCAGACAGCCACACAGCAGCAAAACCCCAAAGCCAAATCTCCTTTTTTGTTTTTTCATAAAAAATTCCTTTTCGCTTTCTTCTATTCTATGCAAATAATATGCATTTATTATTGTAATTGTTCCACCATATTTGTATAATAATTCTTGTAATTTATGAAAAACACGAGGTTTTTATTATGATTCGATTAATACTGATTGCGATTTTCGTAATCCTATACCACATTTTAGGCCTTCCGGTTCTGGGGATTCTCTGGATTTGGGGCAAGTTTAACAAACCGGCTTCCGACCTTGCCAGTCTGCGAATCGTGCAATGGGCATTCCGGGTCATTTTATTTCTTGCCGGAACAGAGATTACTGTTATCGGAGAGGAGCATGTACCAAAGGATCAAGCAGTTTTATACATTGCAAACCACCAAAGCTATTTTGATATCGTGCTGACCTATGCCCGGTGTCCAAATCTGACCGGATTTGTTGCTAAAGATTCTATCCAAAAGATTCCGATTCTTCCTATCTGGATGCGTCGGCTCTATTGCCTGTTTTTAAACCGTGACGATATACGGGAGGGCATGAAAACCATCCTTGCAGGCATTGACCAGTTAAAACGTGGCATTTCCGTTTTTATATTCCCTGAGGGAACACGAAACGACCATCCAGAAAAATTGTTACCGTTTAAAGATGGCAGCTTTAAATTGGCATTAAAAAGCGGATGTCCGATTATTCCAATCGCCATCACAAACTCATGTCAGATTTATGAAAGACAGGCTCCTTTTGTAAAAAAGACTCATGTAGTCATTCAATATGGTGCTCCTATCAATCCGGCTGATTTGGATGGAGAAACAAAAAAACATATCGGGAAATATTCCCGGGAACTGATTACAAAAATGCTTGAGGACAATCATAATTATCTGTAACATAAAAATAGACTGTTGCAGAAAACAATTATTTTTAGATGTGCATGATTTTTATTATTAGAACTTTTGTTGTAGCACAGTTTGGATAAAAGCAAATTGAAAATCTTTTCGAACAAAATTCCGATTTTCGTGAGACGATTTAAAAATTTGTTTTTATCCAAACTGTGCTACAATACAACTTCTTGTAATAAAAATCATGCATATCTAAAATATTTCTTTTTTGCAACAACCTTTTTTTGTGCTACAGATAATTCTATTGCTCCAATTCCTTTACAATTTCCGAAAACTCCATAAAATGGGATGCCTTTACCAGAATGGTGTCTCCTTCCTTTCGATATTCTTTTAACGCCGTTATCAAGGCTTCTTTGTTATCAAAATAAAAGACTTCACTCCATGTCCCATTCTCCGTCACACCTTTTACCAGTTCCTTGGACAGCTCACCGGTACAAAACAGAGCATCTATCTTTTTCTCCGCCGCGTATGCTCCAACCTCATAGTGCAGTTTTTCCTCTTCACTGCCCAGCTCTCCCATGTCTCCCAGCACTGCAATGGTTCTCCCCTTTTGCTGTGCCAGTACATCTATGGAGGCTTTCATGGATACTGGATTGGCATTGTAGCAATCATCTATAATCAAGGTGTCGTTGGCGTGGATAAGATTGGTTCTTCCGCTGATGGTTTTGGCATTGGCGATTCCCCTTTGAATCTCCTTCAAGGACAATCCTAACAATCTTCCCACGCAGGCTCCTGCCAAAGCGTTCATTACATTGTGTTCTCCCGGAATGGGAATCTGTACCTTAAGGCTTTCTTCTCCAAAATGGAAATTTCCCTTCATTCCCTCTAGACCCAGATTCTCTATATCCGATGCATATACCATGTTAGGTGTTTCCTCCAAATTCAACGGATTCTTTCCGTAAAATACCGGCGGCTTGCCCTGTACTGTCATAATCTTTGCAAGCTGGTCATCATCACCGTTTAATACGGCACTGCCTCCCTCTTTGATGTGGGCAAACATTTCTGTCTTAGCTTTTCGTATCCCATCTCTGGTCCCTAAATTTTCCAGATGGCAGAGTCCGATATTGGTAATCACCCCGATATCCGGCTTGGCAATCCGTGCCAGACGGTCCATCTCTCCAAAATCAGAAATTCCCATCTCCAATACTGCCACTTCATCGGATTCCTTCAGACGAAAAACCGTCAAAGGTAAGCCTATTTCGTTATTAAAATTCCCTGCGGTTTTCAATACCCGGTATTTGGTCTCCAGAATAGCGGCTATCATCTCTTTGGTACTGGTCTTTCCCACACTTCCTGTAATTCCCACCACCTTGATATCCAGAGAGTTTCGGTAAAAGGCTGCAATGTCTTTTAACGCCTTTTCCGTGGATTCCACCAAAATATACGGTCCCTGCGGATTTTCCAGCTTATATTCCGACAAAACCGCTGCTGCTCCCTGTTCAAACACTGTGGGAATAAAACTGTGTCCGTCTACCCGCTCACCTTTGATAGGAATGAACAAATAATCCTTCTCCACCTTACGACTGTCAATTACAACTCCTGCCACTTCTTTGGAACGATATTTTTCATTTCCTATATAGGTTCCGCCACAGCTATGGGCGATGTTTTCCAACGTCATATTTTTCATCTGTCTTACCCTCTGTTCTCATATTTTTCCAGAGAAATCCGTATCAGCTTCTCACACAATTCTTCAAAATCCATGCCTACTGCCTGTGCCTCCTGTGGCAGCAGACTAGTAGGAGTCATTCCCGGAAGTGTATTTGCCTCCAGACAATACATCCGGTTTTCTTTGTCCAACAGAAAATCCATGCGAGAATAGGTATCCAGTCCCAATGCCTTTGTAACCGCCTCGGCATATTGCTGCATCTGCTCTGTAATTTCCTGCGATAAATCTGCCGGACAGGTCTCTACGGCACTTCCTGCCTTATATTTGTTCTTATAGTCATAGAATCCCTCAATGGGTGCAATCTCAATAATCGGAAGTGCTTTAAAATCAATGACTCCCACGGAAAATTCTCTGCCCTCGATATAATCTTCAATCAAAACCTCTTCTTCCCAGCGGAAAGCATCTGCCAACGCTTTCTGATACTCCTCCTTTGTACGGACAATGGAAACTCCGATACTGGAACCGCCGCAGCAAGGCTTTACCACGCAAGGAAGGGTCAAGCCTGTCTCCTCAAACTCCAATTGTGCATCTCTTTTCATGGAAATGCCCTGTGGGGTAGGTATCTGATTGGCACAGAAAAATTGCTTGGAAATGTTTTTATCCATCGCCAATGCACTGCTGAGATATCCTGTACCGGTATACTTAATGCCAAACAAGTCAAAAGCCGCCTGTATTTTTCCGTTTTCCCCGTTCTCCCCGTGAAGTGCCATAAATACGATATCCGCCATCTGACAGATGGCAATAACATTTGGTCCAAAGAAACTGTCTGACTGATCCGGGCGTGAGGCTTTTACTGCTACCAAATCCGGCTCCGTGGTAGGAATCCCCTCCACTGTCAGGCTAACCTCTTCGGAACGTGCAAATAAATCTGTCACATCTTTTTCCCTATCACTGTATCCCATAAAAACATCCAACAGGATGACGTTGTGTCCGTTTTTCCGCAATGCTTTGCTTACCATATTTCCGGTAACCAACGAAACATCTCTTTCGGTACTGAGTCCTCCTGCCAAAACTACTATATTCATATTTGCTCTCTCCTTTTTATTCTAACTACACTTTGCAACTCCCTGATAGTAACTATAGTAAAACATTTTCCTCTCTATGACAAGTAATCCCTTTTTCCAAAGCACTTTTTTACCGGATACCGCATTTTTTTCACCAGACACGCTTTCGGCAGTCCGGTGAACATATTTCACAAAAAAATGCCTCCGGTTTCCCGGAGACATTTTCTTCTTATTAAGTATATTTTTTAGAATTCCGGCTCAATCAATCCGTAGGTATTTCCTTTTCTCTTATACACTACATTGACTTCGTCAGTCTCTGCATTTCTGAATACAAAGAAATTATGTCCCAAAAGTTCCATCTGTACGCAGGCATCTTCTGGATACATTGGCTTCATACCAAAGCGTTTGGTTCTGATAATCTGGATTTCATCATCAGACTGCACTTCTTTTTCAATAAATTCTTTGCGGAAGTGTGCCGCACTCTGTTGTTTGGATACCAACTTATTTTTGTATTTTTTCAACTGACGTTCTATTACCTCTTCCACCAAGTCAATGGATACATACATATCGTTGCTGACCTGTTCAGAACGGATAATATTTCCTTTTACAGGAATGGTAACTTCGATTTTCTGTCTTTCCTTCTCTACACTCAAGGTTACAAAAACATCGGTGTCGGGAGTAAAATACTTTTCGAGTTTTGCCAGCTTGTCCTCTACTGCTGATTTTAGTCCATCGGTAATGTCAATATTTCTTCCTGTGATTGTGATACGCATATTGCCCAACCCCTTTGCTAGTTATTGATACTTTCTTGAAATATCTGTTTATATTATATCACATTTTGCCCTTTTCACAAGCAATTTTCTGAATTATTTTCTAATTTTACCTTCAAGTTGACATTTTTTCCACAAAATGTTACATATAGAATGTTAGGAAACACAGGAGGTATTCCATGAAAAAAAATGTCTTTATCAGTGGAGCTTCCCATGGCATCGGACGGGCTGCCGCCCTCCGCTTTGCCAAAGAAGGCTATACACTTATTATAAACTGTAAAAATTCCAAAGAGGAACTATATGAACTGGAACAGGAGTTGAAACAGCAACACGCTGTGGACTGCTATTCCTATGTAGGCGATATAGGCAACCCTGCTTTTGTCCGTGAAATGTTTGCAGATATTTCCCAAAATATCAACGGTATCGATATTCTCATCAACAATGCCGGCATCTCCTATATCGGTCTTTTAAGTGAAATGAGGGATGAGGATTGGGATAATGTTATGTCGACTAATCTCAACTCTGTTTTTTATTGCTCCAGAGCTGTCATTCCCTATATGCTTTCAAAAAAATCCGGGCGAATCCTCAATATTTCCTCTGTGTGGGGAAATGTAGGAGCTTCCATGGAAGTTGCCTATTCCACGGCAAAGGGCGGTATCAACACGTTTACCCGGGCATTGGCAAAAGAACTGGCTCCCAGCAATATTCAGGTCAATGCCATTGCCTTCGGCACCATTGACACTCGCATGAATGCCTGCTTTTCTTCCGAGGAACGCCGGATGTTGGAGGAAGAAATTCCCGCCGGACGCTTTGGAACCCCTGAGGAAGCAGCCGAATTTATTTTCCAGACCGCCACAGCACCGGATTATCTTACCGGCCAGATTCTTACACTGGACGGCGGGTGGTGCTAATTTCACAACAAAAAGGGACTGTACCCCATACAGTCCCTTTTAATAAACCCTATATTCCCCATTCATCTGTAACTCAAACACTCTACAAGCCTTTATGACATTACTTTATACGCTTTTCCAAAAACATTCCCTTAACTCCACCAGCTTAAATCAATGGTAGGTAAATCCTTCAACCATGGAATGATATATGCACCATAAGATTCAATCTCGGATTCGTTAATTAAAATTCTGGCATTTCCACCTTTTACACCAAGCACATCATAGTCTCCCCAGACATCTGTCCGCAGATAACTTCTCATATGAGCTTCTGCAAAATCTCTACCATATCCACCATCTTCTCTATTTAATCCCGCAATCTGATGGATAGGACGAAGAACAGACTGTGCACTTAAATATGGTACAATATCAGCAGTATCACCCAAACGTTTTACCTGACCTTCTCTTCCCACCGGATTAATCAGCGGAGAACCAAAGGAAATCGTATTCAGAACATTGTAACGTGCTTTTAATACAATATCGCCAGATGCCTGCTGTGCTACCATTCCGCCCAGACTATGACCGGTAAAAATAACATTGGAACCTTTTGGAACTACTTTGCAAACTACTTTGCGAATCTCACGCATATAGTAGTTGTCTTTCTCAAAACCAACCTGTAAGTCTGTGATAACTCCACGTGGCTGATTAAAGATGAACTCTGTTCCTGCCAAACCTACAATATAAACCTTTGTCTGGACTTCTTTTCCCCAAACATTGGTCTTTACTAATGTTGCAGGTGCAATAGCAATCGGTCCTTTGCTATTTGGATTCACTCCAGTAGCACAATGATAGTATCCCTGATAAATGTACTGTGCCATATCGCATGATGTGGTGTACTCTGTCAGTCCATTATCTTCTGTTTCTGCTGCCTTTACAACTTCCCCCGGCATTACAACTGTTACTGCCATAGCTGCAAGCAGCGTCATACATACAACCCATTTCCAAATTCTTTTCATATAGTTTCCTTCTCCTCCTACTACAATTTGTTATGGGCTTGTAGACTGTCTCTGTATCAATAGTACTATTTTTTACCAATAACGTCAATGCATTTTCCACAGAAAATTTTCGAAAATTTAGCGTTCTTCTCTAAAGTAAGATTCTCCCAAACTTGCCGGCGGCTGGTTCTCACGCTTTTTACGGAAACTGGTAATAATCAGTACCAGAATTGTTACCAGATACGGAAGCATTTTAAATACTTCCTGACTACTTCTGGTCAGTCCCGGAATATACAAATACAAAATATAAAGTGCTCCGAACAGGAATGAACCCCAGATGGCATTGATTGGTTTCCAGAGAGCAAAAATTACCAGTGCAATCGCCAGCCATCCCCGGTCTCCGAATCCATTGTTGGTCCATGTGCCGCCCAGATATTCCATAACGAAGTAGAGACCGCCTAAACCGGCAATTCCTCCACCGATACAGGTAGCAAGATATTTATATTTTGTAACGTTAATTCCCGCCGCATCTGCCGTTGCAGGGCTTTCCCCTACTGCACGTAAATTTAATCCCTGTCTGGTTCTGCTTAAAAACCAGGATGCCAGTATTGCCAGGATAACAGACAGATAGGTCAAAAATCCATAGGAGAACAAAATCTTTCCGATAACCGGTATCTCTGAAAGCACCGGTATGGTTGTTCGATATGCCTCTGCGGTAGTTGCAACAGAAATCTGTCCCACACCTCCTGCCAGTTTTGAAATAGAACCGCCAAAAAAGTTACCGAAACCAACACCAAAGGTGGTTAAAGCCAGACCTGCCACATTTTGGTTTGCCCGCAGGGTAATGGTCAACACACTGTAAATAAGTCCGCCAAATGCCGCACATAGCACAGCACAGAGGAAGGAAATCAGTAATCCCACTGCTCCGTTGGGATTTGCTGCATTTTTTTCATAAAAGAAGGCTCCCATTAATCCGGCAATTCCGCCCATGTACATCATACCCGGAATACCCAGATTCAGGTTACCGGATTTTTCCGTAATGATTTCACCGGTGGCACCAAACAGCATCCCTACTTCCTGTCCGATTGCCTTTTGAATAAATGTAATCAGTATTGTCATTTATTTCGCCTCCTTCTGTTTTTTCCGAAATTCCACACGGTAGTTGATAAAGAATTCGCATCCAATCAGGAAAAACAGGATAATTCCCGTGATAACCTCCGAAGCGTTTTCGTTCAAGTTGAACTGGGAGGCAATCTGAACGGAACCTTTTTCCATAAATACCAGCAGGAAGGATACCAATATCATGGCAAAGGCATTGAACTTGGACATCCACGCCACAATAATCGCCGTAAATCCTCTTCCGCCTGCCGTACTGGTAGAAATGGTATGGCTGGCTCCGCTTACAATTACGAATCCGGCAATACCACAGATGGCACCGGAAATTGCCATGGTTCTCATAATTACCTTTTTCACGCTGATTCCGGCATAAAGTGCTGTATTTTCGCTTTCTCCTACCACCGCAATCTCATATCCCTGTTTGCTGTATTTCAAATAGACATACATTAATACGGTAATGGTCAGAACAATAATCACATTCCATCCATAGGTCAAATCTCCCAGAGCCGGAAGCCATCCTGCTTTGGATCTCGCATTGATGATTCCCACCGTATTGGAACCCTTCGGATTCTCCCAAAATACAATACAGAAGGTTACAATCTGCATAGCTACATAGTTCATCATCAAGGTAAATAAGGTTTCATTGGTATTTAAAAAGGCTTTGAAAATTGCCGGAATCAATCCCCAGATTAATCCCGCTGCCATTCCTGCCAAAAACATGACCAACAGCAATAAGCCGGGAGCCAATGATTCTCCGCAATAAATCATAACTGCTGCCGATGCGGCACCGCCTACCAAAATCTGTCCTTCTGCACCGATATTCCAGAATCGCATTTTAAATGCCGGTGTCAATCCGATTGCAATACAAAGCAATACCATGGTATCTCGAATGGTTACCCACAATCTTCGCTCTGTTCCTACAGCACCATCCACAATAGAGTGATATACTTCCATAGGATTCAGCTTCGTAAGAGCAAAAATAACCAACGCACATACAATCAGAGAAAAGACCACCGCCAAAAGACGGATTCCCCATGCTTTTCCAAAGGAAATTGTATCCCTCTTGGATATATGAACCAGCGGCTCTTTATTTGAAACATTCTTTTCGCTTGCCATTATGCATGTTCCTCCTCTTCCTTTGTCATCAATAAACCGATTTCCTCTTTACTGGTGGTTCTGGCATCCACAATACCGGATACTTTTCCGCCGCACAGCACCAGAATACGGTCACAGAGTTCTAACAGCACATCCAAATCCTCACCTACACAAAGTACTGCCACTCCGTTTTTCTTCTGCTCATTGAGCAAATCATAAATGGTCAGGGATGAGTTGATGTCCAATCCACGAACCGGATATGCCACCATCAGTACCGTCGGCTCTGCAGAAATCTCTCTACCCACCAACACCTTCTGCACATTACCACCGGAAAGACGGCTTACCGGAGTACTGACACTTGGAGTAGATACCTGAAGCTGATCGATAATTCTTTCTGCCAGTTCCTTAGGCTCCTTACGGTTGGTAAAGATTCCTCTTCCCTCATTGTAGCCTCTCAGCATCATATTTCCGGTCATACCCATGGAACCTACCAATCCCATACCCAAACGGTCTTCCGGTACAAAGGAAAGGGCAATTCCCAGATTTTTAATCTCCGCCGGTTTCATGGACAGGAGTTCTTTTTCCTCTCCGTCTTTGGTCAGATAAAGGATAGAGCCAGACTCTGTCGGCTGCAATCCCACAATGGATTCCAACAGTTCCTTCTGACCGCTTCCTGCGATTCCCGCAATTCCCAGAATCTCTCCGCCATAGGCCTCCAAGGACACATTGGAAAGAGTCTTAACTCCTTCTTTGCTGATACAATTCAAATCTTTGACCATCAGACGTTTCGTAGGATTTACCGGGTCCGGACGCTGAATGTTCAAATCAATTTTTTCTCCCACCATCATTTCTGTCAGTGACTCTGCGGTGGCATCCTTTGTCTCCACCGTTCCCACATATTCTCCTTTTCTCAGTACCGATACCCGGTCTGATAAGGACAATACCTCGTGAAGCTTATGGGTAATAATAATGATGGACTTTCCTGCTTTTTTCATATTCCGAAGAACGGTAAACAGCTTTTCTGTCTCCTGAGGAGTCAATACTGCTGTCGGCTCGTCCAAAATCAGGATATCTGCTCCCCGATAAAGCATTTTTACGATTTCCACCGTCTGCTTCTGGGATACGGACATATCATAAATCTTCTGATTAGGATCCAGTTCAAAGCCGTAGGTCTCCGTTACCTTTTCTATATCCTCCACGACTTTTTTCATATTCAGTGTGGACTTTCCCGGCAGTCCTAGAATAATATTTTCTGCGGCGGTGAGAACCTCCACCAGCTTGAAATGCTGATGAATCATACCGATTCCCAGTTCAAAAGAATCCTTGGGAGAACAGATTGTCACTTCTTCGCCGTCTACGAAAATCTGTCCTTCATCCGGGAAATAAATTCCCGAAATCATATTCATCAATGTAGTTTTTCCACTTCCGTTCTCACCTAAAACAGAAAGTATCTCACCCTTTTTTACGGACAAATCTACGTTATTGTTTGCAATTACATTTCCAAATCTCTTGGTAATACCCTTTAATTCGATTGCGTTTACTTCTCCCACAACCAAACCTCCTTTATTTCCTATGCACTTAGAAAGGGGTTGCTGCAAAATTACAATTTCGCAACAACCCCTTTGATACATTACTTCAAATAGATTGCTCTATTATTTTTCTACACTATCAACACCATCAATATCGATTGCAAATGCAGGTGCAGACTGTAATTCTGACTCGTGGAAATAACCGTCTTTGATGTACTCATTATCATAATCATCTTTCCATGAATCTAAATTTTTACCGTCTACTGTAAAGGTAGAAGTATCAAATACATGTAATGTACCGTCTTTGATTGCTTTCTCTACTTCTGCTACCTTCTCTGCGGTTCCCTCTGCTACTGCTGCATCATTTAACTCTGTAATGGAAACAGAACCGTCGCTGTAACCCTTGCACCAGTCTGTATCAATCTTCTTGCCATCCAGTACACATTTTACTGCGTAGGTATAATATGGAGCCCAGTTATTTGCTGCGGATGTCAAAGCCTGTGTCGGTGCAGTCGCAATCATGGATACGTTATATCCTACGATTGGAACTCCTGCCTTCTCACATGCTGTGGAAGCACCGGTTGTATCTGCATGCTGTGAAATCAATACGCAATCATCTGCGATTAAAGACTCAGCTGCCTCTTTCTCTAAATCAATACTTGCCCAGCTATTTGTGTAAATAACCTTCATGGTTGCAGATGGACATACGCTTCTTGCTCCTAAGAAGAAAGAAGTATAACCGGATTTAACCTCTGCGTAAGGATAAGCTCCTACATATCCGATTTTTGCCTGATCTTCTGTAATGGTTCCGTTTGCAATCATCTCATTTAATTTCATACCTGCTACAACACCGGATACATAACGGGATTCGTAGATAGATGTGAAATAGTTGTGCATATTGTCAAGTCCGCTGGAAGCTGCCTGAAAACCTGTCGCATGACAGAACTGGATGTCAGGATATTCTTCTGCTGCCTGAATCAGATAAGACTCATGACCAAAGCTGGTTGCAAAGATGATGTCACATCCCTGATCCGCTAAATCAACAGCTGCATCGTAGCACTCTTCGCTCTCAGGAATCAAAGTTTTCTCGATAATCTGGTCATCGGATAAACCTAATTCTTTCTGCATCTCATCGATGCCCTTCATATGTGCCTCTGTATATCCTTCATTCTCATCCCCGATGTAAATAACTCCAACTTTGATGTTAGACTTATCTACGGCTTCTTCCTTGTCTGCTTTTTTATCGCTTCCGCCACATGCTACTAAGGAAAGTGACATAGCTGCGATTAAAAGCGTTGCCATAAACTTCTTCATTTTTTTCCCTCCATAAGAATCAGCAAAAGGCATAGACCTCCTATGCCCCTGTGCATCGCCGGTTTCTCCAGCTTTCTCGTTTTCGTACATTAATAATGTATAACATTTGTCCACCTGTTGTCAATGGTTTTTCGACACTTTCTGATGTTTCCAAATAAGAATTGCCACTCCTGCCGCCAGGGTTTCCGCAATAACAAATGCTATCCACACACCGGAAGCACCCCAAATTCTGCTTCCCGCATAAGCCGCCGGAAGAATAATGACCACATACCGCATCAAGGAAATCATCAGCGAGGACATTCCTCTTCCCAACGCCTCCAAAGTTCCTGCACAGACTACCGACACGGAAGAGATGACAAATCCAAGGCTGATAATCCGCAACGCCTTCACACCTTCTTCCAAGGTCTGTGGATTTTTGGTAAACAATCCCATCAGCCCCTCAGGCAGAATCAGGCATACCAGCATTCCCACACACATGATTCCCGCAATCAACTCCAAACTGATACGGAAAATCTTTCTTACACGTTTTCCCTCTCCTGCACCGTAATTGTAGCTAATCAAAGGTCTCATTCCCTGTATGATTCCGTTTGCCGGAAGATAGATAAATGTCTGTAATTTATAGTAGATTCCCAAAACCACCACATACATCTGGGCATAGACAGAAAGGATTCCGTTTAAGGCCGATACCAAAAAGGAAGGAAGTGCCATGTTTAATGTTGCCGGAATCCCAATCTGGTACATCTTCCCGCAGATTGCTTTTGTGGGTCTCATATCCTTTACACAGATTTTCAAGGGAATATCCTTTACAAAATACGCCACAATATAGACGCTGAAGGTTACCACCCATCCCAATCCGGTGGCAACTGCCGCTCCCTTTACCCCCATCCTTGGGAAAAAGCCGGTTCCGAAAATAAACAGCGGGTCCAAAATAATATTCACCACGCTTCCTGCCATCATTCCTGCCATGGTAAGTATCATATTTCCCATTGCCTGATAGATTTTCTCAAAGGTTACTGCCACAATCAAAAAGGAACACATCACAAAAATAATATACGAATATTCTTTTCCTGCCTGTAAAACAGCCTTATTGTCTGTAAACAACCGCAGATAAACCGGGGAAAACACCAATCCCAGAACGGTCAGCACCAGTCCGTGAAGGGTTCCCAAAAACACTCCCTGGGAAGTGGACACGTTGGCTTCTCTTTCCCTACCGGCTCCAAGGAAAAATGCAATTCGTGCATTCAGTCCCACTCCAAAGCCTACCGTTAGTGCCGTAATGAGATTTTGTAACGGATATACCAGTGAAACTGCTGTCAATGCATCCTCTCCCAGCTTCGCCACAAAAATACTGTCCACAATATTGTAAAGAGCCTGTATCAGCATGGACATCATCATGGGTAATGACATAGACAATAGTAATGGTAATATGGGTTTTTCTTTCATGTACTCCTGATTCATGGATTCCTCCTTGGAACATCTGTTGCTTTATAACTTCCACTTAAAAAGGACTATAAACCTACTGTTTGAATCAGAAACAGAAAAATTTATAGTCCTCTAAAAGACGGTTTTATTTTGTTTTATCTATCATAAGACATTTTGAGTCTTTTAGCAAGCCTCAATTTCTTTGATATCGCACCCATTTCCTTCCAAAAGATAGGTCGCGTAGCTCTCGCAATATGGACATTGCTTTCCGTGCTCCACCGTCGGATAGGTTTTTCCACAGTTTTCACAATAGGTTACCGCCGGCATGATTTCTATCTTTAAATCGGAGTTTTTCATGATTTCTTCTTTTTTCCGGTAATATTCCCAGCAGTCTGTCAAAAACTCCGGTACAATCCCGCTTACCTCACCGATTTCTAAGGTAATTCCTCCGATTTCTGTCAGGTTGTTCTCTTCAGCAATTTCCTTAACGGTTTTTGCCATGTGAACCAAAATTCCTAATTCGTGCATATCTTACCTCAATTTATCTTATTTCTTGCTTTTGTTACCGCCAAATGTAATCTTAATTTTACGTTTTGCAGCATAAGGAAGGATGGCTTTCATCTTATCCTCGGATTTCCACATATTACTGCATTCTGGAAGCTCACGATTCAAGTGAATTGCATCAAACTCACACTGTACGGTACATACACCACAGCCGATACACTTATTCGGGTCTACAACAGATGCTCCACAACCTAAGCAGCGGGCTGCCTCTGTCTTAATCTGCTCCTCAGTAAAGGTGCTTCTTAAATCACGGAAGGTCTCCTGAGAAACTCCTGCCTTCTTGCCCGGTACCTGACGTTTTGCATTGTCAAAGGTCTCGATTTCGATATTTTCTTTATTCAACTCGATGAACTGACGTCTGTCACGTGCAAGGGTTAAGCTATGTCCCTTATGTACAAAGCGGTGCATTGATACACAAGCCTCTTTACCTGCTGCGATTGCATCAATGGCAAATCTAGGTCCGGTGTAAACATCTCCTCCTACGAAGATATCTTCCTCTCCTGTCTGTAAGGTTACTGCATCTGCCACTACGGTATTGTTTCTGTTTAATTCTACCTTGGTTCCCTCTAATAAGCTGCCCCACTCAATGGACTGTCCGATAGAAAGGATTACGTTCTCACACTCTACAGTCTTCAAATCATTTTCATCATACTGCGGATTAAAGCGATGTTCCTCATCAAATACAGATACGCATTTCTTGAATACCACTGCTTTTACTTTTCCGTTCTCAGTTAAGATTTCCTTTGGTCCCCAGCCGCATCCGATTTCGATTCCTTCTTCTTCTGCCTCTGCCACCTCATCTGCTGCTGCCGGCATAATGTCACGGGACTCCAAACAGAACTGTGATACTTTAGAAGAACCGGAACGCAGTGCCATTCTGGATACGTCAATAGCTACGTTACCACCACCGATAACTACTGTATCACCGGAAAGTGCATGGGCATCCTCTGTGATATTTGCTTTTCTTAAGAATTCTACACCGGTAATTACGCCTTCTGCGTCTTCTCCCGGAACTCCTGTCTTACGTCCGCCCTGAGCACCGATTGCTACATAAAATGCTTTGTAGCCCTGGTCACGAAGCTGCTGGATGGTTACATCCTTACCAACCTCTACGCCTAATTTGAACTCTACACCCATCTGACGAAGTACATCGATTTCTGCCTCGATAACACTCTTCTCCAAACGGAAGGACGGGATACCGTTCATCAACATACCGCCGGCTCTCTGCTCTTTTTCAAATACTGTTACCGGATATCCTTTTTCTCTTAAATAGTAAGCTGCGGACATACCGGAAGGACCTGCACCGATGATTGCCATCTTTTCTTCAAACTGTTTTCCTTCGTGGTTTACAGTTTCAGGAATGAATCTGTTCTCGCTGTTTAATTCCTGCTCTGCAATAAATTTCTTGATTTCATCGATTGCCACTGCCTTGTCGATGGTTCCACGGGTACATGCATCCTCACATCTTCTGTTACAGATAGCACCGCAGACTGCCGGGAATGGATTCTCGTGTTTGATTAACTTCAAGGCATCCATATATCTTCCCTGAGCTGCCATCTTCACGTAACCCTGTACCGGAACGTGTGCCGGACAGGCGGTTTTACATGGAGCTGTACCTGTTTCATAACAGTTAATCTTATTGTTGTCACGGTAATCTGGATCCCATTTCTCCGGTCCCCATTTGGTGTTATCCGGAAGTTCATGTTTCGGATACTCAATTGGACCGTTCTTGGTGCAGAGCTTCTGTCCCAGTTTTGCAGCACCTGCAGGACATACCTCCACGCAGCGTCCACAGGCTACACAGTTCTCCGGCTGTACGCTGGCACGGTATGCGGAACGTGACATATTTGGTGTATTGAATAACTGTGAGGTACGGAGTGCGTTACATACGCCAACTGCACAGTTACAGATTGCAAAAATTTTATTCTGACCATCAATATTGGTAATCTGATGTACATATCCGTTTTTCTCGGAACGCTCTAAAATTTCCATTACCTCATCATAGTCAATATAACGACCTCTTCCGGTTTCTACCAAGTAGTCAGCCATATCACCTACACCGATACAAAGCTCACCCTCGATATCTCCGGTACCCTCGCCTCTAATTCTCTGCTGGGTACGGCAGGAGCACTGACCTACTGCATATTTATCTTTATATTTCTTTAACCAGTGGGAAATATGCTCTACGCTGGCAGACTTCTGCTCTGCCGGAATAGCCTTCTCTACCGGGATAACATGCATACCAATTCCTGCACCTCCCGGAGGTACCATAGGAGTTACTTTCTCCAACGGTAAACGTGCCATCTGTTCAAAGAAATCAGCAATTTCTGTGTGTTCCTCTACCTGTGCCTTGTTCATTACCATGAACTCTGCACATCCCGGTACAAACATCGGAAGTATGTATTGTTTCTCGTGTCTTGGATTTTCCCAGTTGTACTCAATCAAACCAATGACACTCATCTCTTTTAATAATTCTTCCGTTCTCTCAACGCTCTTACCACAGTTCTTTGCAATGGTTTCCAAGGTTGCTGGTACACGTACCTTCATGGATAAGGCAACCTCTGCCATTTCATCTGTGATAACACCCGCAAGACCCCAGTACTCCGGATCGTCCACGGTTACTTTGTGACCGATTCGGTCTGTAATCTTCTGACCGAGCTTTAAAATCAGTTCTCTCTCTTCTGCCATTACTACATTCTCCTCTTAATCATTCCATTTTTTTACTTCAGTTCTTAACCAATCCGCCCACTCTTCAATTCCTTCACCTGTCTTCGCAGAAATCGAAATAATCTTAATGTTGGGATTCAATGCTTTGACTCTCTCTTCACATGCCTTTAAGTCAAAGTCAAAAAAGTCCATTGCATCTATCTTGTTTACCAACAGTACATCTACGATAGAAAACATCAATGGATATTTCAAAGGCTTGTCATCACCCTCCGGCACGCTTAAAATCATAGCGTTCTTGGATGCTCCGGTATCAAACTCCGCCGGACATACCAGATTTCCAACATTCTCCAGTATGGCAAGATCTACATCTTCGCAGCCCAAGGCTTCGATTCCCTGTTTGGTCATTCCCGCATCCAAATGGCACATACCGCCTGTATGAAGCTGAATAACTTTCGCCCCGGTTTCTGAAATGGTAGCTGCGTCCACATCGGAATCAATATCTGCTTCCATGACACCGATACGCATTTCATCCTTTAGGGCATGAATCGTTTGTCTTAAAGTAGTTGTTTTCCCAGAACCTGGTGATGACATCAGGTTTAACAGAAAAGTCTTATCCTTTTTCAAGTCTTCTCTCAAAAGATCCGCCTGATGGTCATTGTCTTCGAAAACACTCTTCTTTATTTCCAACACACGAAACTTATCCAAAATCCTTTTCCTCCTTTATAATTTACAGTTACAACTTTGTCTATGACCTGTTTCTGGTCATACCAGTGGAACATAGACAGCTTTGACAAAATATTAACATGAATTTTGTCGATACGTCAAGATTTTCTCTATATTAAACTGCTTTTTCTCTATAATATCTATATTTCTCTCTTGAAATTCAGCAGATTTTACAATATAATTATATCTGGTACGTGGTTATACCACAAACACAAGGGAGGTTTTTAAAAATGGAATTTTCAAAGTTAAACGCACCATCTTTAAAGGAACTGTTTATTCAGGAATTAGAAACCATGATTCTCTCAGGAAAACTTCTCATCGGGGAGAAGCTGCCTTCCGAAAGAGATTTGGCAGAATCTATGCAAGTAAGCCGTGCTGTCGTCAATTCCGGCATTTCGGAACTTGCCAGAAAGGGATTTTTGATTATCAAACCCCGTGTAGGCACCTTTGTTGCAGATTACAGAAGAAACGGAACCATGGATACGCTGATGTCCATTATGAACTATAACGGTGGTATCCTGCGGGAAGCTGAAATACGTTCTATTCTGGAACTTCGTGTGGCTCTGGATACTCTTGCCATCGAACTATGGCTCCCAAAAGCCACCGCGGAGGAGCTTGCCCGTCTGAAAAGTTTTGTGGACGAATTAGAGAAAGCCGACTCCCCATCTGTCGCAGCCGCAGTTGCCTTTAAGTTTCAGCATGAGATGGCTTTTCTATCCGGCAACACACTGATACCTTTGATTTTTTCTTCCTTTAAGGTTCCGGTTACCACTCTTTGGGAACGTTTCTGCCGCCTCTATGGTATTGAGGCATTGTATCTAAATGAATTAACCCTTTACCATGCTTTTGAAAAGGGTGATTTGAAAGGTGCCATTGAATGGATTTCTACCTCCATTCAAGACACCATTGACGGAAAGCGACCAATTTACTATTAACCTCTTTCCAGAAAAATTGGATTTACAGGGTATCCAACAGTTTTTTCAGTTCCTGTAAAACCCCTTCTTCTTTCATAGGCGGTGCCAGAAAACGAGCCGCATTGCGTACCTCTTCTCTGGCGTCTCCTACGGCATAGCTGTAGTGTGCCTGTTGAAACATTTCCAGATCATTGCTGTTATCCCCAAACACCATTGTCTCGTCTTTGGTTACCCCTAGATATTCCTGTACTTTTTTCAAAGAAACTCCCTTATTGGTTCCCCGGTTCATCACATCCATATAAATTATCCCGGAACAGGAAACCTGAAGCCGGTCTTTCCACTTCGGTGTAAAATAATCTGCGGTGGCTCCCTCTGCATCCTCGGGATGGTAGATGGTCATTTTGATGCACGGCTCATCCAACGACTCCAGCGAATCCACCATGACACATTTGTAATTCATGCTCTCTTTCATAACCCGATACACATTCCTGTCATTCTCTGTAAAATATGCAAGTCCTGCCACACAATATGCACATTCGCATCCATTATTCATTTTCCTTACATCTCTTACCAACTCATGGGAAGTTTCCAGACTCATCTGGGAAATATACAAATCCTTATCTTTCATCCTTACATGGGCACCATTATCGGCAATATAGATTAACTGTTCCCCCAGAGAAGAAAACAGATGCTCCAATGCCGGATGCTGTCTTCCGCTGGCAACCGCGATTCGGATTCCCTTTTTCAGAAGCTGTTCCATCATCGGATAGTAATCCTTATGAATGGTCGGTGTATTTACCGGTCCCAGAGTTCCATCCACATCTGTAACAATTAATTTTATCATCTTATCACCTCTTTTTATTCTAATTATAGCATACTATCATAGACTGTAAAAAACAGTTTTTGGAGTAATTATGTGCAGTATTTCAGGATTTTTCCATCCTTCCTCCGATTATCTGAATGACGAGGAATTTTATCGACAGATTCTGTATCGTATGATGCAGAGCTTACATCACCGGGGACCAGATTCCTCCGGCTGTCTGCTGAGCCGCCGCTGTGGTCTGGCTCATACAAGACTTTCCATTATAGATTTAAAAACAGGCTCCCAGCCTATGGAGCGAAAGATAAACGGCTATTCGTATCAGATTGCCTTCAACGGCGAAATCTACAACCTGCCGGATTTGAAAAATGATTTGCTTTTGCAGGGCTGGAAGTTTCAAACCACCTCTGATACCGAGGTACTGCTTCTTGCCTTTTTGGAATACGGACCGGATTTTGTCAAAAAAGTAGACGGTATCTTTTCTTTTGCCATCTATGATTCCCGGCATGAAACCATTTATCTCTTCCGTGATTATTTTGGAATTAAACCTCTTTTTTATACCTTTGCAGAGGATACGCTTGTTTTTTCTTCGGAACTCAAAGGTCTTTTCTGCTTTCCCGGTATAGAGGCTGCGGTGGACAGTGACGGTCTGAATGAAATCTTTTCTCTGGGACCTGCCAGAAGTCCCGGCAATGCCGTCTTCAAGAATATTCACGAATTAAAACCCGGCTATTATCTCGCATACAACCATTTTGGCATTCATCTGACAAATTTCTGGCGTCTTTCTTCTATGCCCCACTGGGACAACTACGAAACCACCATTGAACGGACACGTTTTCTTTTGACCGATGCCATCAAACGGCAAATGGTATCCGACGTTCCTATTTGTACCTTTCTCTCCGGCGGTGTAGATTCCAGTGTAGTATCGGCAGTCTGTGCTTCGGAATTAAAAAAAGAAGGAAAACAACTAACCACCTACTCCTTTGATTTTGAGGATAATGATAAATATTTTCAATCCAACAGCTTTCAACCTTCTCAGGATGCTCCTTATGTCAAAAAAATGGTGGAATTTCTGGGCAGTGACCATCACTATCTGTTTTGTGACAATGAACAGCAGGCAGATTTACTCTGCGAATCCGTAGATGCCCATGACCTGCCCTGTATGGCTGATATTGATTCCTCCCTGCTCTACTTCTGCAAAGAAGTCAGCAAGCATCACAAAGTGGTCCTCACAGGTGAAAGTGCGGACGAGGTTTTTGGCGGCTATCCATGGTTTCACAAAGAAGAATTTCTCACAGGAAATACCTTTCCATGGACACCTTCTCTGAACCCCCGCAAAAAGGTTCTTTCCGATGACCTCATCCGGCAGTTGAATATGGACGAATATGTCAAACGTATTTACGACCAATCTGTTTCAGAAATTCCTGTCCTTCCAAGAGAAAACGAAATAGAAGCCAACCGCCGTCGGATTGCCTATCTGAATATTCGTTACTTTATGCAGACCCTGTTAAACCGCATGGACCGCACCAGTATGCACTCCGGTTTAGAGGCACGGGTTCCTTTTGCAGATAAAGCTCTGGTAGAGTATATTTTCAACACCCCATGGGAAATGAAGGCAAAGGACGGAGTGGTCAAGAATGTCCTTCGTCAGTCTGCCAAAGGACTTTTGCCTGATGAGATTCTCTTCCGCCGCAAAAGCCCTTATCCCAAAACCTATCATCCGGGATATGAACAGTTATTGTCTGACCGCTTAAAAGATGTGCTTTCCTCTTGTAATGCTCCGATTCTGGAACTGGTAGACAAAGAACGGGTGCTGCGTTTTCTGGATGCTTCTAAAGACTATGGTGCTCCATGGTACGGACAGCTTATGGCAGGCCCGCAGATGACTGCATACCTGCTTCAGGTCAATTACTGGCTAAAAAAATATCACGTACATCTTCTTTTATAAAAAAAGCTGTGCACTGGCGGTAACCGCTAATGCACAGTTTTTCTCTTTTTTTATTTCTTTATGTCTTCACCGTCATCGGTTCTTCCTTTGGATTCCTCCATATGATCAATGACAATGGTTAAATTCTCCAAAGAAGCTTTAATGGAACGGTTGATGGTTCCTGAACTGGTTGCCAAATCCCCAACCTCTTTTGCCACAACACTAAATCCTTTTCCGAATTCCCCTGCTCGGGCAGCCTCGATGGAAGCATTCAGACCTAAGATTCTCTGGCGACCTTCAATCTTATCCAGCTCACAGGATTTATCGTTAATCTCATGGATGAGGTTTGATGCCTTGTCAATCTCTTCGTCAAAGATTGCCAGCAAATCGTCATCTTTTTTCTTTACATACATGGAATTTACAACTGTGTTTACTACTTTTTCCAAAAGTCTTGCAGAAGCACGAATCTCATCTTCTGTTCTGACGGTAATATCCTTTAATGCCTCCAGATATTCGTCCGGATCAATTCCCAATTCTACTGCCAGATTTCTAAAATGCTCTTCATCCGGTGGATTCGGCAGAACCTGACCACCAACCAGTTTACCGATAAACTGATCTCCGACTTTGATGTCTGCCGTAAAATCTATCAGACCTGCATGGCAGAAATAAACACCCTGTCCTTCCTGGTCACATTTTACACAACGACGCAGTCCTTCTTTTGTTCCTCTTGTGTACTTCATACAAAAATCTTTCCAGCCAATCGGATCCATCATATATTCGCCTTTCTCATCTACGGCAATAATTCCGATTCCCGTTGCGGCTGACCAGTCTGTTAGGATTTCAATCAGTAAATCCATATCAAAAAAATCCGAAATATTCATATTTTATCCTCCGTCCTTATGCAATTATCTGCTTTTACTATACCTTACTTTTCCAGCTATGCCTAGCATATTTCTTCAAAAAAAACATGCTTTCTTTCTTTTTTCACATTTTGTCGTTTTTTAGGCATGTTTTTTGTGCAATTTGCATATTTACTTTTGCTGTAAAAACTATCTATTTTTCTCTTAAAACGGCGATTGCACCATTGGCTGGAGCTGCTTTCCTGCCAGTGCTGCCTCTATGGTTTCCGGTATCAATTCCACATGGGCAATCATTGACTTCGGCTTCTTCTCGTAATTGTCCTGTCCGAAAGGAACAAAGTACACATTTTTCATATTTGCCAAATCACCGATGTTTTTGAAATTCATCCCCAAAGCATCGTTGGTGGATACTGAAATTACCAGTGGTTTCTCATTTCTCAGATGAGCTTTTGCTGCCATCAATACCGGTGTATCGGTAATGCCGTTGCAGAGTTTTGCCATAGTGTTTCCGGTACAGGGTGCAATGACCAGGATATCCAGATATCCTTTTGGTCCAATAGGCTCAGCATCTGCAATGGAACAGATTCCTTTTTTTCCAGTAATGGTTTCTATTTCTTCCCGGAAATCCTGAGCCTTACCAAAACGGCTGTCAATCTTTTGTGCATTATCTGAAAATATTGGTATAACCTCCATACCCTTTTCCACAAGTTCTTCTACAACTTTTTTTATTTTTTCATAAGTACAAAAGGATCCGGTTATTGCAAAACCGACCTGACAGCTTTTCTTGTCTTCCATAAATTCTCCTTTTTACTTACTTTTTTGCACGATATATTCCGCTAATATCCTTGCTGAGGAAAGGGGTGCATATTTTCCCGGAAGTCCGGGACAGAGTTTTGCACAGATTCCATGCTCCCGGCAATAGCCGTAATCCACACCGCCTCCTGTGGCAATATCTATAATCACCGCATTCTTTCTTAATTGTGCAAGTATTTTCCCATCCAATATTTTTTGCGGAATAGTCTGAAACAGATATTGATAGTTTTCCATATTTTTCAGTTCTTTAACTGTAGAAAATCCACGGACTTCCGCCTGTGTCTTTCGCACCGGATCTTTCTCATAGACAGTGACGGTACTGCCCATTCCTCTCAGCTTATCCGCCAGAACACTTCCGCATCTTCCATATCCCAAAACCAGACTGCTGCCGCCTTGTAAGTTTTCCTTTCCTGCTAAAATTGCCTCCGCAATAGCTCCCTCGGCAGCGGCAACAGCATTTTTTATGGCGATTTCTTCTTCCGACATATAGGCATGACAGCTGGCTCTCTTTTCCCAGCAGACTGTTTGGAATGTCCGGGGAAAGGTTCCTGCAAAAATATGCTGTCCTGCTCTGATATGACCACAGATGCTCTCAAAGGGAACCTCTCCGGTTACCACCGGCAGCAGGATGATATCCCATGTTTCTATTTTTTGTCCTTCTAGTTTTTCTTGGAGACAAACCTCATATCCTGACTCCCGCACTAACTCCGCCAGATATTCCTGTCTCATATCCTGATTTCGAATACACAGTACCGTTTTTTCCATCAAAAAACGCCTCCTATGGTTTCATTATATGTAACCATAAAAAAGGCGTTCCTGAAATTAATTGTTTTCACAAAGATGTCCGCAATTCTCATCATGCTCTCCGCAGGTATGACCCTGTTCATGATGATGGTTGCACACCGTATCCGGATTGTAATTCAGCTTGTTTTCCAAAAATGCTTCCACTGCTTCGTCTGCATTTCCTGCTGCTCCCGGATATAAATCGATGCCACATTGTGCCAATGCTATTCTGGCACCTCCGCCGATTCCTCCGCAAATCAGAACATCCACATTCTTAGCCACCAGAAATCCTGCCAATGCACTATGACCGCTTCCGTTTACCGGCTCCTCTTTGGTTTCCATAATGTTACCATCCTCTACCATATAGGTTTTGAACACCTGACAATGTCCGAAATGCTGATAGATTTCTCCGTTTTCATAGGTAACTGCTATCTTCATTTTTCCTGCTCCTTTTTCCTGCATTCTTTTTTACAGCCGTTACATTCTCTGCCGCATCTGCCACAACAGTGAGCTGCTTTCTCACAGAGTTCATAGTTCCCGCCTGCAATCACAAGACGCTTCCCACCAATCAAAGCCCGTGCAATCTTACTTCTTGCCTCTTCATAAATGGATGTCACTGTGGTTCTCGCCACATTCATCTGAACCGCACATTCCTCCTGAGTCAACCGCTCGTAATCTAATAAACGAATGGTTTCCAGTTCATCAATTCCCATCTGAACAGTCTCTGCATCCTCTTTATTCAAAGGAGCAAATTCATATATCTGGGGCATTGCACAGATTCTCCGACATTTTTTTCCTCTTGGCATATTCCACCTCTTGTCTGCTTCTATTATAGCTCATTTCTGACATATGTCAATATAGTCTCTATTTCTTTGCCGGTATTTTTTTGTCCATTTTAAGGATATGGTTAATCAGCCAGCCCGCCAAGAAATCAATCAATTCTCTCAGATATCCCTCCTGATCTCCGTCCACGGCTTCTAAGTTTACCTCATTCAAGCGGTCTACAAATGCCTGATGTGCATATATCTGAGCCTGAAGTCCCTCATAATCCACGCTCTTCATGTATTCCTCTTCATCATGGAAATGCAAAATCGTATAATCCTTCAATTCTGCTATGATATTTTTAATTTCATCATATTTATCGTTAAACAGAATGTCATTGGTCAGTGCATCGGTTTCCCGGATAATCTCAAAGAGACGTCTGTGTTCCTTATCTATCAAATCTATACCGGTCTTATATTTGTCTGTAAACGCATATGGCTCATTCTCCTCTACCAGTATCATTTTACCAATCATAATATCACTGCCCAAAATATGATGATATAACCAGCGAGAGAGATATTCCAAAATCTCCTCTAAAGTTTCTTTTCCGTTTGTCTCGTCCAAAGCTGACAAATCAAAGCTATTTACTTTTTCCGTAAATGCCGCATGCTCTTTTCGCTGTCTGGACAACTCCGGATCTTTTATTTTTTCCATGTACTCTTCTTCATGGGCAAAATGTGTTGACGCATATTTTTTCAATGCCGCCAACAGGTTCTTTGCTCCTGCCGCCGTCTCTGCGGAATTTCCCAAAAATCCAAAAGCTTCATTTATCAACTGAAAAAGCTGACGATGCTCCTGATCTATCTCCTCTATACCTGTCAAACAATCTTCTGTAAACTGATACATATCCTCATCCCTTTCTGTGTATAATGCCGTTGCCGTGTTCTCTTATGATTGTTTTATTATACCATTGGTGTGGCTTTCCTGGCAAGAACAGGAGGAAGGAACAAATTACATAAAATGCAATGAACGACACATGTAGCACTGATATGGTGCGTAAATCTGATTACGGAACATTATTTTCGAATTAGATGATACGTGTGTTTTTTACAGCCTGTATGTGGTTAACGGACACACACTGATGAGTCTGAATGATACCTCTGCCGTCCTGAGTGCTATCAACCAACAGGGCGGCGTCTATATGCTTGGACGTTATCTTCCAATCTGGTGTGTGGTTTTGGTAGAGTTTTGTCTGGCTTATACTTTAGAAATTTTCATAGAAAGTCCCTGTTCTTTCCGACTGGCATCATCTGTGCAACGGTAGCTCTTATGTGCCCTGCCATGAGTTTTCTGGCGGCTATTTTATACTATCCTTACTATGCCGGTTTTCATTTCGTCACACTTCTGGCAAACTGGCTGAAGCTTGTATGCTTTAATTTTCCTTTTGCTTTCTTTACACAGCTTTTCTTTATCCAGCCTCTGGTAAGAACTATTTTCCGCTTTGTATTCCGCAGGGGAAAAACGGAGCAGGCCTAATGCCTGCTCCTGCTGTTTTTATTCTTTTTCTTTTTTTCTTTTTACCAATTTTCTTATCAGCAAAATAATAAGCACGATAACTACAATCACTGCCACCACAGCACCAATTATAATCGCTGTATACTTATTCGGATTTTTTACCAAATCCCCGATATCCTTACTGTCTTCCACCACTTTTCTTCCCTGTGGCTTGCGATATTCTTCCGGTACGTCGGCAATACCGTCTCCGTCACTGTCCTCAAAGGACTCCATATAGCCGGCAATTGCCTCCCACGCTTTTAATTCCTTTCCGTTTTCCGTGATGATTACATCTTCAAAATCTTCTATCGGCGTTCCGTCCTCGTATTTTGGCACAATGGAAAGAATTCCATGGGAAGCATCGGTTACCGCACTGAGCATCTGTCCGCTATACAGGTCTGCCACTACCCGGTATAGTTTGTCATCCTCCAACTCTATCTTGTTTCCATCCATATCCACCAGGTATGAATCCGTTACTTTATTCAGAATCATGCGGTTTGGATTAAAGTTGAAATTCAGTCCGCTCATATAGAGTCTTGCAGTGGTCATAAAATCAGAAACCGAGGCATCAATTTCAGCCGCAGTCTTCAATTCCTCTCCGGTAAGGTACACACTAATCAGCGGATATCCCGGGACACCGTCTGCTCCGATTCCCAGCGAAAAGGAATTAAACACACTCTCTACCGTAATATCTCCTACTGCATAAGTATCACGGATGGTTCCGCTGGGAACCACCGCAACGTCCACCGGTTTTCCGTCATAATCCTCCGCATTCGTTACCGCATATCGATAAGCATCTGACATAATATTTCCCAGATTGTGTTCTGTGTGTTCATATTCCAAATCATACAGACTACTGAATTCAATGGTATTCCTTGCCAGCACCTGCTTCTGGGTATATCCAAACTGTGACAGATATTCGCTGTCCACAGCCTCCATAAAGCCGTCCACCTTGGTCTGGGTTGCCTCATCCGCCGGAATAGAGGTGGTAATCGGAATCAATTCATATTCCTTCATTTCCCAACGGCCATCCCCTTTCTGCTCCATGGACATGGAACCGATTTTCTTTGCATATTCTCCAGTGGAAACAATATAAGTATCTCCGTGTACAATCGGTTCATCCAAATCCGTATGGGTGTGTCCGCTGACAATCAAATCCAACTCCGGCACACTTTTTGCAAGGATTTCGTCCTCTGATTTATCCTCATCCTCCCATGTTCCGCTGTGGGAAACACAGACAATCATATCCGCCTTCTCTTTTGCCCGAATCTCTTTTACTGTTTCCTTCACCGCCTCTACCGGGTCCTGAAACAGCAATTCACAGGTTGGTGCACAGGCAAGGGCGTCTGTTCCGAAAACACCGATGACCGCTATGTTAACATCTCCCTTTTTCAACATTACATAGTCTTTTATACCATAGTCTTCAAAACCCTCTGCAATCAATTTCTGCCCGTCACTCAATCCCTTTTCTTCCATGGCATCCCAATCCACATTGCAGAGTACCAGCTCCGGCAGCTTGTCGCCGCTTGCCGCTGCACTCTCCAGCATATTGGCAAGTCCTTTGGAACGATAATCAAACTCATGGTTTCCCAGAGTTGTAACGTCACAGCCTATTTCCCCCAACATGCGAATCTCCGCTGCTTCACTCTCATAGACCGTCTGCACCAATGTTCCCATGGAAAAATCTCCGCCATCTAAAACCAAGGTATTTGGATTGTCGGCTTTCTTTTCGTCAATAACCGTCTTAATCCGTGCAAATCCACCTACCTCACTTTTTTCACCGTCTACGATGGTTGTAAAACTGTTCAAATGGGAATGTGTGTCATGGGTAAATATTACATCCACTTTTTTTCTTTGTTTTTCTGCCTGCACAGTAAACCCTCCCAACATTGGAATTATCAATGCCGCCGTCAGCAGAATTGCTAATGATTTGATTCTTTTTTTCATGAGAATCCCCCTTTTGCTACCTATTCTTCTGTTTTTCTTTTATAAATACCAGCTTCTGCTTTTGAGAAAGTTCCTCGCGATAGATATATCCCAATCCCGAAAATTCTTTGACCTTCTCCACATCATTGATTTCGTGCTGTGCCAAGAAGCGTACCATCTCGCCTCTTGCCATCTTTGCTAAAGTTCCCTTCTCGATAACTTTTCCCTCTATTATCTCCCCGAAAACCACTTCTATCATTTCCACGTCCGATGCCAGATGTTTTTCTACTGCCTTGCTATATTCCTTTGACGCCAGATTCAGAATTAGGTTACTTTCTTTTTGAAGCTCCTGTGCCAAATCTGCTCCCCAGTATTCATACAGATTCCCGTATTCCCAATTTGAAAATTTTGTCTGCATTTCCAGACGATAGGGAATCACCCCGTCAAAAGGCCGCAAAATCCCATAGAATCCCGATAAAATCCGCAGATTCTTTTCTATGTATTCCAACCCCTGTTCTTCTAAAACCTGAGGTGCCATGTATTTATACTGAATTCCCTCATAGGCAAGAATTGCCGGTGTCAGATTCTGTGTTAAATCCATTCCCTTTAACCGTTCTGCATTCTGCTGTGCAATCTTATCACTGCATTTCCACATTTTTTTTAATTCTGGATACGACAGACTCTGTAAATACTCCGCCAGTATCTCTGCCTTAGACAGATAGCAAGGCATTCCCCGGTATGGTAAAATATCCGGTTCTATATTCATCTTTTTTGCCGGTGAAATGATAATTTGAAAATTCAAGGACATACTTTCCTCCGTCTCAGATAAAACAGTATATCACATTATTTTTGTTTTTACGAGGCTTGACAGAGAGATTTTTTAGTTTATCCAAATCCATAAAATTCCCAAAACCGGAAGCAGGATACCCGGCAGATATCCCAGTAAAAAGGAAAGTCCCTGATGCATAATCTGATTTTCTGACTCACTGGCGTAATCGGCATATTTCTGATTTACACGAAGTCCCCACCATGCACTGAATACGGCATAAATAGCAGGAATCACAAAGAACAGAACCGATTGCCACACTTCTACCGGAAAAGAAACTGACAACATGGCAGCACTGAGAATTACCATAGGAATCGTAACAGTTAGATTTAATCTCATTTTTCCACTATAAGTTATCTTTTCTTCCATCGGCATGGTCTGGGTAATCCAATGACGTTTTCCTTCCATGGAAACGGAACAGTAACTTGTACAGCTCATTCCCACAAATACACAAAGCACCAGAGGTACACACATTGTAATCTTAGGCAAATACTCCATCACCCCAAACATCCGACAAAGCGGGTTTGCTCCCTTTATCAGCACAAAGGCAGAAAACAGAAGAGATAGAATCACTCCTGTCATGGATTTCACCATGTATGATTTTGAATGGAGCCATTGCTTTACTTCTTTTTTATATAAAGCTTTTTTTAAATTCTGCTGTTCCAGATTTTTAAATTGATAAGATTGATAATTTACCGGACTTTTCAATGCCAAAATTAATTCCTGATAGCTCATACTCAAAAAGAACACGAAAAACAAATACCATATTACGGATATCAGTACAAACAGAAATACCCATGCCCCGTTTTGTTCCACAATTCCATTCTGATAAAACGCCGCCAATTTATAATTCCCTGTTATTTCTGCTATAATTTCCTGACACAGGCTTTCATTATTTTGATTGGTTTCTTTTAACAGAACTTCTCCCACTCTGGCTATGGTATGTAAAATTAAAATGATAATCCCGGTAAATATTCCCATGGATATTAGAGATTGAATCAAATTGCTGTTTTTAGATGTGGATAAGAAAATAGCAATTACCATTCCTATAAGTGCTGCAATTCCGCTTGCCGGAAGACTTGTCAACAGCAACCCCAAAATCCACAATGCCCAAAAACTTCCGCTTACAGATGTGTACATTCCATACACAATCCCCATTGGCACCACTGCAATCATGGCATAAAAAGTATTTTTCAAATATAGTATTAAAAATAATACTGCCACCTGAGAAATTGTAGAAAAAGGCATAGACATTAAAAATTCCGCATCTTCATTTCCCGAAAGCATTTCATTTATTTTCAAAATGGTTACCACCAGGCTGATAATGCTCCCCACTACATAGGAAGTTACCGGTAACAAATTCGCGAATCCACTTTCTGCCAATTTTAAAGCCACACCGTATGCCATGCCCACGCTTATCACAAACAACAGAAACATAATCACACCATGTATGTATTTTGATATTTTCTTTTTCTGATTTTTTTCGTATTTTGTGGCACTGATTCCAAACAGTTCATCCAACCGGATTCTAAGCAGCAAACATAATTTACTCATGGGCATCCTCCAGATTTCGCAAAAAGACTTCTTCCAGAGATTCCTCTTTTGTCAATTCTGCCACTTTCCCGCTGACTACCAGATTCCCGTGATCCAACATTCCAATTTTATCACAGAGCTTCTCTGCCACTTCCAACACATGAGTAGAAAAGAAAATTACACTTCCTTCTTGGCATAAGTCCCGCATACACTGTTTTAAAACAGCGGAGGCTTTCGGGTCTAATCCCACGAATGGTTCATCTAACACCAGTAATTTGGGATGGTGTACCAAGGCACCGATTAAAGCTACCTTCTGTTTCATTCCATGGGAGTAAGACGAAATCAAATCTCCCAACTGTTCTGTAATCTCAAAGGCATCCCCGTATTTTTTCACACGTTCTGTTCGTTCTTCCGAAGATACTCCAAATACATCTGCAATAAAATTAATATATCCGATTCCGGTCATATATTCGTACAAATCAGGATTATCGGGAATATACGCAGTCAGCTTCTGACCTTCTTTTCGGTTCGTAATCACAGACTTTCCCATGATGCGGATATCTCCTTTCCGAACCGGAAGAATTCCCACGATTGATTTAATAGTGGTGGATTTTCCTGCCCCATTGTGACCAATGAATCCGTATATCTCTCCCTCTTCCACACTCAGCGAAATATTATTTACTGCTTTTTTCTCACTGTCATATGTTTTTGAAAAATTCTCAATTTCTAACACTTTTGACTTTATATTTATCACCCCTTCGATTCATCAGCTACATTCTTTTTATTAATTGGTAATTTAGGTGCTTTTGTCCGTATACCGTCTATATGTTCATACAAATCTTCTTTTATAGGAGAACGCATAGGATCCAATATGAAATCTATCCCTTCTCTCCGTGCCTGCTTCGCTGCCGGAACAAAATCACTATCTCCCGATATCAAAATTATTCTATCCACTTGATTTTTAAATGCAAGGGAAGATATATCAACGCCTTTTTGTGAAACTGATAAAGTGAAATCTTTTTCTGTCAAATCTTCAAGCTTTGTCGTCCCATTAATTACTTTTCGAAATGAGTCAGGTTTTATATTAAAAAGAGCTTGTTCCTCTGCTAATCTTCCCAGTCGTAAAGCAAATTTTCTTTGATGTTTTAACTCCTTAAAAAATTCATTTGCCCAAATATAATCATTCGTTTTTCCCAAGTCAACCGTAAAGTTGCTCCTTCTTTTTCTTCTTTAATATGTCTATGACAATAAGAAGATAATTCTTTCGCACGTTCCTCCGGTCTTTTATCACCGAAAAGATTATATGCCCGTTTTCTATAAAATGCACCATCCACTAATATAGCTGTTCTAATCATTTGTACCCCCTTTGTAAAAAAATACCCCTAGTCTCATCTCTTCCCTTATGGTGGGAGGATTACTGCTAGGGATACACTCTCAACAAATATGAATCCCACTTATGTGGTCTTCACATTTATATGATACCCACGGCTCCAAAAAAAGTCAACAACTCCATAAAAAATTAACAAAAAGTTAAAAATTTTTGTGAATTTTATTTTTAGATATAGTAAGTACCCTTCCAAAAAATCCACAAATGCCAAAACCCTCGAAAACAAATGTTTTCAAGGGTTTTTATCTCTTTCTTATAACAAATTTGACTATCGCTTGCTGAACTGCGGAGCTCTACGAGCTGCTTTAAGACCGTATTTCTTACGCTCTTTCATACGAGGATCACGTGTTAAGTATCCTGCTGCTTTTAAGGTTGGTCTGTAATCTGCATCTACCTGAAGTAATGCTCTGGCAATACCGTGACGGATTGCTCCAGCCTGACCTGTGTATCCACCGCCTTTTACGTTTACTAAAACGTCGAATTTGTCAGCTGTCTCTGTAGCAACCAACGGCTGGCGAACGATAACTTTTAAAGTCTCTAATCCTAAATATTCATCAATGTCTCTTTTATTGATTGTGATTTTACCTGTACCCGGTACTAAATATACTCTGGCAACAGATGATTTTCTTCTTCCTGTTCCGTAATACTTTGTATTAGCCAATGTAATTTACCTCCTTATCACCGATTAAAATGTTAATGTCTCAGGTTTCTGAGCCTCATGTTTGTGGTCCGGACCTGCATATACGAATAATTTCTTGTACATCTGTCTTCCTAAAGGTCCTTTTGGAAGCATTCCTTTTACTGCGAATTCGATAACTCTTTCAGGATGCTTTGCTAACATCTCTTTTAATGTAGTCTCTTTCATACCACCTACATAATCGGAGTGATGATAGTAAATCTTCTGATCTAATTTCTTACCTGTTACTTTGATTTTCTCTGCATTGACAACGATTACATAATCACCGGTATCCATATGCGGTGTGTAAATCGGTTTCTTTTTTCCTCTTAATACGTTTGCAATTTCAGATGCTAAACGTCCTAATGTCATATCTGTAGCATCTACTACATACCATTTTCTGTCGATTGTAGCAGGGCTTGCCATAAAAGTCTTCATTGGTTGACCTCCTTAAAATCTTCTCACCCAGACAATATCAATGTCCGAAAATATTGTCGTAAGGTACATTGTTTTTATAGTAAAATGCTGCTCCGGGGCTATGGAGCCACATTTCTTCACTACGTCAGACTTAAATATTATAGTACACACTCCCATGCGTGTCAAGAAATTTTTCAAACTCTATACCAATCATTGTCAGTCCTTTTGCCGGTGCCGTAGGGCCTGCCGCCTCCCGGTTTTTTGCCTCTAAAATCTCTTTCATCTCCTGTGGACTTCGTTCTCCCGCTCCCACTTGAATCAATGTTCCCGCAATGATGCGAACCATATTGTATAAAAATCCGCTCCCTGTAATGCGGATGGTAATCAGTTCATTCTCTTCCGATACCTTCAGCTCATATATGGTCCGGATCGTACTCTCCACCTCTGCCCGGATAGAACAGAAGCTTTTAAAGTCATGCTCTCCCACCAGATATTCCGCTGCCTTCTGCATAGCCTCTATATCCAGATGTCGGTAATAAAAATGGGTGTTCTTTCTGCGGTTGGGGTCCCGAAATTCCCGGTTCAATATCCGGTATTCATAGGTTTTCCTGCTATGGCAATGTCTCGGATGGAAATCTGCCGGAACCTCCCCCGAAAACTGTACCACAATATCCTCTGGGAGTCTTTGGTTCAAAGCATAGGATATTTTCTCCGCTGGCATCCGTGCCGATGTATCAAAAACCGCCACATTGCCGCAGGAATGAACTCCCGCATCGGTTCTGCTGGCACCTGTAACCACAATCTTTTCTCCCAGCAGATGGGTCAGTTCTCTGTTCAGAACTCCCTCTATAGTTTCGCCGTTAGGCTGAATCTGCCAGCCGCAATATTCCGTTCCATCATATGCCACTATTAACATGACACGTTTCATATCTTCACCGCCATTATCAGAAATTTCCCACAGATACCGCAAATCTCAATATCATCATAATGATGAAGTAAAGTATAATAATTGCATATGCTTTGTAATCTCTGGCAGCATAGGTCAAAGGCTTCATTTTGGTTCGCCCTGTGCCTCCATGATAACATCTGGCTTCCATTGCCATTGCCAAATCGTTGGCTCGACGGAATGCCGATACAAAAAGAGGCACTAACAGCGGAATCATATTTTTTGCCTTTTTGATAATACCACCGGTCTCAAAATCTGCACCTCTGGCCATCTGTGCCCGCATAATTTTGTCCGCTTCTTCCACCAGAATCGGAATAAACCGAAGGGCAATGGACATCATCATTGCAATCTCAT
Organism: uncultured Lachnospiraceae bacterium; assembly: GCA_958349535.1. GTDB lineage: Bacteria > Bacillota > Clostridia > Lachnospirales > Lachnospiraceae > Maccoyibacter. The sequence goes on from CATWDJ010000005.1 coordinate 79,542, forward strand.
GTACCGGTACATGAATACGGTTCAAGGGACTAAGAGATTTCTCCAGACCATCCGTCAGCTCATTTGGTGTAGTGGTCAGGGTCATAACCGAAGTTCCCAGAATCAAATAGGTCAAACGGATTGCCATAAGAATTGCATTTCTCAGTCCCTCATAGGTAATTGTAAAAATCCAAAAAGAAACCAATTCTTTTCCGTTAGTTAAAAACAGATTGAAAATCGCAGTAATAATCATCAAAATCACAATAGCTTTCAATCCCTTTACCATGTAACCCAACGGTACTTTGGAAAAATGGATAAAGCTGAACATAAAAATAGTCGCAACTAAGAAGCCCCATACATTTCGGAAGGAAAACAACGAAATAATAAAGAGCAGGGTTGCAAATAACTTTACCCTTGGGTCTAATTTATGAATGACAGAATCTGCCGGATAATATTGTCCTATGGTAATATCTCGTAACATCTTATCGTCCCAACTTTTTCAAGATTTCTTCTTTTGCCTCTGCCACTGTGGTGGCATCTGTGGTTACCGGAATCCCCGCATCGTGCAATTCATGCATCAGATAGGTTACCTGCGGTGCCGCCAGTCCTACCGACTCCAATTCCTTGTAATGGCCAAACACCTGCTTTGGTGTATCGTCAAACATCACTTCTCCCTGATTCATTACGATGATTCTTCCCACATATTTTGCCACATCTTCCATGCTGTGGGATACCAGAATTACCGTGATTCCCTGTTCCTCATGGAGCTTTGCCACCTGATCCAGTATCTCATCCCGTCCTTTGGGATCCAATCCTGCGGTAGGCTCGTCCAAAATCAGCACTTCCGGTTTCATAGCAAGAACACCTGCTATCGCCACTCTTCTCTTTTGTCCTCCGGAAAGGTCAAAGGGTGAGTGATAATAAATCTCCTCCGGGAGTCCTACACTCTTCAATGCCGCAAAGGCTCTAAGCTGTGCCTGTTCTTTTCCGATTCCCTGATTCATAGGGCCGAAGCACACATCATCGAAAACGGTAGTCTCAAAAAGCTGGTGCTCCGGGTATTGAAACACCAACCCCACTTTGTTGCGAAGGCTCCGCAAATCATAGTCCTCGTCATAGATGTCCTCTCCATTGTAATAAATCCCACCGGAGGTAGCCTTGGTCAGACCGTTAAGGTGTTGGATTAAGGTAGATTTTCCCGACCCGGTATGTCCGATGATTCCGATAAACTCACCGTCTTCTATCTTAAGATTAATATTTTTTAATGCCTGTATCTCATAGGCTGTGTCCGCACTGTATACAAAATTTACTTTATCTAAAATAATTGACATCTTTTCACCTGTATTATAGTTTACATAACACTTCCACTAATTCTTCCCGGGTAAGAACCCCCGCAGGAACCGGAAGTCCTGCTTTTCGAAGCTCATCTGCCAGAAGTGTAATCTGAGGTACATCCAAACGATGGGCTTTTAAGGTATCTACCTGAGAGAAAATCTCTCTTGGAGTTCCCTCCATGACAATCTCTCCTTTGTCCATCACAAATACCTTGTCTGCCTCCACCACTTCTTCCATGTAGTGTGTAATCAGAATAATCGTAACGCCCTTTTCCCTGTTCAGAAGATGCGCGGTTTTTAAAACCTCTTTTCTTCCGTTTGGGTCCAACATAGCCGTAGGCTCATCCAGAATAATGCAGTCCGGCTGCATAGCCACCACTCCCGCAATGGCTACTCGCTGCTTCTGTCCGCCGGAAAGCTTATTGGGAGAATGACTGCGGAATTTTAACATTCCCACCGACTTCAGGCTTTCCTCCACCCTCTGCCAGATTTCATCCGTAGGCACCCCGATATTCTCCGGTCCGAATCCCACATCCTCTTCCACCACACTGGCGATAATCTGGTTGTCGGGATTCTGAAACACCATTCCTGCATTTTGACGAATATCCCACAGATGTTCATCCTCAGCGGTATCCATTCCTCCAACCCACATAGTTCCCTCGGTAGGCTTTAGGATGGCATTCATATGCTTTGCCAAAGTGGACTTGCCGGAACCGTTATGACCCAGAATTGCCACAAACTGTCCCTTTTCAATATCGATATCCACCCCCGCCAATGCGTTCTGAATAGATTCTACATTTCCCTCTTCGTCCCGATGAATATATTCGTGTATTAATCCTTTTGTCTTAATAATTCCCATAGTATCCTCTTATTTCCACTGAAGATGATGTAATTCTCCCTCCAGCTTCATATGGTCAAACTGATTCTGCCGCAATGCCTCATAGAGGACAATCGCCACAGAATTGGAAAGATTCAATGAACGTGTTTCTCCTATCATTGGAATCCTGATACATTCCTCCGGGTGTTCAATCAGAATCTCCTCCGGTATTCCTGCACTTTCTTTTCCAAACATGATATAACAGTCCGGCTCAAAGGAAACTTCGGTATACACATGCTTCCCTTTCGTGGTTGCCATGTAAATCTTAGCATTGGGATTTTTCTGCAAGAAATCCTCGTAGTTTACATAACGTTCCACTTCCAGCTCTGACCAATAGTCCATTCCGGCTCTTTTAATTGCTTTTTCACTAAGGCTGAATCCCAACGGTTCAATGAGATGCAGCTTTGTTCCTGTTGCTACACAGGTTCTTCCGATATTTCCGGTATTTGCCGGAATTTCCGGTTCAAACAACACAATATTTAACTTTGCCATATTATGCTTCCTCTCGCAAGCGGATAATAAAACGCTCCAACCGCTCTAAAGCTTCTTTTAGGTTATCCAAAGAATATGCATAGGAAATTCTTAAGAATCCTTCCCCACATGCTCCGAATGCGGTTCCCGGAACCACCGCTACCTTTTCTTCCTGTAAAAACCGATTGGCAAATTCCTCTGAGGTCATTCCAAATTCCTTAATACAAGGGAAAATGTAAAAGGCTCCGAAAGGTTCAAAGCACTGCAGCTTCATTTCCTTAAAACGATGTACCAGATACCTTCTTCTGGCATTATACTCTTCCCGCATCTTTGCCACATCATCGTCTCCATTCCGTAATGCGGAAACTGCTGCGTACTGACTGGTGGTAGGAGCACACATAATAGCAAACTGATGAATTTTCAACATCTGTGCCAGAATGTTCTCCGGTGCACAGGCATAACCCAGACGCCAGCCGGTCATGGCATAGGCTTTGGAAAATCCGTTAATCAAAACGGTACGCTCCTTCATTCCCGGCAGTGAGGCTATGGTCACATGCTCATCCAGATAAGTCAGTTCCGAGTAAATCTCGTCGCTCAACACGAAAATATCATGTTCCTTTACCACCTCTGCAATAGCTTCCAAATCCTTCCGCTCCATAATAGCTCCCGTAGGATTATTTGGAAACGGCAATACCAAAAGCTTAGTTTTTGGAGTAATAGCTGCTTCTAACTCTTCTTTGGTCAGCCGGAACTCATTTTCTTCCTTCAATTCAATAATTACCGGAACTCCGTTTGCCAAAATAGCACACGGCTCGTAGGACACATAGCTTGGCTGTGGAATCAGAACTTCATCACCCGGATCCAGCATTGCCCGCATGGCAATGTCAATAGCTTCGCTGCCTCCTACCGTTACCATGACCTCTTTCTCATAATCGTAAAAAACATCACATTTCCGGTAGATATATTTTGAAATTTCCTGTTTCAATTCTTTTAATCCGGCATTTGAGGTATAGAAGGTTCTTCCTTTTTCCAGTGAAAAAATACCTTCATCCCGAATATGCCAAGGAGTATCAAAATCCGGCTCTCCCACACCTAAAGAGATGGCATCCTCCATCTCATTTACAATGTCAAAAAATTTTCGGATACCGGATGGTTCTATATCAACTATTCTTTGAGATAATGGGTTTCTCATGGTATCATATGTATCCTTTCATCTTTTTTCGGTGCAGCCATAACGGTTCCGTGATCTTTATATTTTTTCAAAATAAAATTGGTCTTAGTACTCAGAACAGAATCCAGTGTAGACAGCTTATCTGATACAAACTGTGCAATCTCACGCAAAGTTTTTCCTTCCAGAATAACCATAAAATCAAAACCGCCGGAAATCAGATATACCGCATTGACCTCAGGATAGTTATAAATGCGTTCTGCCACTTTATCAAATCCCATATCCCTCTGCGGAGTAACCCGAACCTCTATCATTGCCGTCACTTTCTCGATTCCCGTCTTATCCCAGTTAATCAGAGTATGGTAACCACAGATAATATGCTCTGCCTCCATGGCCTCTAATTCATTTAATACATCCGCTTCTTGAACACCCAGCATGATTGCCAGCTCATTCAAGTCGACTCTGCTGTTCTTTTCTATAAAAGTCAAAATTTTTTCTCGCATAATTTTCCTCCAATATTCCAATCATTTATTTTAAAACCTTATATAATTCATCCGTTTTCGGAGGCTCTAAATATCTGCACTCATCCTCATTTCGCAGGATTCTGTCCCTTCCTGCCGTTGCTTTTCCGATGATTACCGCAGGAATTCCTTCCTTTTGCAATTCCATAACCAGACGATTCCCATCTTTTGCTGCCATCAACATGGAACCGCTGGAAATCAGCTCATAGGGACTGATCCCAAAATATTCACAGATTTCTACTGTCTCCTGTTTCAACGGAATCTTTTTCAAATCAATTTCAAGTCCGACGCCGGATGCTTCTGCCATTTCCCAGAGAGCCCCAAAAATTCCACCCTCTGTCACATCATGCATTGCCGCGACGCCAGACTTAACGGCGGTAGCAGCCTCCGGTAATACGGACAGATACCGATCCAGTCCCTTTGCCGCTTCTAAAAACGGTTTTGTGTATCTGGCACTCAGCTCCTGTTCCTTTTCCTTTGCCAATATGGCGGTTCCTTCTATTCCTACCCACTTAGTTACCAGAATATCCATGTCCGGTAACACATCCGCAGTGGAAATCAATCTGTCTTCCTTTGCTTTTCCCACACCTGTTACAGATAACACAATCTGGCTCACCACCCGGGTAACCTCTGTGTGTCCGCCCATAACCTGAATCCGATTCTTCTCACAGGCAGACTCCACCTGTGCCATCACATGCTTCAATTCTTCTTCTGTGGCATCTTCCGGCAACAGCATGGTTAACATAACTCCTATCGGTTCTGCTCCTGCACTTGCCAAATCATTGACTGTAATCTGAACAGCCAAATCTCCTATATCCTTTGCCGTTCCTGTAATAGGGTCCGTAGAGATTACAAAAATCTCGTCATTGTCAAGCTTCATTGCCGCACAGTCTTCCCCTACTCCGGCTCCCAGAAGTACCTCTTCTCTTTTCGTATGCAGTTGTTTGAAAACGGAACGCTTTAATACGCTTTCCGGTAACTTTCCAACCTTCATAGCTTCCTCATTTTTCTGCTAAATATTACTTATAATCAAGGCTGCCTCAATTCTGAGACAGCCTCCTTGTCAAAATCCTACGGTGTTCTGAGCATATCAGCTTTTCCCGGTATCTGTGTCTGCGTTTCTGTCTGAGGCTCTACTGCCTGAGCAGCCTCCTGAGCTGCCTTTGCCGCTGCTTCTGCCGCTGCCTGTGCCTGTGCCGCTGCAATAGCATCATCACAATTTGCTGCTGCCGCTGCCGAAATGGTTGCCTCATCCTGTGTTGCAATGGCATTGTTGATTGCCGCCACTGCATTGGCATTTCCTGACATGGTTCCCACCAATACAATCTTTGGAGATGCCTGATAGGTAGAGCTGTTAAATTCTTCTCTGCTCTTTTCCACACCATTTACTAAGACAATTTTCCATAATTTCGCCTTCTTACCGGTATGTGCCTGCTGACTGGTACTGATGGTTCCAATTGGCAGACTTCCATCTGCAACATACTGCACTCCCGGATCTGTCTGGCTGATAGTTTCACTGACAAATTTTACTTCTCTGCCTGCTTCTCTAGTCTCTTTTCCGTAAATATTAAAGTGAATGATGCCTCCGTCTGTATGTCCTTCAATATAAATCGGGGCTTCTGTAGTATTCTTAAATTTTAAATCCTTATATTCTCCTGAAATTGCTGCATCCATAGACGGCTCCACGTAATTTACAATCATGGAATGGGCATATCTTTCCGTAATGCCCAGTTCTGCACGGATTGCCGCATTGTAAAGGGTGGTGGATACCTGACAGATACCTCCGCCGTAGGTCTCTACGGTTGTACCGTTCTCATAGGAGCCTGCCAGAGCATAGCCGTTTTCTTCATTAAACGGTGTTACTGCATCATGCACAGAAAACTCGTCTCCCGGATAAAGGATGGTTCCGTTAATCTTTGCCGCACCGTTCTTTACATTTTTAGCACGTCCCGCTGTCGAGGAACTGAAATCCGTACTGTAAGCCCCCAGTAAATCCTGCACCTGTGCCAGTTCTTCTTCCGTACCCCTTGGTTCTACAATCTTTGCTTCCAGTGCAATGGTGGTTTCTTTTCCATCCCACTCTTGATTCATATAGCTCTTAATTGCGGTTACGGATTCATCAATCTTAATTTTGATTCCGTCATGTCCCTCCACATAGACAAACTCTCCGTTTTCACGGGTTAATCCGTTGTCCTCTGCATCCTGATTCAGATTGCTCTCATTTTCTTTTAAGAGGGATTTTACCTTGCTCTTATCTATATCATAGGAAATAGAAAATACCTTATCTCCCTTTTCCAAATCTTTTTTCTCTTTGTATCTGGTAATCAGATTTCCGGTTCTTCCCAGATTCAGTGCTTTCTCGGCAATCTCTTTATTGCCCCACTTCACGCCCAAATCCTTAGCTGTTACGTCAATGCTATTTCCGTCAGCCTCCAGCTTAATCGGCGTATCTTCCAGTTTTTCCACATATTCTTCTACTGCTTTTGATGCTTCCTCCGCAGTCATTCCTGCTACGGAAACATCTCCTATATAAACGCGGTCCGGTATTACAAGCTTTTCTTCCTCTTTCGCTTTTACATTTACGGTAATAATCGCTCCCACTACCAGTACTACTGCTGCAATTCCTACCGCAAATATTGACCATCGTTTCTTCATATTCTTCATTCTAATATCCTTTCCTATGCCATTCCAATGGTATCATGTCCAGCAACATTATACATTTTACCATAAAAATACGGTTTTTCAAGATGCAGCCTGCCCAATAAATTTGACACGCCAACTTCCTTTTAGTATATTATGACCTAGAAGGCAGCCAACACAAGAGAAAGAAGCATTGCTGCAACTAAAATAATGACAATAACACCTGCAAAGACTCTCTTTTTCTTAGAATTACGGTAATCCATATTTTTCACCTCACTTATATAATATAGAAAGGAGCATTACACTTATGCTGTTCCCCTGCTTGACAATATTTATGGTTTTTATCTTATATTACGCTTTCCGAAGACGTCAGATTGAACGTCGGGAAACAGAACGTGAAACGGAATTCTGGTCCCGGGAAAACCGTGCTTTAAATACCAGAAGTAAAGACCTCTCAAATCTGGAGTATATCACTGTTCCTCTGGAAACCTTCCCCATGGGACTTCATTCCGAAGAAGACCTGCTTCCTTTTGAAGAAAAGCTTCAACAGCTATCTTCGGAAAAAATCTATAATCTTACCGGAATCTCCAATACGGATCTGATGCTTACCTATGGTGCCGGTAATCTGGATACCTTAAGCTCCTATGACGAAAACTATACCCAACTGGTTCGCACCATTGCCGATTACGGCGAAGCTTTGGCTTCCCATTCTTATACCGAGGACGCCATTACTGTTCTGGAGTATGGCATCAAAATCTGCAGTGATGTTACTTCCAATTATACTTTACTGGCTTCTCTTTATCAGGAAAAGGGAGAAGGACGTAAAATCCGTTCCCTGATAGAAACTGCAAAAATCTTAAACTCTCTTTCCAAGGATGTTATCTTGGAAAAACTGGAAGAATTAAATTCCCAGCCTTAATCTTTTGGGATTCTTCCGTATGTTGAAATAATCTTATCCACCTGCCTGGATGCCTCATTTCTGGTAAGGGTTTCCCACGGCAGGTTAAGGTCTATTTTATGATACTCTGCCAGTTCTTTCAAGTGCTTTTTTTGACGCATTGTGGCAGGTGTCTGTTTCTTTGCTTTGTATAAAAGAGGCTTTGGTTCAAAAACATCTGGCTGTTTCTTTTCAAACTCCTGTTCCAGTTTTTCATAGAGCCGTTGTGTAGCCTTCACATCCTCCAATGCTCTATGATGATGTTCCATAGGAATTTCCATGAGTTTACATAACGTATCCAGATCTTTTTTCTGCTCCGCAGGAAGGCATCTTCTTGCAATCTTTAAGGTGTCCACTCCCTTTCGTTCAAAAGACAACTTTCGATTTACCGCCGCCTGTTTTAAAAATCCGTAGTCAAAGATTATATTGTGACCAATCAGAACATCTTCCCCCAAAAAAGCAAAAAACTCTGTCAGAATTTCCTCTTCTTCCGGGGCATTTGCCAGCATCTCATCGGTAATTCCCGTCAATCGGACAATCTCTTCCTCCAAAGGCAGTTCCTGATGAATCAGCATGGAAAAGCTGTCTACAATCTTTTGTTCCCGCACCCGTACAGCGGCTGCCTCCAAGATTTTATGATGTTTTGCATTCAGTCCTGTCATTTCTAAATCCAGTACCGTATAATTTCGTAACATATTATTTTCCCTTTGCTTTGCACAAATCCGCCAAAAAACACTCTGTACACTTCGGATTCCTTGCGGTACAAATACTTCTTCCCAATGTAATAATCTGGATATTATAAAGAATCCAATGGTCTTTCGGCAACACCTTCATCAAATCCTGTTCTACCTTTTCCGGATCCTCCGATTTGGTAAATCCCAGTTTTTTGGAAATCCGTTTTACATGGGTATCCACCACCACACTGGGTTCGTGATAAATGTTTCCCCGAATGACATTGGCGGTTTTTCTGCCTACGCCTGCCAGAGATGTCAAATCCTCTAATTTTTCCGGCACCTCGCCGTTGTATTCCTCCAAAAGCCTTTTGGTACAGGCTATGATATTCTTTGCCTTATTATGATAAAAACCGGTAGAATGGATATCCTGCTCCAGTTCTTTTAAATCCGCATTGGCAAAGGCCTCCAATGTGGGATACTTTACAAACAAATCCTTCGTCACAATATTGACTCTGGCATCGGTGCATTGGGCACTTAACATTACCGCAATCAATAGCTGCCACGGTGTCTCATAGTTCAGATAACAGATATATTCTTTTCCGTATGCCTCATCCAGACGTTTCAATATTTCTCCGGTTCTTTTGGTCATTTCACTTCTCCTTCCCTTCCACTTTTGCCTGTTGGCTTTCCACAATATATGCTTTTGCCTGATTGGTCAAAGGATTCCTCTCTTCATAGTCAAATAAGATATAATAAGTCTCGCATCTCTTTGGATATCCTTCCCGACTCCGTTTTTCCGTAATCAGGTTTTCATAGTGACAAGGTTCCAAATGGGACAACCGTCCTTTTTTACAATAATTTCTGCTCACTTCTTTTATCCCAGTCAAATCCTCGGCAAAAGCGGGACGGGTCTTCATGTTCTCTCTATAGTATAAATCCAGTGTCAAGGTCTCTTTTAAAAGCTCTGTATGTTCCTTATCATAAAGCTCTGCAAATTCCAACAAAATCTCGCAACGGCGGATTCTGGTGTGCCGCAGACGAAGATATCCCTTTTCCTCATAAAATTCTCCCAGCTTCAAGAACATTGTAAAAGCACTATCAAAGGAAAGCTCCAACACTTTCATGGTGATTTCAAACTGTCCGCTGTTGTAATAGACCTCCAGCATCTCCTCCACCAGTTTTATCTTCAATACCTCTTCATAGGTCAGCCATTTCGTTGCCATCACCTCGTAAGGCGGCTTTGATTTGTAAATCATACCGTACTCTTGGGCGTGTTCAAACATATAAGAACCCTTTAACACTTTTAGGAATCCCAATTGAAGCTGTTCCGGCTTCCATGCATAAATCTCATCAAAGGATTCCTGAAAGCTTCGATAATCCTCCTCCGGCAATCCCGCAATCAAATCCAAATGCTGATGGACATTTCCGGTCTGCTGGATTCTACCCACCTTTTTTTGAACCTCCGCTAAGTTCATCTGTCTGTGGATTGTGGCAATGGTGTTTTCATTGGTAGACTGGACGCCGATTTCTAACTGAATTAATCCGGGACGCATAGTTTCGATAAATGCCAGTTCCTCTTCATTCAGTAAATCCGCCGCCACTTCAAAATGAAAATTGGTAATTCCCCTGTCCTTCTCTTTGATAAAACACCAGATTTCCATTGCATGTTTATGGTTACAGTTAAAGGTTCTGTCCACAAACTTTACCTGCGGCACTTCTTTTTCTATAAAAAAGCCCAATTCCTTTTTTACCAGTGCTATATCCCGAAACCGTAATCGCTTGTCCACGGAAGAAAGACAATAACTACAGGAAAACGGACATCCCCGGGAAGATTCATAATAAATGATACGGTTCTGAAAATCGGTCATATCTTCATATGGAAAAGGTATGGTACTCATGTCCAAAGGTTCCTGCGGCTCTGTCTCAAAAATACTGCCGTCTGCTCTGCGGTATGCAATTCCTTTTATCCCACAAAGCGATTCCTCCAACTGGTCTTTTTCTTCTATATAACATCTGCAAAAATCAAGGAAGGTCTTTTCCCCTTCTCCAATCATCACTCCGTCAATGCCCGGATGTTCCCGCAGCAAAGTTTCCACCTCATAGGAAACCTCCGGTCCTCCCACCCATATAGGCAGATTTGGTCTTAGCTTTTTTATCTCCTCTATCAATTCCTCCACATAGGTAAAATTCCAGATATAACAGGAAAAGCAGAGTACATCCGGCTCTCTTTTATAGATTTCCTCTAAAATCTCATCCACTCTCTGATTGATGGTAAACTCCGCCAGTTCAATCTGCTCCCTGTATTCCCTGGCGTAGGCACGAAGGCTGTAAACTGCCAGATTGGAATGTATATATTTTGCATTGATGGCTGTCAGTAAAATTTTCATATCTTGTCTCTTTCTTTGTACTCATTTTCCTACTATTATAGTACAACCTGCCTCGCTTTTCCAGATGTCATTGTCTGGCACATATACCGTCTCTATGATACAATGTTGTTGGATCATCATCCACTAACATTGTATTAAGGGAGGACAGTATATGCGGCAGCTCACAATCAGCAAAGGCAACCAGACATTTCAAGTATCTGCGGTGGAATCCGACTCTATTTTAAATATTTTACAGAAAAACGGCTTTTCTCTTCCGGCGTCCTGCGGTGGAAGAGGTGTCTGCGGACATTGTACGGTTATTGCTGACGGTCAAGAGGTACGGGCTTGTCACACCACTGTCGGAAGCATTTCGCACATTCAGCTCCCTGACACATTGCTCTTTTCGGATATTGAGATGCCTACTGCGGAATCTGTTTCTGTTGTTTCTTCCCATTGCGGCATTGCTGTGGACCTTGGAACAACTACCATTGCTCTGGCTTTGGTGGATTTAAACAACGGCACGATTCTTTCTTCCAAGGGTTACCCAAATCCCGGAATCTCTTATGGAGCAGACGTTTTAAGCCGTATTGAAGCTTCTAATCAAGGAAAAGGTAATTTACTTCAACAGGATTTACTCGCCCTTATATCAAAGGGTATTCATACACTTTTGCAGTCTTCCGGTATCCCGGCGGACAAATTGGATTCTATTTGTATTTCTGCCAATACGGCTATGTGCCATCTGCTGCGGAATCTATCTTGTAAAACCTTGGGACAGGCTCCCTTTACCCCTACTGCTCTTTCCTTTGACGATATGACCGCCAAAGATTTTTTTGCCACCGATGTTTTTCCTAATACCACCGTCACTCTTATCCCTTGTCTGGATACTTTTGTCGGAGGAGACATTCTCTCGGGCTTATACTTTTTAGATTTACCAAAAAAAGATAGCCTTTCGCTTTTTATTGATTTGGGAACAAACGGAGAAATGGTCTTGGGAAAAGAAGGTCATCTATTAGCCTCTTCTGTTGCCGCAGGACCTGCTTTTGAGGGCAGCCGCATTCCCGGCAGCGTTGTCATTGACGCTCTTTATGAAATGCAGCAAAAAGGTGCCATAGACCATACCGGTCTTTTACAGGGTATTTTCTTTCACACCGGATACACCTATCAGGATTATTCTTTTACACAGGAGGATATTCGTGACATCCAGTTGGCAAAAGCTTCTGTGCGGGCAGGTATTGAAACCCTTTTCACTCAATATGGTGTCAGTGCCGACAATATAAAGCAAGTATATCTCAGCGGTGGCTTTGGTACCAATACGGATGTCTTCAAGGCTATTTCCATCGGACTGCTGCCTTCCGATTGTTCAGGTAAGGTTTCCTGTGTGGGAAACACTTCTCTTTTGGGTGCCATAAAATATTTACGTTGTCCAAATCCTGCTTATTTTGACAGGCTGAAAGAATACACTTCCGTGATTTCCCTTGCAGAATCAGCAAGCTATAAAGAAGCTTATTTAAAATATATAGATTTTGTCTCATAGCAGATAGCTTTCCCCGGTGATTTTCTTACTTATTTTTGTGAAAATTTACGAATTGTAAAGATGGATATTTATATCCACAGAAGCCCTTTCGGGCAGAACATTGACAGACGATTCCTACATCTTTTCCTGAAACTCTTCCAATGTCTTTGCATTTGCTGCCAATCTCAACCATTTTTTCAGCGTCTCAGAATTTCGTTCTTCAAAAATACGGTCTACCAGCTCTGTTGGCACAGTTCCACAATCGCTCAAAAGTTCCAAAACATCTTCAGCTTTTCCTCTTGCCTTTTCTCTTCTCAGCAATTCTTCTCCTGTCATATATCTTTCCTCCAGTTTCCGCCAATTTTTTAAGGTCATATCCTTTTCATGCAGACGTGCAATCGGCTCATCCGATATCTTCGCCACATACTCATCTGTACTCTGTTCCATATAGTGCAAAAAGTGCACTAATTCCAATGGAACCTCTTTTTCATTTGTTCCTTTCGTATTCAAAAATATCTTTTGAGTTCCATCCCCTAAACCGATATCCCGTTCCAAACAACGTTCCTCAAAAGTATATCGATAGAGTCCCTCGCCAAAGGGATCAAAGGTACAAATAAAAATCACATATCCCGGCTGTAAATCATTAAAATCATCTCCCGGTTGTAAGGATGCAACATCCATTTCTGCCTGATGATACCGACTCCTCTTCGCCAGATTTTTTTCTTTTTCATTCTGTGCCTCTACATTATAGCTGACCTGCATCTCATCACTGGCATACACATCTAAACGTACGCTACGTAAATCCGAACTAACCAATATGCTGTGTTCAGTATGTACCTTTACTTTTGGAATTTTTCTATCAAGAATAATCTCCAATACCAAACGACATATCTCCGCATCTTCCATAGCTGCCGCGAACAAAAATGCGTGTTTTAAATCCAGTTCCTGAAACCTTTTCTTCATATATTCCTCCCGTCCAAATTACACGGGCGAAATCTATCTGTGCTTTGATTATAATTACTTTTTTCTTGAATTTCAAGAGTCATTTTTTCATTTTTCTTTTTTAAAAAACACCGCAGAACCATTCCGTTCTACGGTGCTTACCTAACCTAATACGATATATCGGACAATCACATCTATTCCTGCAATAATCAGCAACAGACCTCCTAAAAAATACGCCTTTGTTTTCTGCTCATAGCCCATCCGGTATCCTGTATATAATCCGATGATAACCATGGCAACTGTCACACAGATAATCATAATAAGTACTTTACACAAATCAGCTTGCAAAAACCCAAAAGCAATTCCTGTTAAAACAGTAAATATTGTACTCTTAAAGATTGCAAAAAAGGTTTTCTTGACATCCAGTCCTTCTTCCCGTTTTTCTATAATTCTCTCATTTCTCCATGCTTTCACAAACATTCTGAGTCCCATTCCACCCAGAATCAAAACTGCGATTATTTTTCCGATATAAGCTTTCTCACTTAAATGTACGTCATATTGATTTAAGAGAGAGACCAGACCGCAGCCTACAAAAAGAGCTATTGTCTGCCATAGTGAGGTTAATACTACGGCTAATGCCAATCGTTTTTTTTCAAGTTTGGCAACCAATGCACCCTGACATTCCAGAGTTGCAAAGATTTCCCATGAAACACCGATGGTAATCAGCACGATTTCTACCATATTCATGGTTTTCTCTCCCTTCTATCCATTAATCTTATTTTACATTTACGCCTTCTGTTCTTGTAATGAACTTCACAGATCCGGTGGTTCCGTCTGCTACCTGTGAGAATGTCTGATAATCAGAGCCTGCCTGCATTACAGCAACAATTCTCTCAACCAAATCTTTTACATCTCCATTATAGGTATCAGCTAATTTCTGGATTCCTTCTTCATCGAATTTAATCATTCCTTCACTCAATGTATTGGAACCTTTTTCTAATTTTCCGATGCCATCAGATAACTGATTCGTTCCATCTGCAATCTGGTTTGTTCCATTCACTAATGCAGTTACCCCACTAGTTAAAGTCGGAATTTGATTTGCTAATTGCTGTGTACCATTGCTTAATGCCTGTGAACCTGTAACAAGACTATATCCGTTTGCCTGCGTTGTTTCGATGGCTGCTGCTACTGTTGCTTTTGTCTGCTGTGTAGCTTTTACTGCTGCTTGGGTTGCTCCCTTTTTTGTTCCTTCAACTACACTATCTGCAATTGTTTCTGCCATCTGATTTAACTGACTTGCTACTACAGCATTCTCAAGTGTTGCATAATCCGGAATTTCTGAAGGAAGTCTCAACGCTCCCTGTACTCCTGCACGAAGTGCCGGTGTATTGTTATATACATACGCAACTGCTGCCGAACGATCATTACTAAATGATGCCTCTGCCGTTACTATGTTTGATTCTCCGGCTGCTGCTGCGACTTGTTCACGAAGACTTGTTTTTACAGAATTTACAAATTGACCACCATTTGCTGTCTGTAACTGCTGCTTTGCCAATGCAATAATCTGTGCTTTTTGACCATTATTCATTAACGCATCTACTTCACTTTGAGCACTCTGTTCGATTGCTGCTCTTTCCTCTGTTGACAATGGTGCGTTTAAAGTTTGATCTAACTGTGTAATTCCGGCACTAATCTGTTTTGCACTGTCATTCAGCTGATTTGCTCCATCTGCCAATGAGCCGGCTCCGCCTCCAAGCTGATCTACACCGGATTTCAATGTTTTAATACCTGCTGAGAAATCTCCCATCTTGCTATTTAAAGTATCTAAACCATCTGCCAACTCTTTACTTCCGTCTGCCAACTGAGTAGACGAATCAGACAATGTATTGATGGCATCATCCAGAGCATCCAAGTCAAACATCTCGTCGAAATCTGTTCCATTCACAAGACTGCTCATCATAACACTCATGCTCATACTTAAAGAAAAATCTTTTACATCGGCTGTTACTTCCACATACTCTGGAATATCTACATCCTCTGAGAAGTCAGAAGCATCTACCTTTAAGCTATCGCTTAATCCCGGCATTGCCACACCAACTACAATCTGTTTATCTCCGTCTGATACAACTTTTCCGCTGGAAACCTCTACATTTGAGAAGCTGTCATCTAAAATCATACCTGCCATAACTGTAAATGGTACATATACATTATGTTCCTTTCCGTTTACAGTTTCAACTGTTTTTACATTATTTTTGTAATCAAAACGAATGGTTACTTTTCCACTCTTACCTGCAATTTCATCCGCAGACATCTCTTTTCCATCCAGATAATAAGTCACACTCTGCTCAACTGGAAGTTTTTTGTCTGTAGTTCCCTGATAATAAATATCTTTTCCTTTTGCTTCCCATGTCAGTTTTCCATCTTTTTCTTTAAAGGTTTCATCACCTTTTACATTTTTAATATCCTTTAAATCGGAAGCGTCTTCTAAGGTGTCCTTTCCTTCTGGATTCTTTAACCAGTCACTAACAATCACTTCTTTAGATTTTCCTGTATTATCCGCTACAATATATACGGTCTCGTCTTTTCCAACCTCTTCCTCAGACTTGTCGACCTCGGCGGAAAGAACCTCTTTCAGCTCTTCCTCTGCCTCTGATTTAGCCTCACTCTGCTGGGTTGACTCTGTGGCTGTTCCTTTTTCTGCATATACCGTATATGCACCATAGCTGGTTCCTGCAATTGCAACAGTCAGAACACCTGCTGCAATACGAATCACATATTTATTTTTAAATCTCTTCTTTAACTCTGGTAACTTCATAGTTCCTTCCTCCTTATTCTTCTACTCTCTCCGGCAAAAAGCCTTTACTTGTCTTACAAATTGCTTTATCAAATATCATGAACATTGACGGCAGTATGAAGATTACAACAAACATACTGATAATCGCTCCTCTTGCCATCAAAGAACATAAGGAAGCAATCATATCTACATTAGAATACATACCTACACCGAAGGTTGCTGCAAAGAAGCTCAATGCACTGACAATAACTGACTGCATAGAAGACTGAAGTGCTAATGTAATGGCTTCTTGTTTCTCTGCTCCTTTAGATCTTGCTTTTCTGTATTTGGTGGTCATCAAGATTGCATAATCTACAGTGGCTCCCAGCTGAATGGTTCCGATAACCACACCTGCAATAAACGGAAGCTTCGTACCCGTAAATGCCGGAATACCCATGTTAATAAAGATTGCAAATTCAATAACCGATACCAGAATAATCGGTAAGGAAATAGATTTAAATACAAAAGCAATAATTAGGAAGATAGCTCCGATGGATACAGCACTTACTACCTTAAAGTCATGATCTGTAATCGTAATCAAATCCTTGGTACAAGGTGCTTCACCAATCAACATTGCTTTCTTATCATATTTCTTAACGATGGACTGAATCTTATCACACTGTTCATTTACTTCATCCGATGCCACTGCGTATTCGGAACTAATCATAACCATCTGATAATTTTCATCCATAACAACTTCTTTTACGGAATCTGGAAGAATCTCTCTTGGAATGCTTGGTCCTACAAAGGTATCTAATCCCAAGGTTGCTTTTACTCCATCTAAATCGTTAATCTGATTCATCATGGAATCAATATCTTTCGGCTCTACCTTTGAATCAATCAACACGATATGTGTGGAGTTCATTTCAAAAGTCTCATCCAGTTTCTCATTTGCAATAACACTGTCTAAATCTTTCGGAAGTGTGCCTGCCAAATCATAGTATACTTCGTAGTGGGTATAACCCCAGATTGCTGGAATCAGTACAGCAACGAAAATAACGATAAATACTTTAAAATGTTTTACTACCCAGTTTGCAATAAATCCCAAATCAGGAATGATTGCTTTGTGTCTGGTCTTATCAATAATCTTATCAAAAATTAGAATCATAGACGGCAATACGGTTACACAACAGATAACGCCGATAACAACACCCTTCGCCATGGTAATACCTAAATCCAAACCTAATGTAAAGCTCATAAAGCAAAGAGCAATAAATCCTGCCACTGTAGTAATGGAACTTCCCACTACTGAAGTCAAGGTATTGGATATAGCGTGTGCCATAGCACGTTTCTTATCTCCCGGGAATCTTTCTTGATTCTCCTCATAAGAATGCCATAGGAATATGGAATAATCCATGGTAACACCCAACTGCAGTACCGCTGCAATCGCCTGCGTTACATAGGAAATCTCTCCTCGGAATACATTGGAACCTAAGTTATATACAATTGCCATTCCAATACTCAATAAGAAAAAGATTGGAATAATTGCGGAATCCATGGTCAGGGATAACACGATGATTGCCAAAACTACTGCAATCAAGACATAAATCGGTACCTCTTGGTTTATCAGTCCTTTTGTATCTGTTACGACTGCTGACATACCGCTTATGTAACATTGTTTATCTGCTACATTCCGCAGCTCCTCAATGGCATCCATGGTTTCATCCGCTGACATGGATGTGTCAAAAAAGATTGCCATTAAAGTCGCATCTTTGTCTTCATTAATAAATACTTCCTGTAAATCCTCCGGCAGCATATCTGTCGGAACAGATAAATCTGATACAGAATCATACCAGATAATCTTCTTTACATGGTCAACTTTTTCCATTTCTTTACGCATAGCGGAAACATCTTTATCTTCCATTCCCTCTACAACGCACATGGAAAATGCTCCTGTGCCAAACTCATCCAGAAGAATATCCTGACCCTTCATGGTGTCAATTTCTCCCGGTAGGTACGTTAGGATATCATAGTTTACTCTTGTATGAAAATATCCTAATGCTGATGGAATCAACAGTACAAGACTCAGTATAAAGATTGGTATTCTGAGCTTGACTACGCCTTTTCCAAAATTAATCATTCTTCATCATCTCTTTTCTATAATCTTGAATTTGAGTATAAAAAAAAAGACGGAATAAATACATATTCAATCTTTTTTTCCTGTCTTATTCAATTATACATTCGCCCGATTCTGTATTTTGCAATATACATTCCCCCGCAAATGTATATATTGTATCTACATTTCAGACAATATGTCCTCTAATGACCTTTTTATCACATATTGATAAATATCTGCCACCTCTTTTGCCGGAATACTCATATTACTTTTAATCCAGCTGATTGCCACAAAGCACATGGACTGACTGTAATATTCCGCCAGATGTTCTGGTGTCAGCCATTCATGAGGTGGCTTCTTTCCGGTAACCTTTTCTTCTATAACAGCTAAAATCACTTTCTTAATGCAATCCTTAACAATACTTTCAAAGGAATTCTGACCCTCCAGCTTACATGCTTTTATATAAAATTCCCTTTCCTTTTCAATACTGGTAAACATTAACAAAAGTGCTTCGTGAACCATTCCATTCTGTAATAATGGTCCGATAGGCTCAATAATCTGTGTCATAATAATCCATTCCAGCAACTCATATTTATCTTGAAAATGATTATAAAATGTGGGTCTTATAACACCCGCTTTATCTGTTATTTCTTTAATTGTTATTTTTTCGATTGGCTGCTTTAAGGTTAACTCCTTAAAACTTTCTGCTAAAAGAATATCAACTGCATTCTTTCCCTGATTTGTCATTCTTTCACCTGATTACAAAATAATATTCGTGATTACTATGCTTCTCGCATCCACAGCCGTATTTAAATCCAATTCCACATTTTCCTCCAGTAAACGTACCTTTGGCCGCAGTGGATAATTTTTATGATTCTTAATGACTACCGCACGTTTTCCGTTGGAAAGTTCTACCTCGCATCCCACCGGATAAACAGCAATTTTCCTTGCAAACAGCTCTATAATCCTCGGGTCAAAAGCTCCCCCAGCCTCTGACATCAGATATTCCATGGTATCGGAAGGTGACAATGCCTCCCGGTACGGACGCTTGGAAGTCATGGCATCATAGACATCCGCAATGGAAATAATTCTGGCATACTCGATAATTTCCCGATGTTCCTTGCCATCCGGATATCCGGCACCGTCATATCTCTCGTGATGCTCCAGTACACTTGTGGCAACATCTTCATGAAAATCAAAATTTCTTCTTAAAAAATTGTATCCCATACGGCAATGCAGCTTTACAATCTCCCGTTCTTCATCTGTAAGTTCCCTTGGCAAATTTAATACATCTACATCCAGAAACTTCTTGCCGATATCATGTAAAATGGCTGCTTCCGCCAAAATTGTCAGCTGTTCTTCCTCCATCTTTTTGTGGGCACCGATCAAAGTAGAAAGTGCCGCCACATTGACGGAATGAAAATAAGTATAGTCATCATAGGTCTTTAAATCCAGCATGTTGCTCATAATATCCCCATTATTCAGGATATTTTCAATGACCTTCTCAATTGTCTTTTGCAGCTTTTCCTGTTCCTTAATAAACTCTGCATCCGGTAAAACTGCTATGTCAAACATCTCAGAAATACGTTTTAATGCTTCTCTTCTTACCTCCGGCTGCAGTACCTCTTTTATCTCAATACCACGGGTAAAATCCTCATCAATATACACACCTTGAAAACCAAGATTCTCAAGATTACTGATGTACTCGGGATTTAAAATTGCATGTTTTGATAATAAAATTCTTCCGGCACCGTCGTATAAATCCTGTCCCAATACCATATCGGAAGTAAGTTTTTCAATCGGCACGTATTTCATTCATTCGTCCTCATCTGTTACTTTCATACAGTTTTTAAATGTATTTAACTCCACCCCACTTATTCATTATCATTATACAACATTCTACTCTTTTTTTTCAATCTCTTCTTCTGGGAATTCCACTGTCACAAAGTAGCCTTTGGGTGTTTCTTTAACATCCACCACTTTTCCTTCGGTACTCTGAAGCCGCTCGTTATATTTGTAATTGGCAGACATGGCATACGCCTTCCCCAAGGTATAATAATAGGAGTTGGGCAGCTTCCCCTCTGTAACCGGAAGCACATCTCCCACCTGCAAAAGTCCGGTTCGTTCCATCTTAAATTCCATCTGTCTCATATTACTTCCCCTTCTTCCTTGCAATCATCGTCGGAAGTGCCATTTCACTATATTGGGTGGAAATAATCTCACTTTTGGAAATCCGGGAATAAACTCCCGCAAATTTTCCTCCATAGGCAAACAGCCCTGTCAGATTATAGACCGGGAAAAACTCTGTGTCTCCTTCCACCAAATCTATATTCTGCGTTTGATACGGAAGACAAAACTCCTGTATCAGATAGGTACTGTTTTCATTCATACGCTGCTCCAGAAAATATTCTTTCCATTCTTCCGAATCACATTCCACTCCCGCATGAACTCCCTGAGAACCGTAAGAATCCTCCGGCTTTAAAATCCAACGGTTTTTCTCCTCCAGAATCTCTTCTGTCTTTAACCTCTTGTCATGGATACTGTAGGTCTTCGGCACATGTGCCTCCACAAATCTGCACTCCTCCTCTGTCAGAAACCTTTTGGTCTGAGGCAGGTGCAATATCTTATAAAGAACCTTGTTATGAGGTATCTGGGTCTGAAAATCTCCAATGAGGCAGACATCCCCATTCTCTACCGCTGCGACAAAATCTTTGACTTCTTCATAATGGGACATAATATCACTGGTAACTGCCCGGCGATAAATGGCATCAATACGATTTCCCTCCGGGCTATAGAGCACCCCATCCCGATAGACCATATTTCTGATTTCACAAATTTCTGCTGCCACACCACGTTTGCGGAAGCTCTCTGCAAAAATACGAAATTCCATCTCGGTGGCATTCTCCATGAAATCTACGATAGCAACCCTTGGATGTTCTTTCTTATTCTCATAGGTATCATAGATTTGAAGAAAGGTATCTACCCACGTATCAAATAATTCATAGGAGGTAAGCTCATATTCCTCTGAAAACTGCTGATACGCCTTGGTCCTTTGAATGGCAATATTCAACTCCCTGTCCTCATTCATCGCAGAAGTTCCGTCTGTATTAAACTCACAGAACTTAAAATCTCCGGTTTCCTCATTGAGGAAAATATCAATCCTTGCAATGGGCAGAGGACATTCATAGGTTGGTTTCCGCAAAATCAACTGTTCCAGCCTCTCTTCAAATCCGAAGAGTTTCCGATAATCGGGATTCTTGCGATATTCCTCCATTACTTTATAAAAAATACCACAGATTGTTTCTATAATTTCCTGAAAAAGTTTTTCTTCTGTTTCCGTATAGATTTTCGGAATATAGAGTGCTTTCACACATCTTCCGTGGTATTTTGCCGTAGAATTTCGGATGTAATCATTGGCTTTCTTTGCTGTCATCCGATGGGATTCCAAATCCTCCCCCATCAGCTCCATATATCTGTTTTGTATTGTTGTTACTTCTCTCATTTTACTGCCTTCTTTTTCCTAATAATATATGCATCGGCTCCTCAAAAAGGCGTTCTAAAAACGCAAAGATGTCTGAGGCTTTTCTTCCATATAAAGTGGCCTGTCCTCCGTCACGTACTGCCGCCTCCTTTGCCTCTACAATATCCATCTCACTTTTGTCTCCAAAATATTCCCGCACTTGGGCAAAATGTTCTCCGTAAAAAATATCTTTCACTAATTTCGCATAAGCAAAGGCCTTTCCCTCCGGAAGACTGTCTGCCATCCGTATTTCAATATAGTTTTTCAGACGTACATCTGGGAAAACCATGGACAGCATATGTTCTATCTCTTCCTCAGTCATAACCCTCTCCCTGTAATATTCTGCGGCAGACCACTCTCCCGTAGGAATGGCACTTCCGTTTTCTTCCACAAAAATCAGCGGCACATGGTACACATATTCCGCATATCTGTAGAAATCAAAATCCATATCCATACTTCCCGGTACAATGCCGCATCTTCTGGAGTCCACATGATTCCAGATAACGGTCCGGGGAATATGTGGCGTTTCTTTTTTCCCCTCCAAAACCGGTGTGTTTTCCGTCAAAAGAGCCAGCACAGGAGACAACACCTGTGCCAACTGATACTTTCTCACAAAATCTCTCTCATTTGTATAATCAATAGCAATCTGTGTGGAGGCACTTCCCCGCATCATGCGGATTCCCAGCGTATCCTTTCTCTTTAGATAAGCATCCATATACTCATATCGCTTTTTGGGAATCAGGGGAAGCTCAGCCGCCTTTGCATACGGCTGATACCCATAAGTTTCCAGACTCATATGATATTTCTCAAGAAAAGGCTTCATCATATACAGGAAGCCCTGATAGACTTTTTCTAATTCATCAATACTTTTTCTTGGTTTTATGCTGATTTCTACTTGGGCGGCAGGTTCCAGGCTGATAACATACTCTGCCGTTTCACATCCCATAAATGCATTTTTTTCATAGTAGACATCCGCATGATAAAACACTTCACGGAGAATCTTCGCTATCTCCCCGTAATTGGCATTCCTGTGATCTTCTTTTATCACGAAATGTTCAATTTCAATTCCGATTCTCCGGTTTTCTTTTTCCTTACAGCCCGCCCGGAAGTAATCTGTAATTTTCCGTATATTTACTTCTGCAAGATCCATACTCCACCCTCTGGCTTTCTCTCCCTATAGCTAATAAGATAGCACTCCTTGGCAAAATAGGAAAGGATTTTTTTTAAGATATGGACTCTTTCATGCTTTTTACAAATTTCTCAATATATGGAATACAATTTTCTCCATGCTCTTCCACCAGCTTGATAATGGCAGAACCCACAATGACTCCGTCTGATTTTTCCGCCATCTTTTTTGCCTGCTGGGGATTTGAGATTCCAAAACCGATTGCCGCCGGAATTTCCGTATAACGTCTTACCAGCTCCACCATTGCTCCCACATCTGTGGTAATCTCGCTTCTCATTCCCGTAACTCCCAGAGAGGATACACAATAGACAAATCCTTCCGCTTCTCTTGCAATCTGCTCAATTCTCTCATGGGAAGTAGGTGCTATCAACGAGATAAAATCCAAACCGTATTTTTTACATGCTGGTGCAAAATCTGCTTTTTCCTCATACGGTACATCCGGTAAAATAATTCCATCCATGCCGCACTCCTTTGCCTTCTGTAAAAAACGCTCGATTCCATAGGAAAATACCACATTGGCGTAGGTCATAAATACCATTGGAATTTGGACGGTTTTCCGAAGTTCCTTTACCGTCTCGAATATTTTGTCCGTGGTAACTCCTCCCTGCAATGCTCGCAGATTTGCTTTTTGAATAACCGGACCTTCTGCGGTGGGGTCAGAAAAAGGAATTCCTAATTCAATCAAGTCCGCCCCCGCCTGCTCCATAGTTTTTACGATTTCCATTGTCAACTCCAGACTGGGATCTCCACAGGTGATAAATGGGATAAATGCTTCTTTTATTTTACTCATAAATTTCCTCTCCTCGATAACGTGCGATTGCCGCACAGTCTTTGTCTCCACGTCCTGAAATATTTACTACGATTATCTGGTCTTTGTCCATGGGCGGTGCCAGTTTTTTTGTATAAGCAATGGCATGAGCACTTTCGATTGCCGGAATAATTCCTTCGATTTTGCTAAGATACTCAAAGGCTTCTACTGCTTCCTCATCAGTTACCGGTACATGTTCCGGTCCGATACCCAGATAATCCAATCCTGCTGATATGGAATACACCGGTGCAATCTGACCATATTTATCCTGACAAAAATAAGATTTCATTCCATGGAAAATACCCAGACATCCCGTGTTGATGGTGGCTGCTGTCTCAAAACTCTTGATTCCCCGTCCGGCTGCCTCGCATCCAATCAGCCGGACACCTTCCTCCTCAACGAAATAATAAAAGGCTCCGATGGCATTGGAACCGCCGCCTACACAGGCAATAACCGCATCCGGCAGACGTCCTTCTTTTTCCATACACTGCTGTTTGATTTCCTTTGAGATAATTGCTTGAAAATCTCTTACAATGGTTGGGAAAGGATGAGGACCCATAACAGACCCCAGTACATAATGGGTATCCGCAACCCGGTTGGTCCATTCCCTCATGGTTTCCGATACCGCATCCTTTAAGGTTGCCGTACCTGATTCTACCGAATGTACCTGTGCCCCCAACAACTTCATCTTATACACATTCAATGCCTGCCGCTCAATATCTTCTGCACCCATGAAATCTCACATTCCATATCCATCAAAGCTGCAGCCGTGGCTGTAGCCACTCCGTGCTGTCCCGCTCCCGTTTCAGCAATGACTCTGGTCTTTCCCATTTTCTTTGCCAACAGGGTTTGACCTAAAACATTGTTAATCTTGTGGGAACCTGTATGATTCAAATCTTCCTTTTTTCCATGTCACACACTCCTTATTATTTCAATGATTTCCTTTATTTTCTTTTGGTCTTTTTTTCTTTCCGTTTCCACTCCGCTGCTGACATCAATCAGTTCCGGGTGGAACATTTCTATTGCCTGTTTCACGTTTTTGGCTTCTATTCCACCAGCCAAGGCAAAGAGTCTTTCGATTCCATCCAACAGTTTCCAGTCAAAGGTTTTTCCGGCTCCGGTTCCGTAATCAAAAAGTATCCTGTCTGCACTGCTCTTTTTTCCCTGTTTCACATCCTCCCGGCTGCGAACCCGAAAGGCTTTCCAGATTTCTGTGGTGGGAAGGACATTTCGTAGGCTGCGGATATAGGCTTCATCCTCATTGCCGTGTAGCTGAATAATGTCAATACACCCATTTTCTACACAGGTTATAATTTTTTCTTTTTGTTCATCCACAAAGACTCCCACTGTCGGAATTCTGCTGTCCAATCTTTCTCTCAGTTTTTTTGCCTGTTCCATGATAACATTTCTATGGCTGGGCGGATAAAATATGAACCCTCCATAGTCCGGCTGATATTGGTTTACATAATCCGCATCCTTTTCTCTGTATAACACGCAAATTTTTATCTTTGTTTGGGACATCCTTCTCCCCCCTTTACTCTTCGGCGTTTTATCCTTTTGCCGCCTGCCGGAATAACCGTAGCTTTTCTTCTGTATGTTCTGCCCGCATCAAAGCTTCTCCCACCAGTACCGCATCGGCTCCTATCTTACAGAGACTGCTTACATCCTCTTCTCCTTTTACACCCGATTCCGCCACGAACACCGCTTCTTTGGGAATCTTTTTATGAAGACGTTTTGCATTTTCAAAATTTACGCTAAAGTCCTTGAGGTTCCGGTTATTTACTCCTATCAGCCTTGCCCCTGCCGCAACCGCGGAAGCAATTTCCGCCTCATCATGGGTTTCTACCAATGCACTGATTCCCAGTGTATCGCAGACTTCCATATATTTTCTGATGGTATCCGTATCCAGCAATGCACAGATAAGCAGGACCGCATCAGCACCCATAACCTTTGCTTCATAAATCTGATATTCATCTACCGTAAAATCCTTTCGTATCATAGGCAATGATACTTCCTGACGTATCTGACAAAATATCTCATCCGAACCCAGAAACCATTTTGGCTCTGTCAGCACCGAGATACAATTCGCTCCGCTTTTCTCGTAAGATTTTGCTATTTCCAGATACGGAAATTTCTCGGATATGATTCCCTTAGAGGGAGAGGCTTTTTTTACCTCACAGATAAATGACATTTCTTTTCCCTGTAAGGCTTCTTCAAAGCGGAAGGTTCCCTTTGGCATAGCACAGGCTTCTTCCTTTATCTGCTCCAGACTTTTTTGTTTTTTGGCTTTTTCCACCTGCTCTGCGGCATATCCCGCCAACTCATCCAATATCATAAGCTGCTCCTTTATTCTATCGATTGGATTCTTCAATGAATTCTTCCAGTTTTTTCTTTGCTTTTCCTGTATCAATCAGCTCTGCCGCCATTTTCACGCCTTCCTGAAGAGACTCTGCTTTTCCTCCGATATAAAGTCCCGCTCCGGCATTTAACAGCACCGCTTCTCTCTTGGCTCCCGGCTCTCCGCTTAGGATTGCCTTGGTAATCTCTGCATTTTCCTGTGGGCTTCCTCCCATCAGTTCTTCTTTCTTACAAGTAGTAAATCCAATCTCTTCCGGTCTTATCTCATAGGTATGGTAGCTTCCCTCATGAAATTCGCAGACGGTGGTGGGTGCCGAAATGGAAATTTTATCTAATTTATCCTGTCCATATACCACCATACCTTTTTTGACGCCCAGTCCGCTTAAAACCCGTGCCATAGGTTCCACCAATCCTTCCTCATAGACTCCCATAACCTGCATATTTGCCGCCGCCAGATTTGTCAGCTTTCTCTTACAAATCCGATAAAGT
This sequence comes from uncultured Lachnospiraceae bacterium, assembly GCA_958349535.1. Taxonomy (GTDB): domain Bacteria; phylum Bacillota; class Clostridia; order Lachnospirales; family Lachnospiraceae; genus Maccoyibacter. Next base: position 106,214 of record CATWDJ010000005.1, read on the forward strand.
TCTCTATCATTTTCATACCATTTCTGGTCAATATGGACTCGGGATGAAACTGGACTCCGTATACCGGATATTCTCTGTGGTGTACTGCCATCACTTCTCCGTCTTTTGTCCTTGCTGTTATTTCCAGACAGTCGGAAAGACTTTCTGTGTCCGCTGCCAGTGAATGGTATCTTGCCACCGGAGCAGGACTTGGAATTCCCTGAAACAGTATGTCATCCTTTTTTAGCCTTATCATAGACTGTTTTCCGTGCATCAGCTTCTTAGCATGGGTAATCTTTGCTCCATAGGCTTCACAGATTGCCTGATGTCCCAGACATACGCCTAAGATAGGAATCCGCTCTCCCAGTTTTTTTACCGCCTCAATACATACTCCCGCATCCTTGGGATATCCCGGTCCCGGAGAAAGTATGATTGCCTGAGGCTTCATCCTTTCTATCTCTTCTATGGTTTTTGCATCGTTTCGTATAATCTGAATGTCTGTCTCTATGCTTCCGATATATTGCACCAGATTATAGGAAAAGCTGTCGTAATTATCAATGAGAAGTATCATATCAGACTTCCTCCTTCCGCTCCCTGAATTGCCATTTTTACGGCTTTCGCTTTATTGAGACATTCTTCGTATTCCTTTTTCGGAACACTGTCTGCTACGATTCCCGCACCGCTTCGGATGAATACTTTTCCATTTTTCTTATAGGCAATTCTTATGGCAATACAGGTATCCAGATTTCCGGTAAAATCAATGTAGCCAATGGCTCCTCCGTAAATTCCTCTTTTGTTGTTTTCCAATTCATTGATGATTTCACAGGCTCGTATTTTCGGTGCACCGGAAAGAGTTCCCGCCGGAAGTATGGCATCGATGGCATCCAATGTGTGGACATCTTTACGAACCTTGCCTGACACCGTGGAACCGATGTGCATAACTGCGGAAAAACGTTCAATGGACATATATTTTTCTACTTTTACACTTCCAAACTCACTAATTTTTCCGATGTCATTCCTGCCCAAGTCCACCAGCATGTTGTGTTCCGCACATTCTTTTTCATCTGCCAGCAGTTCTTTTTCCAACCGCTCATCCTCCTCCAGTGTCTTTCCTCTGGGTCTGGTTCCCGCCAATGGGAAGGTATGCACCACCCCGTCCTCCAGCTTTACCAGCGTTTCCGGTGAGGCTCCGGCAATTTCCAAATCATCGCTGGAAAAGTAGAACATATACGGAGACGGGTTCGTGGTTCGCAGCACCCGGTAAGCATTCAAAAGACTTCCCTCATACTCTGCCTCCATGCGGTTAGAAAGCACCACCTGAAAGATGTCTCCCTCCCGGATATAGTTCTTTGCCTTTTCCACGATGGAACAGTATTCCTTTTCCTGAAACAGCATTTTAAAATCAGTTTTTAGTTTTCCCGGCTGTTCCTCCTTTGCCTTTCCCTTCAGAATCAGATTTTTCATACTCTCCAACTCTAAAAGTGCTCTGTGATATTCTGTTTCTATATCACTGCATTTTGCATTGACAATCAGTATGATTTTTTGTCGATAATGGTCAAAGGCAATGACCTTATCAAACAACATCAAATCCACATCCCGAAAGCCTTCCGTATCCTCTGCATCCAAATCCAGACTGTTTTCCGCATATTTGATGTAATCGTAGGAGAAATACCCTACCAAACCTCCGGTAAACGTCGGGAGATAAGAAAACCTTGGACTTTTATTTTCTTCGATAATCTGTTTTATCTGCTCTTTCGGATGTTTTGTCTCCATGGTAATTTTCGTGCCGGCGGTGATGGTTACCTTTCCATCCACACAGGTCAGTTCCAGCTTAGGGTCATATCCCAAAAAAGTATATCTGCCCCAATTCTGATTATCCTCTGCGGATTCCAACAGGTAACAATGCTTACTCACATTTTTCAGTTTCCGCAACGCCTCAATAGGTGTCAGCAAATCGGAATACAGTTCCATGCTGATGGGAATAATCTGAAACTCCTGTTCTTCTGCTATTTTCTTTGCTTCTTCCAATTCCGGTCTTATCATAATTACTCCTTTCTACCCGGAGGACTTTTGCGTGTAAAGAATTCAACGGAATTCCTTACGATAAAAAACAGCCCATCCCTGACAATTCTGTCAAGGACGAGCTGTATCATATACCTCTCGCGGTGCCACCTTGCTTCACAAAGAAACTCTCTGTGCTCTCCATAGGATACCATCATATCCCGGGCAACTGACGTATGCCTCCACGTTGCAGAATACTCGGCTCTTCGCCTTTGACTGCACCCTCAGCGGTCCATTTGATAATCTGTGTTCGATCCGGCTCTCAGCTTCCCAGACTCTCTGTGCGAGCATAACTACCGTTATCTCCGCTTCAACGGTTTAAAGTGTTATTAGATTGTAGTCATATTATCACTCTTTTTTTCTGATGTCAAGAGATAATTTTTATTTTTCTTAGCCTGTGGTTTTTGCCGAAAGGGAAAATACATCTGAGGATTTTCCGATTACCACAATGTGGTCATCCTTCTGAAAAATGTAATTTCCTCCCGGTGAAGGATTCAAGGAACTGCCGCTTTTTACGGCTATGATATTAATATTATAGGATTTGCGGACGTTAATGTCCTCAATGCTTTTTCCTTGCCACTCCGGCACAATGGGAATCTCAAAAATAGAGTATTCCGAGGTCAGCTCAATATAATCAAAAATATTTGTGGCATTGTAACGTACCGCCAGTTTTTCCGCAATCTCAAATTCCGGGAAGAATACTTCATCCGCTCCGATTTTTTTCAAAAACTCTGCCTGTCTTTTCCGCTTTGCCTTTGTAACTACATGGACTGCTCCCAATTCCTTCAGAATAGAGGTAATTTCTAAGGAATCATAGAAATTTTCTCCCACTACCACAAAGCAGTAGTCAAAATTATTGACTCCCAGAGAACGCAGAACTCCCTCATCCGTACAATCTCCTACAAAAGAATCGGGAAACTCCGGTGAAAGCTTCTGTATCAGTTCTTCATCTTTGTCCACAATCATTACATCATTTCCCATCTCCTGCATTTTTTCTGCCAGATACTGTCCGATAATTCCCATTCCTATAATCAGTATTGATTTCATTTTCTTCTCCTTCTATCCCACTAAAATTCTTTCCGACGGACGTTTGGTCGGTGCATTAGTCCGTCTCTCAGCAAATACTAAAAGCAGCGACAAACCGCCGATTCTTCCGCCGTACATCAAAATCATTAAAACCACCTTTGCAACGGCTCCCAGCTGGGTCGTGATTCCTCTCGTCACTCCCACTGTGCCTGCTGCCGATATGGTTTCAAATAAAATATCTTCCATCGGAATCGGCTCCACAAAGCAAATCAACATGGTTGCCAGTAAAATACCACTGATATAGACAATGATAATGGATACGGCATGCTTTAATACTCCGTTATCCAATCTCTTTTTAAAAACCGTTACCTCTGTCTTCCCCTTTGCCATGGCTATGGCGGTCAAAATTACCGCTGCCAATGTGGTGGTCTTGATACCTCCTGCGGTGGAACCTGGACTTCCTCCGATAAACATTAATATCATGGTCAGCAGGCTTCCCGCCTCGGAAAGACTTCCCATATCCATGGTATTAAAGCCTGCTGTTCGGCTGGTAACCGACATGAATGCTGCCGACAGCATACGTTCTCCGCCGCTCATTCCTTTTAGATTTCCGTTTCCCTCAAAAATCAGATATCCTACGGTTCCCGTAACCAACAGAATCACGGTAGTAACTATGACAATCTGGGAATGCAGGGAAAACTCCCGAAATTTTCCTTTGCAGTTGATAATATCCGACCAGACAAAAAATCCGATACCTCCGATAATAATCAACAGCATGATTACTATGTTTACCACCAAATCTGTCTCATATGCCGTCAGCGAAGAAAACGCTTCATACCTTCCCATCAAATCAAATCCTGCATTGCAAAATGCGGAGACTGCATGGAAAACGGCATAATATGTACCTTGAAGAAACCCCATCTTCGGGCAGAAACGGAACATCAGAATGACAGCTCCCACTGCCTCAAAAATAATAGTTCCCTTAATAATTCTTCTTACCAGCACTACCATTCCGCTGATTCTGGTATTTCCTGCGGACTCCTTCAACAACATTCTTTCATGGAGTCCGATTTTTTTCTTAAAAAAGATTGCAAATGTACTGATAATTGTCATAAGTCCGATTCCGCCAATCTGTATCATCACAAGAATGACCAGTTGACCGAAAACCGTCCAATGGGTAAAAGTATCATATACCACAAGCCCTGTCACACAGGTGGCACTTGTGGCAGTGAACATCGCATTTAAAAAGGGGGTCCATTCCCCGTTTCGTGCCGAAATCGGCAGACATAACAGTAATGTTCCTATCAGAATTACACAAAAAAAGCTAAGTGCAATTACTCTGGTCGTACTAAGATTCCGTATCCAATTACGAGCCACTTCTTTTTCCTCCATAATAAGCAGAACACTCCCCTAGCCTCTGTATCTCATGTGACGTTCTCTAAGGGAGCATTCTGTATTCTTTTCTTTCTTAAATTCTGGCAACTCCTGTTTCTTTTGCCGCTTTGGCAACCGCTTTGGCAACTGCGGATGCCACATTTTTATCCAATGCACTTGGAATGATATAGTCGGCACTCAACAGGTCATCGGTCACAAAGGATGCGATGGCCTTTGCCGCAGCAATCTTCATCTCTTCATTGATTTCGCTTGCCCGCACATCCAAAGCCCCTCGGAAGATTCCCGGAAATGCCAATACATTGTTAATCTGATTCGGGAAATCGCTTCGACCGGTTCCCACAACTGCTGCTCCGGCTTCTTTCGCCAAATCAGGCATGATTTCCGGTGTCGGGTTCGCCATGGTAAACAATACCGGGTTCTCATTCATGGACTGTATCATCTCTTTTGTGACACAATTCGGTACAGATACGCCTACAAAAACATCTGCTCCCCTCATAGCATCTCCCAGATTTCCGGTTCGTTTCTCTTTATTTGTGATCTCTGCCAGCATTTTCTTGTGAGCCTCTAAGCCTGCCGGACGGTTCGGATATAAAACCCCATGCTCATCCACTGCTATGACATTCTTTACACCGGCAGCCAGCAGCATCTTGATAATTGCCGTTCCCGCCGCTCCCGGTCCGTTTACAACTACTTCAATATCCTCTATGTTCTTTCCCACAACCTTCAAAGCATTTAACAATGCAGCCGTCACAACCACTGCTGTTCCGTGCTGGTCATCATGGAAAATCGGAATATCCGATACCTTTTGCAGCTTTTCCTCAATCTCAAAGCAACGAGGTGCGGAAATATCTTCCAGATTGACGCCGCCAAAGCTTCCTGCCAACAGGCTGATTGTACGGACAATTTCATCTACATCTTTGGAACGCACACAAAGTGGTATGGCATCCACATCGGCAAAGGCTTTGAACAATGCACATTTGCCTTCCATAACCGGCATTCCAGCTTCCGGTCCGATATCCCCCAGACCCAGTACTGCCGTTCCGTCGGTTACCACTGCCACCAGATTGGATCTTCTGGTCAACTCATAGCTTTTGCTGATATCCTTTTGTATTTCCAGACAAGGCTGTGCAACTCCCGGTGTATATGCCAGAGACAAATCCTCTCTGTTTTCTATGGTGGCACGGCTAATGACTTCTATCTTTCCCTGCCACTCATAGTGCTTTTTCAATGATTCTGATGCGTAATCCATTTCTTTCCTCCTATACCCGCGGAAGACTGTCAAATCCCGGTTTCAAATCCTCATCTGTCGGTATGTAATCACTCATTTCGCCATTGTGGAATTTCTCATATGCCACCATATCAAAATATCCGGTTCCGGTAAGTCCAAAGACAATCGTTTTCTCTTCTCCGGTTTCCTTACATTTCATAGCCTCGTCAATGGCTACCCGGATGGCATGGCTGCTTTCCGGTGCCGGAAGGATTCCCTCCACTCTGGCAAACTGCTCTGCCGCCTCAAATACCTTTGTCTGCTCTACACTTCTTGCCTCCATCAGTCCGTCATCATACAACTGGGACAGAGTGGTGCTCATACCGTGGTAACGCAGACCGCCTGCATGATTTGCGGACGGAATGAAACCGCTGCCCAGCGTGTACATCTTAGAAAGCGGACATACTTTTCCGGTGTCACAGAAATCATATGCATATTTTCCTCTTGTTAGACTTGGGCAGGATGCCGGTTCTACAGCGATAAAGTGATAATCCTTCTCGCCTCTTAATTTTTCTCCCATAAACGGAGCGATTAATCCTCCCAAATTGGAGCCGCCGCCTGCACAGCCTATAATAATATCCGGTTCAATTCCGTATTTCTCTACGGCTGCCTTTGTCTCCAGACCGATTACGGACTGGTGCAGCAACACCTGATTCAACACGCTTCCCAACACATAACGGTAGCCCTCTGTATTTGTGGCAACCTCTACGGCCTCGGAAATGGCACATCCAAGACTTCCTGTGGTTCCCGGATGCTCCGCTAAAATTTTTCTTCCTACCTCTGTGTCCATGGAAGGTGACGGTGTCACACTTGCTCCATAGGTTCTCATAACCTCTCTTCGGAAAGGCTTCTGCTCGTAGGATACCTTTACCATATATACTTTACAATCCAAATCAAAGTAAGAACATGCCATGGAAAGTGCGGTTCCCCACTGACCTGCTCCGGTTTCTGTGGTGACGCCCTTTAAACCCTGCTTTTTTGCATAATAAGCCTGAGCAATGGCTGAATTCAGCTTATGGCTTCCACTGGTATTATTTCCTTCAAATTTGTAATAAATCTTTGCCGGAGTCTGTAATTTTTCTTCCAGACAATAAGCACGTACCAATGGTGACGGACGATACATTTTGTAGAAATTCCGAATTTCTTCCGGAATATCAATATATGCATCTGTATCATTTAATTCCTGTGCCACCAATTCGTCACAGAATACATGACCCAGCTCCTCTGCTGTCATCGGCTGCAAAGTTGCCGGATTCAAAAGAGGTGCCGGTTTGTTCTTCATATCCGCACGGACATTATACCATTGGGTCGGCATCTCACTTTCTTCTAAATAAATTTTATACGGGATTTCTTGTTTTTTCATAGGTACTTTACTCCTCCATTTTTCTCGTATTGTATTACAAACCGATTTTTTTTACAATAGATTACAAAAACTTTTTCTTCTTAAATATCCAAAGACTGATGATTACCACCAGAATACTGACGATAATTACCACAGGGTATCCGTAGACCCAAGTCAGTTCCGGCATATGGGTGAAGTTCATTCCATACCACCCTGCAATCAGAGTCAATGGCAAAAATACAGTGGTAACAATAGTCAGAACTTTCATGACATTGTTCTGACGGATACTGATTTCCGACTGGTACACATCCTGAACCTGCATGGCGTATTCCCGCAGTACTTGAGTCTCCTCCTGAAGCCGTGCTGCACGGTCTGCAAAAATCCGAAATGACGCTGCCTCCTTTTTACCAAAGAAATCCAACTCATTCTCATACAGGTTTTCTCCCAAATCCGCCAACTGACTGTAATAACGATAGAATCTGGAAATCTCTTTTTTTAGCTGGAGCATACGATAGTTGAAATTTTTGCCTTCATCCTCCACCATATGTTCCTCCAATTTCATGATTTCTTTCTCCAAGGACGCCAGATAAATCAAATCATCATCCACCAACGACACTAAAAAATCATATAAAAATCGTTCCAGTGAATAGCCTTTTCGCAGCTTCTGGGACATAATTTTTTTGATACTTGCTTCTACCAATCCTGTATCATCAATGAAAATCAGTTTTTTTTCCAGAATATAAAAGGCGAAGCCCATATTTTTGTCATGTTCTTTTTTGATGGGAATATGGAAAGTTCCGAACAGATAATTGGGATGGTTTTCCAGCTTACAAAAATGGATATTATCCTCGCTCTGATTCAGCAGATAGGTTGCCCGAATGTCCATTTCCTGTTCCCATTCCTTTTGAGTAAAAACTGCCACGGTGTTTTGTTCATGCTTCCACTCTGTAAGATCCGACTCTTCCATCCTGTCTTTTCTTATCTCGTAAAACATTCTGTCGCCTCCTTACCTCTTACTATCCATCATAACACACTTCTTGCCTCTTTATAAAAAAATCAAAAAGAATTTCTTTGCTAATTACATTTTTTTACCAATTCTTACAACAACCCTTGGTTATAATTTTGCTTGCTCTGGCACATACTTCTGGTATACGGAAGAATGTTCCAAGAATATGAATATAATAGCAAACAATTGCAGAAAGGATCTTTATGAAAGAACCATACCGAATTAGGCAGGCTGTGGCAGTTGCCGCTTTTGCATCCGCTCTTGCTGTCTGTTCTTACGCCGGGGACAATCCCGACAGCCAACAGACCGCCGATGCTCCTACGGAACTTCACATGACCTGCGAAAAGGAAAAAAAGAATAAGGATGTGGTTGCTGCTTCTTATATCAGCAGCCCCGACCAAAGCAAAAGCGATATTGAATACGAGGAACTAAACGGTTCCATCCAGACCACGGTGTATGCCAAGCAATATGTCACACTGACAAAGGAACACCTGATACCCAATGTCCTGCTGACTGCCTATGAAGCCAGCGAGGTAAGCTGCGGAGCGTCTGCCGATGGAATCACCAAAACCGGAACACGGGTTGCTGCGGGAAGAACCATTGCAGTAGACCCAAAAGTCATACCCTTGGGAAGTAGAGTGCAAATTAACGGTCACACCTACATCGCCGAGGACGTAGGGGGAAAAATCAAAGGAAACCGTATTGATATTTATATGAATACCGTAGAGGAATGTCTATGTTTTGGAACCCGATACGCAGATGCCGTATGGCTGGAAGAATACGATGCTGTACAAACCATTAAATATACTTTCGAAAACGGAACTCTGATTGCACAGGAAGTGGTGCAGGAAGAAGTTATTAAATAAAAGGGCTATAAAAAATCCTTTCAAAAAAGGGTTGTTGCAAAAAGATTAATCCTTTTTACAACAGCCCCTTTTGGACTCTCTTACCGTCTTTTATGTTTTAGTAATTCTCTTTTCTTACTTCAAAATAGCTCTTGGAATATCCGCAAACCGGACATACAGTCGGGGCTTTCTTGCCCATTACCAGATGACCGCATACACGGCACTCCCACATAGCTTCTTCGCCTTTTTCAAATACCTGCTGCATCTCAACATTTTTCAGTAATGCACGATATCTCTCCTCGTGAGCTTTCTCAATAGCTCCCACTTTACGGAAACGCTCTGCCAGCTCCGGGAATCCCTCTTCCTCTGCATCTTTTGCAAAACGGTCATACATATCGGTCCACTCGTAATTCTCACCTTCTGCTGCATGTAAAAGGTTCTCTGCGGTACTTCCGATTCCGCCTAATTCCTGGAACCATACTCTTGCATGCTCCTGCTCGTTTCTGGCTGTTTTTAAGAAAAGCTCTGCTAACTGCTCGTAACCTTCCTGGATAGCGATATTCGCAAAATAAGTATATTTATTTCTTGCCTGACTTTCTCCAGCGAATGCATCCTGCAAGTTTTTCTCTGTCTTAGTTCCTGCATATGGATTTTCTCCGGATGCTTCCTCTACCTTCTCGAATTTATCTGCCGGCTGCTTACATAATGGACAGATAAAATCTGCCGGAAGGTCTCCCTCACACTCATGAACATATCCACAAACATTACAACGATATTTACTCATTCTATTTCCTCCTATGTCATATTTTATGCTATGCGGATATTATATCACATCTTTTTTTAAATTTCACTATTTTTTTAAAAATAATTCCTATTATTGTTTTATCTTTTAAAAAAAGAGAACCTTGTTGTGCAAAATTCTCTTCTTATGGCACATGATTGCCATCTATTACATTTCTCCTAATATTTTTTTCAAATCCTCTTCCGGTGTACTGATTGGCGTAATGTTATATTTCTCAACCAATATATCTAACACGTTGGGAGAAATAAATGCCGGAAGGGTTGGTCCCAATAAAATATTTTTAATACCAAGATGCAGCAATGTCAATAAAATGCAGACTGCCTTCTGCTCATACCATGAAAGAACCAATGTAAGAGGCAATTCATTGACATCACATTCAAATGCATCTGCCAATGCTAATGCCACCTGAATGGCACTATACGCGTCATTGCATTGTCCCATGTCCAGAATCCGCGGAAGACCTTCGATTTTTCCCAAGTCCAAATCATTAAGACGGTATTTTCCACATGCCAGTGTCAATATGATGGTGTCCATGGGTGTCTTTTTTGCAAATTCCGTATAATAGCTTCTTCCCGGTGCCGCTCCGTCACATCCACCAACGAGAAAGATATGGCGAATTTTTCCGTGTTTGATTAAATCAATGATTTTCCCTGCATTTTCCAAAACTGTTCCATGGGCAAATCCTGTAGTTACAACAGAACCCCCGTTGATTCCGGTCAAAGGTTTGTCCTCCCGGTACCCTCCACATTCCAATGCTTTTTCAATTACCGGCGTAAAATCCTTATCCTCTCCAATGTGTACTAATTCCGGGTAGGATACAATGGAAGTGGTAAATACTCTGTCACAATAGCTCTGACGTACCGGCATCAGACAGTTTGTGGTAAATAAAATCGGGGCCGGAATATTATGAAACTCTGCCTGCTGGCTCTGCCATGCCGTTCCGAAATTTCCTTTGAGATGAGGATATGCCTTCAACCTAGGATATCCATGTGCCGGCAGCATCTCACTGTGGGTATAAATATTAATACCTTTGTCCTTAGTCTGTTCCAAAAGCAGTTCCAAGTCATGCAAATCATGACCGCTTACCACAATAAATGGACCCTTTTCAATGGTAAGAGGAACTTCCGTGGGAACCGGAGTTCCATAGCTTTCTGTATTGGCACGATCCAACATTGCCATACATTTATAGTTTACATCTCCGGTTTTCAGCACCAGTGCCAACAACTCATCTTTACTGTAATCTTCTCCGATTGCATATAAACCGTCGTAGAAAAAGGACTTAACCTCATCATCTTCGTATCCCAGTGCATAGGAATGATAGGCATATGCCGCCATACCTCTCATTCCAAATAAAATCAAAGATTTCAGAGAACGGATATCCTCATGGTCATTCCATATTTCCTGCACATCATAATCCTGTGTCTTCGGTAAGATTTTTTCTTTCTCTGAATGAACCTCCTCTATCAACTTACAAATGGTATCATTATAGAAATTTACATTTGTAATGGTTGTAAATAATCCTTTCATTACCAATTCATCTGCTTTTTGAGTCGCTTCTGCTGATTTTACTGCCCGGGCAAGTCCAATCAAGGCTCCTGTCAGTTCATCCTGATAATTTGCCGTATCTGCTTTTTTTCCACACACACCCGCTCTTCCTTCACAACCTGTATTATGAGCGGTTTGCTGACATTGAAAACAAAACATATCTCCCATAAATTACCTCCTGATTCACCAAAGTCGAAAAATCTGCTCCCTTCGGCATTTTCCGGCTTTATGGCTTCTTTCAAGGTAATTATTCCCTATAAAATGGAAAAAATGCATGGTTTCCCTATCATGTTATGTTTTTGGCACAAATATCCTCCATACAGCATTTTTCACAGTGGGGTGTGGTTCTTGCGGTACACACATCTCTACCGTGGTATACCAGCCTATGGCAAAAATCACTTCCCTCTTCCGGTGGAATTAATTTCCACAATGCCATCTCCACTTTCTTCGGCTCCTTCACTCCATCCACCAGACCCATACGATTGACCAGACGGATACAATGGGTATCGGTCACAATTGCCGGCTTTCCAAAGACATCTCCCATAATCAGATTGGCACTTTTCCTGCCTACTCCCGGCAGCTTTAACAATGCATCAAAATCGTCCGGCACCTTGCCGCTGTATTGGTCTCTTAGGATTTTCATACAGGCACTGATATCTCTGGCTTTGCTGTGTCCCAATCCGCAAGGCTTCACAATTTTTTCAATCTCTTCCACCTCTGCTTCTGCCAAAGCCTCCACAGTAGGATATTTTGCATACAGTTCTTGTACCACCACATTGACTCTGGCATCCGTACACTGTGCTGCCAGCCGCACACTGACCAGTAGCTTCCATGCCTGATTATAATCTAAGGTACATCCTGCATCGGGATATTCTTTTTTTAACCGCTGAATAGCTTCCAACGCCAACGCTTCTTTTGTCATTGATACCCTCTCTTTTCCTCTGAAATCATTTAAAATCGTTTACAATACTATCGTAATTTATCGGTTTATAGAACTGTTTTCTTACATCTCCCATCTGGGGATTTCCCAATATCCACATGATTTTTGTCAATACCGCTTCTAGGGTCATGTCATAGGATTCCAACAGATTACATTCTTTTTTTATCTCGTTTCCCACCTGATAGATGGTCATATCGCTTCCCTCATGCACCACCTGCGTCGCCATGACCACTGCCTTTTTTGGGTATTTTTTGCACAGGCGGTAAAAAGCCTCTGCCAGAGAATGGGGAATCCCTCCCACACCGAAGCTTTCCACGATGATTCCCTGATACTGTTCAAATATGGGCTGTAAGATTCCTTCACTCATTCCCGGCGTCAGCTTTAACAAAAATATCCGGTGTTCCAGATTTTCATAGAAGTTCACTTCTTCCCGGAATTTTTCCATAGGGATATATCGCATAATTTTCCCATTTTGTATCATGGCAAGACAAGGAAAATCTATACTGGAAAAAGCATTGTAGCTTTTGGAACGAATCTTTTTGGCTCTGGTTCCGGCAATCACTTTCCCATCAAATACAATCTGCACTCCCTGAGACTGACTGTCTGCCGCATATAAGAAACTGTCCCACAGATTGGTCTTGGCATCTGTGATATCCATATTGATTGGCCGCTGTGCTCCGGTAATGACGATTGGCTTATCCGAGTTCTGTATCATATAGGATAACGCCGCTGCGGTATATGCCATGGTATCCGTGCCGTGAGCAATGACAAACCCGTCGTAGTTTTTGTATTCCTGACGGATGGTCTTTACCAGAATGCTCCAATGCTTCGGTTCCATATTGGTACTGTCTATATTAAAGGGCTGAACCGTTTCCACCTGACAAATCTCTTTTATCTGAGGTATGTAGGAAAGCAATTCCTCCGGTGTGATTTGAGGTGTCAGACCGTTTTCGGTTTTCTTGGATGCAATGGTGCCTCCGGTTGCAATCAGTAATATTTTTTTCATTTTCTTTTCCTGCTTATCATGATAATGTTTTTATGGTATACAATCCATGTCTGTTACAATAACAATAAAATCTTCCGGAGCCTCTGATTTTAAATCTTGCTTCTGCATTTCCCTCAGGATACAGTTTTACCATGTCAAAGACTCCGTCTGAAGCATATGCCAAAAATGAGATATAATGTTCCTTTGTCATTTCATGGTTCACGGTCACAAAATACTCATCTTCTATTTTTTCCACCTGAATGATATGCTTTTCATCCTGCTCCTCCGCTTCCAGCAATGGCAATACGATGCCGCAACAGCTCACAACTGCTTCGCCGATGCTGTGAATCACATTTCCGCATACCGGGCAGACATACAAAGCTGATTTCAGAATATTGGCAGAACGGTTGTTATTTGTGATATCATTCCCTGACAACAGTTCTATGGTGGATATATTAAGTGCCTTTGCGATTGGCTCAAGCAAGGTTATGTCAGGATACCCCCGACCATTCTCCCACTTTGAAACTGTCTTATCACTGACGTTCAGCATTTCTGCCAGTTCTACCTGCGTAAGTTTTTGCTTTTCTCTGAGCCTTTTTATCACGGCTCCTGTCACATATTGATTCATTTGATAACCTCCTTTTGGGAAAATGTTATCATTGGTGTTACCTGCATACAACCTACGCAGGGTAGAGGGTTTAACTTATTTCTTTTTTACAGGTAGACAAACCTCTGTAACAAATTCATCCGGATTCTGCGTCTCGTGGGGACTCACATGATAAATGTTCGTCATCGGTCCGTCTGTTTCATATCCGTTTGCTTCTGCCCATGCATATACTGCCGAATACACCTCTCCTTTTCCCAGCCTTTCTATGGCTGTATCCAGAAGTCTCATGCGACATGCCACAGGCAGTTGCTCCTCACTGTAATAACGATAACCCGTAAATGGATTGATCTCCACAGGTTTCAATAAGTCTATCTCATCATAATGACGCAGCATACGAATGCTGACTCTGGTAAGTTTTGAAAAATCTCCGATTTTTAACATTCGGACGTCCTCCTATCAGTTGTTTTTGAGCTCAAATATAGGATAAGACCTGCCACTATGTGAGAGTCAATAGTTTTTTATTGAACCCTTTTATAATATTTCCAAAAGTTGATGGTTTCTTTTAAATCTTCTTCATCCGTAAATAGATTCAGCTCTTTTGCTACTTCAATGGCAAAATCCACATACGCATTTGCCCGTGCTGTTATCACATGATGATCGTTTTCGATATCCGAATCTGTAGAGTGGGTGGATTCTATTCCGTTTAAGATTCCTGCCTCATCCAACAAATCCACTCCGGCACAAATGGCGGCAGTCAGAACTCCTCTTTTCTTTAATTCCTGCAAATATGCTCTTACTTTCCCGTTGTTGATATTGGAAATATTTCCTCCCGGTACGATAAAACTTCTTATCTCTTTTGTATCAACATCATCTAATGCCATATCCACATTCACCGAATATCCTTCCATGGTTCTTACCGGTCCGCCGTCCAAAGAACAAAGAACCACATCACAATCCGTATAACTCATAAAATAATTCAATATCACTATCTCATAAAAACAGCTTTTATCATATACAATAAATACATCCTTCATCCGATTTCCTCCAATCGTCTCTTAATGCAGATATTTTGCATGATATTCCATATTGATTTCTTTAAGTTCTTTTTTTCCGTCAATGTAGTCTTGGTAAATTCCCCAAGGAGAACCTCCCCCCAGTCCGCAGGAAGAACAGTTCTCACATCCTCCGCCTCCGCAATCCAAAGACTCCCGGATAATTTCTTCCCGTTCTTCTTTAGTTGTATCCTTAATCAAAAGACTTTTCATGCAGATTACCTCCTTCTCTACGATACACGGCTTTCTGCGTGGTATCGTAACACAGATTTATTTGTTTTAGAAATTAATTCCCATATATATTTTCATTATGAATACCATCAAAACAACCAATAGGACTACAACAAAAAAAATACCGACTTTTGATAAAAGTGTTCTTTTTTTCTTATTTTTCTGATTTCTATGTTGTATAGCAAGGGGGTCCGATTGATTCATAATACGCTTAATAAAAGTTTGAATCCATCGAATGTCATTTTGGGTGCATACTTTTTTAGCAAAAGCACCTTCCTCATGTGCCAGATTATTCCTAATATGTCGCATCTTTTTTAATTGGCTCAAATCGTCTTCCCAATTAGGGATATCACGATAATTACTGTATGGGACATCCTTCATATCATCAATATAATTTGTAACACCATTATGAGAGCCATACATCTCTCCGCACAGCTTTTCCAATTTCTTGAATTCCTCAAAAAAAATATAGTTTAAATTATTCATTTCCTTACTTCCTACTTATTCGGTTTCTCTCAGAAGCAGCCAGTCTCCACGTACCCCACACTCTTCACGAAAACCTCTTTTGTATGTTAACAAACCATATTGTAACAATAGCTACACTAATTAAAATAGCATTTCACAGGAAGCTCAGGGGCCTAATGCCCCTTATGCTTCGCCTTCTTTTTTTGCTGCTTTAGTTCAAACATTCGTGCCGCTTCAGCCAATTTTTGTTCTCGGCTTTTTACCTTACGTTCCTGTTTGTTCTGCTCCTGTTGTAACTTAAGTGCCTGCTGCGATTTTGTACCAATTCCATGCTCCTGCAATTCTCTTTTTACATTTCGCTGCATCCTTTTCGGATTTTGCTTTACTTCTTTTACAACAGTTGCCACAGCCGGACTGAATTGTAAACTGTAATAGTGCTTTAATACGAACTCATACACCTCGTAATCCTTCGGCTCAGCACCAAAGGTAACTTTAGCTACAGATAGTTTTCCATCTTCGATTCTCTCGAAAACCCCTACCCAGAACGGTTCCTCAAAAAACACCGTCAGTTTTCCACTTACTTTGCCCATGACAATCCCTCCTTAAAGATTTCAATAAACAAAGAATGGACAACCCGGAGGGGCAGGTTACTTACCCTGACAAGCAGGACGGCCGGGCTACCTACCGGCTCTGGCACATCTACGATGCACGTTGCGTTTTTATCTTTGCTGTTGTGGAGCTATAATTTGCTCTTTACTATATTTTTCAAATAGTATTATAACATATTTTTCCCTTTTACATTAGGAGTATAGCTTGCTCCCCACATATATTCAACATCTTCATGTCAATAAATTACTTTCCCCTGTATATATAATTATCTAAATTAATCATTGCATTAATTTCCTGCGGCAAAGTAATATTATTGAGATTCAATCCCTTTGCAACATGCTTTACAGTGGAGTATATATCCGCATCAACACTCTTTTCCAAAATTGCAAGAACCTGTGACGGTGCATCTGTTAACCGCTTTATATCTTCAAGTAAAGCAGATGAAGGAACATATACATTATCTTCCCTGCTCAAACCGAGACAAAAATTTACACCTCCCATTACTTTATCAACAAAAAGATATGGTCGAACATTATTATAATCACCGGTAATTTTTGTTATCTTTGTTATATCCATCAGCACAGGCAACGCCGCCAGTTTCAACTGACTAGTCCCATCTTGCTTAAACCGGAATTCTTCCAAACCCAATTTATTCTCTATACATTTTCTATAAAAGTTCATTGACTGATTACGCAACACCTTCCCTTTTTCATCAATTAATTCCAGACCCGTCAGATGCTGATAATTTCTTTCATGGAATACTACTTCTATGTAACGAATTGCATTATCTTGCCGTTCACGATAAATAATAATCAATTTTTTATTCAAGAGCTTTTGATGATATTGCTTTGCACAATTCAGTACCCTTCTTCTTGCATCTTCTTTGGTAAATTTCATAACTTTGCTTGTAATCCTCCATAAATTTAAAGAGAGAGCAATAACACCACTGTGCTATATACTCTCTCTCTGTGGCTAATTTTAGTGTTGTCTGCCAACGACCAACTGCGTGTTGGTAAATATATCGGATTTTAGTGTTGTCCGCCAACGGTCAATCACATGATTGACAAGCATATCAGATTTAAGTGTTAGCCCACTAGAAAAGCACGCTTTTCTTCTAGTATTATTATATGCAAATCTGTTTTTTATGTCAATAAATAGCTTTCTATTTTCCAAGCTCATCCGTATAACCATTCTGCGGAAACAGAAACATTCATTCATTTTTGCCCCAAATCGACGAAACCCTTTGATTTATTGGGATTTTCTCGACAATAACACGACCGTCTCAACATACATTGAAATTATACTTCGCATTAACATTCGCACACAGTTCTTTAGGGGCTGAATTTTTATCCCTCAGCTCTAGTGGGATAAGATTTTACAATTCTACAAGTACTTTCCACCTTCCGTTCCGCTTACCATTTTCACGACAAATCAACCCTTTTTCCTGCATTTCAACAGTTCTTGTCTTAACGGTTCTTTCAGACTTTCCTATTTTCAATGCTAATTCTTTTTGAGTAATGCTTAGATTTTTAACTAATTCCTTTAGTATTGTCATTTCTTCCAAAGCACAATTATTGCACTTTGGATTATCTACTTTTGCACTTTTAATTTCTTCATTTACATTTTGAGAAAAAGTTCCACTAATATGCATCGCTCTATTATGAAGTTCATTCTGTTCATCCAGCAACAAATTTCTGAGGAATAACTCCAAATATTCTGTTGTCTCATGGATATCATTTTTTAAATCATTATAATTTGCTCGCACAACTCCTTTCAGTATAATATATACTGATGGAATTTGACCATTTGTCGCATTAACCATATTTTTATTGTTACTTATAGTCCGTTGTTATTTAAGTCACATGATTATAAAATTATAGTGGAGGTATTTTTATGGATAATGCTTTATTACAACGTTTCGGAAATAGAATCCGAGAACTTAGAATAGAATTAGGATTAAGCCAAGAAACTTTTGCTTTAAAAATAAATATGGATAGAACTTATCTTGCATCTATAGAATCAGGCAAACGAAATGTTTCTATAAATAACATAAAAAAATTAGCAGATGGCTTTAATATTTCTATTTCAGAACTGCTAAAAAATGTATAAGGAGGGCTTATGATTACTACACTTAATGATTTTATTAGAGAGTACCAAAAGATTTGTGATATGGGATGGATAAAAACACATCGTTCAGGACCTACTGGAATAGGCAAAACATTAGAAGATTTATTAGGTATTGAAGAAAATAATATTGATGGTCCCGATTTTGGAGACTATGAATTAAAATCCTGTCGTATAAACTCAAATAGTATGTTGACAATGTTTACGCGAGCACCTCAGCCAGCAAAATCAAATACATATCTGCGTTTAAAATATGGCTACTCAAGTGATGCTTACGATAATGATAGTAAAGTCCTTCATTCTACATTATCTGCTGACCGCTTTGTATCTGTTTATAATACAGGCAATCAGTTAAAAATTGTTTGTGACGATAATAAAATATCTATTGCTTCTCAGATGGGCATAGAAGATGTGTACTGGACAAGAGACACTTTGAAAAGATGCTTTGAAAAGAAATACAAAAATAAATTTGTTTATGCAAAAGCTTTATCCCGAGGCTCAGGTGCAAATGAAGAATTTAAATTTGTTGAAGCATATGAGGTTTCAGGATTTGATTATTATGCAATGATAGATTTGCTAGAACAGGGAAAAATATATATCGACTTGCGAATCGGACAATATCCTGATGGTCGTACACATGACCATGGAACAGGCTTTAGAATTAGAGAAGTAGACCAACCACTTCTTTTTCATATAAACAGAAGAATTGTATAGACAAAAACAAAGGCGGTGAGACCGTTTCAAGTTTTGTGTAAACTTCAAAAACTGATATAAGATTTGTGAATA
>CATWDJ010000006.1:0-117982 GCA_958349535.1 uncultured Lachnospiraceae bacterium
AGTTGGCTAGAGCATGCGGTTCATACCCGCAGTGTCGAGGGTTCAAATCCCCCTCTCGCTACTACAACGTACAGAGTGCGGCAGAAGCCACACGAAGGGGTACACCACCACGGGTGTATTGCTTCGTGTGGCTTTTCTGGTTTATACAAAAAGGAGGAGGAACAGATGGTAACCATTAACGGAGAACAGGTTTTAGCGGCAGGCAAACGATTATCCGAATATCTCACGGAACAGGAATACAATGTAAAACGGATTGCGGTGGAGAGAAACGGAGAGATTGTTCCAAAGGCTCAATATGAGGAAACCATATTGCAGGAGGGAGATACCCTAGAAGTGGTAAGCTTCGTGGGAGGGGGCTGATGACATGGAGATACCGAAGAGAGAAGAAATACAAAGTGCATTGGAAATGCGGCACACCAAGCCTATTCAGGAGAAAATCAGCAAGGCACAGGTGGCAGTCTGCGGACTGGGAGGCTTAGGCTCTAATATTGCCATCGCCTTGGCGAGATGCGGTATCGGAAAGCTGCACCTGATAGATTTTGACTGTGTGGATTTAACCAATCTGAACCGTCAGCAATACGGTATCCGCCAGTTGGGAATACCAAAGCCGGAGGCCTTGAAAGCAGAACTGTTGGAGATAAACCCATATCTGGAGATTGCTACGGATTGGGTAAAATTGACAGAAGAAAACATGAAGGAAATCCTGCAAGAGAATTATATATGTGAAGCATTTGATTCGCCCGAACAAAAGGCAATGCTGACCAATTTCGTGTTGGAGTATATGCCGGAAAAATATCTGGTGGGTGCCTCCGGGATGGCGGGTTACGGAAGAAACAACGAGATTGTAACCAGACAGATTCTTCCCCGGTATTATCTGTGCGGGGATGGAGTTTCCGGCTTAGAGGAAGGAAGAGGACTGATGGCACCGCGGGTTATGCTGTGTGCGGCCCATCAGGCAAATCAGATATTGGAACTATTGATAGAAGCAGAGGAAGAACAGGTATAGAAGAAGGAGAGCAAGCATGAAAAAAGAAGATACGTGGATGTTGGGAGGAAAGGAATTTCACTCCAGATTTATTTTAGGTTCCGGGAAATATTCCATGGAGCTGATTAAAGCAGCAGTAGAAAATGCAGGAGCGGAAATCATTACTCTGGCAGTTCGCAGAACCAATACCAAACAGAGTGAAAATATCTTAGATTATATTCCAAAAGAGGTGACACTTTTGCCCAATACCTCCGGTGCCAGAAATGCCGAGGAAGCCGTAAGGATTGCCAGAATGTCCAGAGAGCTGGGATGCGGAGATTTTGTAAAGGTGGAAATTATGAAGGACAGCAAATATTTGCTGCCAGACAATGTAGAAACCGTAAAGGCAACGGAAATGTTGACCAAGGAAGGCTTTGTAGTATTGCCTTATATGTACCCGGATTTGTATACCGCAAGGGATCTGGTCAATGCGGGAGCCGCAGCAGTGATGCCGTTGGCGTCCCCAATCGGTTCCAATAAGGGACTTGCCACAAAGGAATTCATTCAGATTCTCATAGACGAGATAGATTTGCCAATCATTGTGGATGCTGGAATCGGAAAACCGTCACAGGCCTGCGAGGCAATGGAAATGGGAGCAGCGGCTATTATGGCAAATACTGCCATTGCCACCGCAGGAGATATCCCGGCAATGGCAGGAGCTTTCAAAAATGCCATTGAAGCAGGACGGGCAGCCTATCTGTCAGGATTGGGAAGAGTGTTAGAGCGTGGGGCTTCAGCCTCCGACCCATTGACAGGATTTTTAAGGGATTAGAGGTGGAGCAAATGAGTCAAAACCAGTTTTTTGTGGATTCGGACAAATTAAGTGAAAAGGCATTGGAAAAGAAACACCGTCTGGAAAATGACCCGTCCTCCAGAGCCAATCATATGGAATATATGGAGGGAATGGAGCAGATTTCTTCAGATATTATGGAAAAGGTTCTGGAACAGATGGAAGGCTATACCTATGAGGATTATACCGGGGAGGATGTAAAAAGAGCCTTGATGCATGAGACCTGCAGTATTGAGGATTTTAAGGCATTGCTTTCTCCGGCAGCCCTGCCGTATCTGGAAGAAATGGCACAGAAGGCAAAATGGGAAACCAGCCGTCATTTTGGAAACACTGTGTATCTGTTTACACCCTTATATATTGCCAATTACTGTGAGAATTATTGTGTCTATTGCGGATTCAACTGCTACAACGATATTCAGCGGAAAAAGCTGACCATGGAAGAAATCGAGAAAGAGATGAAGGTTATCGCAGATTCCGGTATCGAAGAAATTCTGATGCTCACCGGAGAAAGCCGCAGCATGAGTGATGTTCGGTATATAGGGGAAGCCTGTAAGCTGGCAAGAAAATATTTCCGAAATGTGGGTTTGGAAATCTATCCGGTAAACAGTGAGGAATACCGTTATCTCCATGAGTGCGGTGCGGATTACGTGACCGTTTTTCAGGAAACCTACAATGCGGACAAATACGAAACCCTTCATCTTATGGGACATAAACGGGTCTATCCCTATCGTTTTGAGGCACAGGAGCGTGCCATACTGGGAGGCATGAGAGGCGTAGGCTTTTCTGCGTTGCTGGGACTGAGTGATTTCCGAAAGGACGCTCTGGCAACAGCCCTGCATGTCTATTATTTGCAGAGGAAATACCCTCATGTAGAGTATTCCCTGTCCTGTCCGAGACTGCGTCCGATTATCAACAATGATAAAATCCAGCCTTTGGATGTTCATGAGAGGCAGCTTTGTCAAGTGCTTTGTGCCTATCGTATTTTCCTTCCTTATGTGGGAATTACTGTATCCTCCAGAGAGGAAAAACATTTCCGTGACGGCATCGTAAAGATTGCGGCAACCAAGGTGTCAGCCGGAGTTTCCACAGGAATCGGCGACCATGAAAGCAAGTATAAGGGAGAAGAGGATACAGAAGCGGGAGACGAACAGTTTGAGATTGCGGACGCCAGAAGCTTTGACGATATGTACAAGGATATGGAGGAGGAAGGCTTACAGCCTGTGTTAAATGAGTATGTCTATGTATAAAAACATCTGTGTAACCAACCGCCATCTGGTGGAAGGAGATTTCTTGAAGCAACTGGCGAAGGTGGCAGAGGGCGGCTGTGATGCCATCATTTTAAGGGAAAAGGATTTGTCGGAAGCAGAGTATGAAAAGCTGGCGGAGCAGGCTTTAAAGGTGTGCGAAATACACGGAACCAAATGTATTCTGCACACTTATATAGAGGCAGCCATCCGACAGAAAGCAGAGGCGATACATCTTTCCTTTCCGGTGTGGGAAAAAATAAACGAGATACAAAAGCAGAAGTTTTCACAGATTGGCGTTTCCATTCACTCGGTGGAAGAGGCAGTGGCGGCGGCAGAGCAGGGAGCGGATTACCTTACCGCCGGACATATTTTTGCCACGGACTGTAAAAAGGGAGTTCCACCCAGAGGATTGGGCTTTTTGAGGGAGGTCTGTCAATCAGTATCCATTCCGGTCTATGCCATCGGCGGTATACAGGAGGAAAATGTAAAAGACTGTATCGAAGCGGGAGCAGCCGGAGTATGTCGGATGTCCTTTTATATGAAGAAATGCACAGTCTGGTGGAACAGTTGGCAAAATTAGAGGGATAAAAAACAGAATAATAGTTGACAGGTGTCATAGAATGTAATATAGTGTACTTATCAAATAAGTACACTATATTACATTCCGGAGGTAAAAAGTGGAAATCATTATCAGTTCAAATACGAATAAACCAATCTATGAGCAGATTACCTCACAGATAAAGGCAATGGTCATGAACGGAGAATTACAGCAGGGAGAGCCGATTCCCTCCATGCGGTCACTGGCAAAATCTTTACATATCAGTGTAATTACCGTTCAAAAGGCTTATGAGGATCTCCAAAGAGATGGTTTTATTGAAACCACGGTAGGAAAGGGCAGCTTCATATCGGGAAGCAGTAAAGAATTCTACCAGGAAGAGCAGCAGAAGCTCATAGAGGAGCATTTACAGGAGGCAGCCGATAGGGCGAAACGATGTGGAATCGGATTGGAAAAATTACAGGAGCTTTTGCAATTATTCTATGAGGAGGACGAATCATGAATGATGCACTGAAAGTAGAGCATGTGAACAAAACCTATCCCGGTTTTTCTCTGACCGATGTATGCTTTGAACTTCCAAAGGGAAGTATCATGGGACTTGTGGGAGAAAACGGAGCGGGAAAAAGTACTATCATAAAAATATTGCTGGGTCTGGTACAGAAGGACAGCGGTGAAGTACAGATTCTGGGGGAGAGAGATTTGGAAAAGAACAAATACGTGAAAGAGGACATTGGTGTGGTCTTTGATGAAATCAATTTTTATGAAACACTGACCCCTGTAAAGGTAGAAAAAATCTGTAAAAATGCCTACAAAAATTGGGACAGTACAGCCTACGCTTCATATCTGGAGCAGTTTTCGCTGCCGAAGGACAAAGAGATTAAGACTTTTTCCAAGGGAATGCAGGTAAAGCTCTGTCTGGCAGTTGCCATGTCCCATCAGGCAAAATTACTCCTTTTGGATGAGCCTACCAGCGGTCTGGATCCTATTGTGCGGGAGGAACTGTTGGATATTTTCTTGGAATTTGTTCAAGATGAAGAGCATGCTGTTTTGTTATCCTCCCATATTACCACAGATTTGGAAAAAATTGCGGATTATATTACTTTCCTGCACAAGGGAAATGTAATTTTTTCCACTTCAAAGGATGAATTGATTTATCACTATGGTTTGGTAAAATGCAAAGAAGCATTGTTCCGTCAGATGGATAGAGGGGATATTCTGGCATATCGGAAGTTGGATTACAGCTATGAAGTATTGGTGGCAGACCGGGAGATGGCAGGAAGGAAATATCCCGAAGCGGTAATAGACCCGGCAACCATAGAGGAAATTATGCTTTTATATGTAAAGGGGGAAAAGCCATGAAAAGCGTAGTCTTAAATGATTTATATAATATCAGCCACAATGCAAAGCAGATGATATTTCTGTTGGTGTTCTGGGCAGTCTGCTTTTTCACATCTATTGATAAGGGCGGTTATATCGTATTGTGTGCCATACTGGCATCTATGATGACTATCACCACCTTTAGCTTTGATGAGAAATGCGACTGGGCAAAATATGCTTTGGTTATGCCTAATTCCAGAAAAGGCTATGTGGCAGCAAAGTATCTGAGCAATCTTATTTTTTCTATGGCAGGAATCCTCTGGGGAATGGTTATTACCACGGTAGTATGCCTGATAAAAGGTAATTTTGACATATTACAGATACTCTTCTGTGCCTATGGGGGAATTGCCATTACCGTATTGTTAAGCTGTGTATGGATTCCGCTTTTGATGAAATTTGGAGCGGAAAAGAGCAGAATGATTATGATTGCGGTGGTTGTATTGCCGGTACTGTTGGTGGCATGGATAGGAAACGAGATGAGTAAGCGGGGAATGCTGCCGTCTACGCAGACGTTGAAAATGATAGCATATATCAGTCCTTTACTGTTGATTTTGTTGGTGGCGGTGACCATGTCTATTTCCATAAAAATTTTTCAGAAAAAAGAATTTTAAATTTTAAAGGGATAGACATAAGGGGAATATTTGTGATATAAAATAGTATTAGATGGCAGATCATGCGGCTGCAGGATGTTTTTTGGAGGGAAGACATGAAGAACAGAGGCATGAAGGCAATAGCCTGTCTCTTCTTAGCAGTTGTCATCGGGTTTGGGGGAACCTTGACAGCATTTGCAGAAGAAGAACAGACAACGACTACTTATACAAACGCATCAGAGTTGGCAAAGTTTACGTTTAAAGGATATAATAACGGTTCTCTGCCGGCTCCGACCACAACATTAGGACTATTGGAATATACATTGGAAACTTTTGTTATGGGAGATGAATATAACGGACCAATTGGAATCGTGGAAGCAACCTTGAATCAGAACGGAGAAGAGAAACCGGTTTATATTGTGGCATTATCCGGTACAGAGCTGATTTGGAGCGATTATACAGGAATTCAGTCCACTGGAGCGGTTACGGATTTATTATGTGGATTCAATCTGGATAATCCTTATATCAAAGCAGTGCGGAATGCGATGATAAACAATATACCGTCAAATGCGGACGTTATATTCTATGGACACAGCTTGGGCGGAATGATTGCTCAGGAAGCTGCGGCAGATAGTACCATCAAAAGAAACTATAATATTCTGAATACGGTAACCTATGGATCACCGCTGATAAAGCTTTTGAGCAGAAGAGAAGGCGTTGTAAGAAGACTGTGCGATACATCAGATATTGTACCGGTGTTGAGCGTCTACTCACTGACACCGTTAGCAGTCATCCAATACTGGGGAAGTGAACGCTACTCCGAAGATGGCGGATATAACAGCGACTGGTTGGCAGCACACAACGAAAGCTATCTGCGTGAGGATGTGTGGGCGAATTATGATGTACTGGGTATCAAAGGAGGCAATGCAACATTGACATTTAATATGGATGATGCAATCTACTTTGAAGCACCGGGGATTTCGTGGTTAAAATTAAAGTAGCAAAGACTAGTTAAAAGAAGGTAAATAATCAATCCTGCATCTGATCTGCGATCGGAAAAAGAGGAACTGCACGATGCAGTTCCTTTTATAGTTGGTCAAGAGAAATGGGAGGGGCAAGTACCTCCCGGGAGACATACAGGCTGCGGTTCTCTCTGGTTGCCAGCGTCCATTTTACCAGAGTCAGAGTCCGGTGCTCCAGTTCCAGACAGGTAATACATCTGGGGTGGACACAGCTTCCGCTGTTAAAATAGGGACTTTCCTTAGAACCCAAAACCGGACGATGGGTGTGTCCGGTAATCAGGATTTTTCCTTCTGATTTTGCCCAAGCCTGCAGTTTTCGCTCCGTATTCTTCTTGACACGATAGTTTTTTGCGGCACTGGTAGGGTCCAGTACCCCGAACTGTTCCAGCGGACGCCAGAGATAGCGAACCAGAAAACGTGAAAGCCGCCAAAGGACCGAATTGAAAAAGTCAGCCTGATGTCCGTGGGTCAGATAGAGATTTTTCTGTTCTGCACAATCCTCCAAAATCAACCCTTCATAGAAGCAGCAGTCGGAAAAAGGATGCAGCTTTTGTTTTACCATATCGTGGTTACCGTAAAGCATCCAGAGCCGGTGCTCGTCATAAAATTTGGACAACAGCCAGAAGACATTGCTGTGTATTTCCTGAATGGAGGAAAAGCAGCGGTTTTCCCAAAGCTCATCTCCGTCCCCAAGTTCAATATAACAAAAATTTTCTTCATAATAATAATTCAGAGCGGCAAAATAAAGGTTTTGGTTTTTTAAAAAATTGTCGTTAGAGCTGCCGTTGCCCCTGTGGCAGTCGCTGAAAAGTACATAGCGGCTGCATTCCGAAAGAGGAAGAACCGGAGCATGGGAAAAAGCTTCGTTGATTCGGGAAGAAGCATTTTTCATGGCTCGTTCCTCCGTTTTTTAAAACGCCGGATTTGCAGCGTATGGTGGAACACAAAGGGAAGGGATTCAAAGAGATAGAGAACCCGGTCCAGAGAAGTGGAAAAAGGTCTTGTGTACCACAAAAACAGACGGCACATTAAATAGTTACGGTATTGGGCAAAAGAGTGTCCGGCAGGTGTGGTGTCGCAGAAGGAAAAGCACACCGTCAGACCGCAGAGAAAGATACGGCAGTTTTCCGGCAGCACTTTTTCCAGAGCCTGGGTAAATGCCTGCTGCATTTCGGAGTCCCGAAAGGTAATGGAAGCATTTAAGGTTAAGTCCTGAGGCTGGGCAAACTGACCGGGACAGAAAACAGTCAGCCACCAATGCCGTTTGGACAAATGGGTAAGAAGATGTTCCTGATTCAGAAGTTCAATGGAGAGCGGCAGCATCTCTTCCTTCGGAACGGCAGAGAAAACGGCTGTCTTATATTCTGACGGCTTCAAAAGACGGTCACAGCGGTAGATTCCAATTTCTGCTCCTGCGTGGATACCGTATTGTCCTTTCCAGACCTCAATGAGCCAAGTACGACCCTGATAGTCGAAGTAAACAGGCAATGCGTGAAAAATCATCTGAAATCCGGCGGCAGTTTTGTCGTAGAGAGCCGTATATCCGAATTCTTTCTGCCATGCATCCGCCGAAGAGGAAAACACGTCACATTCCGGTTCATAGGTGTAGCCGAAGGGATAGACAAGATTTTCTATCATACAGCACTTGCGGACATGAGACATATCGCATATTTTTTGAATAATCCGGTTTCTGCGAAGAACCAGAAGAGTAGTAAAAAGTACACAGATAATTAAAATAATTCCGATATATACATACATTACAAAATACCTTTGTATCTTTTTATTATTATATGCGGAAAGTAGTCAGAGGAAACAAAATGTGGTAAAATCAGAAAAAAGAGAAAAGAGAGTCGATTTATGTATATAGGAAATCATATTTCTTCTGCCAAGGGATACGAGGCAATGGGAAAGCAGGCGGTAAAGCTGGGAGCCAATACCTTGGCTTTTTTTACCAGAAACCCCAGAGGAGGAAAGGCAAAAGCAATCCAGAAAGAGGATGTGGAGAAATACCGTCAGATTGCAAAAGAATATCAATTCGGAACGGTGGTAGCACATGCACCTTATACCATGAATGCCTGTGCGGCAAGGGACGACATCCGGGAACTGGCATTCAGAATGTTTGCAGAGGATTTGGAACGGATGGAGTATACCCCGAATCAATATTACAATTTCCATCCGGGAGCCCATGTAGGGCAGGGAGCGGAAATCGGAATTGATAAGATTGCAGAGCTTTTGAATACGGTAATCAAACCGGAACAGACCACAACCATCCTGTTGGAAACCATGGCGGGAAAGGGAAGCGAAGTGGGAAGAAACTTTCAGGAGCTGCGGGAGATTCTGGACCGTGTAGACCATAAGGAAAAAATAGGTGTCTGTCTGGATACCTGCCATGTGTGGGACGGTGGATATGACATTGTGAATCATCTGGATGAGGTGCTGACGGAGTTTGATATGGTGATTGGATTGAAAAATCTGCGAGCAGTTCATTTTAATGACAGTCTCAATGAATGTGGAAGCCACAAAGACCGCCATGCCAGAATTGGAGAGGGTTGTATTGGGTTAGAAGCCATGAAGCGGATTGCTACCCATGAAAAATTAAGAGATTTGCCCTTTATTCTGGAAACCCCAAATGATGATGCAGGATATGCAAAGGAGATAGCACTTATCAGAGAGTGGACGGAATAGAAAAGAAATTATTTCCAAAAGGTTAAAGTATCAGGGGCTCGTTCCGATATAGTAAATAAGAAAGCGGAGCTTCTAATTTAACATACCATGGAGGGATTGAATATGAGTACAATTAATAATGTGACAGCAGCTTATGCTGCAAGTACAAGCTACACCAGTAAGACTACTGTAAAAAAGGATAATACAGAAGTCAGTACAGAGACAGCTTACAAAGAAGATGTGGCAGCAGTTTATGAAAAGAGCAGTGCATCCGCCGGAAATCAGAAAGTGGATAATCAGGCATTGATTCAGCGGATGAAAGCAGATGCGGAGCAGAGAACTTCCCAGCTGAGAAGTCTGGTAGAGCAGATGATGCAGAAGCAGGGAGTTGCCATCGGAAAAGCAGATGATATGTGGTCATTTCTGGCAAGCGGAGATTTTACTGTAACACCGGAGGTAAAAGCACAGGCACAGGCAGACATTGCAGAGGACGGATATTGGGGAGTGAATCAGACTTCAGACCGTATTGTGGAATTTGCAAAAGCTTTGACCGGAGGAGATGCATCCAAGGCAGATGAGATGTTAGAAGCTTTTGAAAAAGGCTTTAAACTGGCTACCAAGGCATGGGGAAAAGAACTTCCTTCCATTTCCAGCAGAACCTACGATGCCGTAGTAGAAAAATTTAAACAGTGGAAAAACGAAGGAACTACTGAGACAGAAGCATAATCTTTGAAGAAAAGATAGTATTATAAAATGGGACAGATGTTTGAACATCTGTCCTTTTTTGGAAAAAATTGAGGACTTGACATTTTGTATAAATATAGATACAGTATATTGTATACAAAGTACAGGAGTAAAACATGGATGAGTTAAAATTAAAAGCATTGGCAAAAATAAATATTGGTTTGGACGTTTTGGGAAAAAGAGAAGACGGATATCATGAGGTGCGAATGATTATGCAGACCATACATCTTTATGACTGGCTGACTATCAAAAAGTCAAAAGAGCCGGGGATTCGTATTTCCACAAACCTGTACTATCTTCCGGTAAATGAAAACAATCTGATTTACCGGGCAGCAGACCTTTTGATGAAAGAATTTTCCATTGGAGAAGGATTGGATATTGAACTGGAAAAACACATACCGGTAGCGGCAGGCATGGCAGGAGGAAGTACGGATGCGGCTGCGGCACTTTATGGAATCAATAAAATGTTCCATTTAAAGTTGTCCATGGAGCAATTAAAAGAGCGGGGCGTAAAGCTGGGGGCAGATGTGCCTTATTGTCTCATGCGTGGAACCGCATTGGCAGAGGGAATCGGCGAGAAATTAAGTGTGTTGCCTCCGGCACCGAAATGTCCGGTACTTGTGGCAAAACCGGGAGTTTCCGTATCTACCAAATTCGTATATGAAAATCTGAAATTAGATGGGGAGACACCCCATCCCGACATTGATGCTTTGATAGAGGATATTCGGGATAAGAATCTTCATCAGATGGCGGCGGATATGGGAAATGTTTTAGAAACGGTAACCATTCCCAATTATCCCGAGATTGCAAAGATAAAAGAAACCATGATACAGGCAGGTGCTTTAAATGCTATGATGAGCGGAAGCGGACCTACGGTATTTGGTTTATTTGAGGATATGAAAACTGCCAAGAAGGCTTTTAAGGAAGTGAAAAAGACGGGTCTTGCAAAGCAGTTGTATCTTACGAATATTTATAACAACAGAAAGTAGGGGATTATATGACAGACAATTTAGAACTGAATATGGATGCGTATCTTCCGTTACGGGATGTCGTATTTCATACTTTGAGAGAAGCGATTTTAAAGGGTGAGCTAAAGCCGGGGGAGAGATTAATGGAATTACAGCTTGCCTCTAAGCTGGGGGTTTCCAGAACACCTATCCGAGAGGCAATCCGTATGCTGGAGCAGGAAGGGTTGGCGGTAACCATTCCCCGCAAAGGTGCGGAAGTTGCCAAAATGACGGAAAAGGATATGGAGGATGTACTGCAAATCCGTGAGGTGTTGGATGAATTGGCGGTATCTCTGGCATGTGATAATATCAGCGAAGAGGAAATGCAGGAGTTGGAACGGAATATGATACGTTTTGAAAACAGTATCAAATCCGGGGATTTAAAAAGTCTGGCACAGACGGATGTGGAATTCCATGATGTGATTTACCGTGCCACAAACAATGTAAAATTGATGAATATGCTGAATAATCTGCGGGAGCAGATTTACCGTTACCGTGTGGAATATCTGAAGGATGAAAAGGCATATCCGGTATTAATGAAAGAGCATCGTGCTATAGTGGCGGCTTTAAAACGGCGGGATAAAGCAAAGGTAACGGAGGCCATGAAAGTCCATGTAGAAAATCAGGCAGATGTGGTCAAGAAAATGATTCGGGAGCAGAGCTGACCGTATAAAAACAGGAAAAATGAGGATATTAAAAGAGATAAGAGATACTTATCTCTTTTTTATTTGAAGAATTAATCATTATAAATTTCATATTTACAATGCTAAGCATATCTTGTATATGCCATGTAACTGTTATAGATGATGCAGAATGATGTATTGACGTAGTGTGAACAAATTCTGAGGATTGTTTGCGAGACATTCTATTTTGTGCTTTTTTCAGTGTTCGACCATTTCTCGTGACTGTCCGTCACTTAGAGACTTATGCTCAGACCTTTTAGTTTCTCCGCAAGGAGCAGGTTTACAAAGTTGATATCAGAATGCTGCGTCCAAAACTCGCAAAAAAGATAATAAATATGTTTCAAGCTGTCTGCTCAAACAGTTGTCCGCAGCATTCCCATTTTGTAAATCTGTTCCTTGGGAGAAACACAAAGCTCTTCGGACACAAGTCTTGCAAGTGACGGACAGTCACGGGAAATTGCTCGAACCTTGAAAAAACACAAATTATCACAAATGTTTAGCATTGTAAATATGAAATTTGTAATAATTCATAATGTGAAATAAAAAAAGAAAGGAGACGTTATGGAGACTGAAAAAAAGCAGAAAATCACAGGAGATATCCGGGTTGACGGAGCGGCGTTCCTTTCCATGTATGAAAATTGCAGTGATTTAAAACACAACGAAATCTATTTGGGAGAAAACCACGATATCTCCTGTCTGGTATTTTTTATAGAGACTACCATTGGAAATATGCTGGTGGATGAGACCGTTTTGAGCCGGATGATAGATATGCTCTGTACAATGACGGAGGAAGAGGTCTATGAGGCTTTGGAGAAAAACAGCTTTGGAGCGGTGGATGTGTCTTATCTTACCACTTTGGAGGATGCCTCCACCGCCATGCTGTCAGGGGCGGCTCTGGTGATGGTGGACGGGTTTGACCGTGCCATCAAGGTTTCAGATAAGGGATATCCGGGTATGGGAGTAGGGGAAGCCGATTCCGAGAAGGTGGTACGGGGGTCCAATGAGGGGTTTTGTGATTCGGTAAAGGCAAATATAGCTTTGGTGAGAAAACGGCTCCGTACGCCTCAAATGAAGGCCCTGGAGCGGAAAGCGGGAGTGCGGAGCAATACCAATCTTTGTCTGCTTTACATGGAGGGAATTGCACCGGAAAGTGTGTTACAGGAGATTGACCGGAGACTGAAGAATTTTGAAATTGACGGTGTCATGGACAGCGGTGTCATAGAACAGCTTTCGGAAAAATCGTGGCTGTCTCCCTTTCCCCAATTTCAGACCACTTTGAGACCGGACAGGGCAGCAATGGCATTGCTGGAGGGGCGGGTGGTGTTGCTCTGCGACAACTCTCCGGTGGCATTGATTATGCCCACAGATTACAATTCCTTTATACAGACCAGTGATGATTATTATAATCGGTTTGAAATTGCTTCTTTTAGCCGGGTAATTCGTTATTTGGCATCCTTTTTTGCTATGACTCTGCCGGGATTGTATCTGGCGGTGACAAATTTTCATACCCAGATATTGCCCACCACGCTGATTTTATCCTTTGCGGCGGCGAGACAGGGAGTGCCATTTCCCGCAGTGGTGGAAGTGATTTTGATGGAAATATCCTTTGAGCTTTTGCGGGAGGCGGGAGTGCGGCTGCCGGGAGCCATGGGGAACACCATTGGGATTGTGGGCGGTCTGATTATCGGACAGGCAGCAGTAGAAGCCAATATAGTCAGTCCGGTGGTGGTAATCATTGTGGCATTTACTGCACTTTGTTCCTTTGCCATTCCCAACGAGGAATTTGCCACGGCATTTCGGTTGTTAAAGTTTTTCTTTATCCTGATGAGTGCTTGGCTGGGATTCTTCGGATTTTTGGTAGCACTTTTGGTGGTGTTGGTGCATCTGGCACATTTAAAGAGCTTCGGGATTCCTTATCTGATGCCTTTTGTGGGAGCGGATTTGACCAACTATCAGGACGAGAGGGATTCCCTTTTCAAAATGCCGGTTTTTTATCTGACAAAACGTCCCATTTTTGCCAGCCGGAAAAATAAAACCCGTCTAAGGAGGAAAAAATAGCATGTTTGCCAGCAACGGTAAAATATCCATACGTCAGATAAAGAGACTAATGCTTTTTAATATTTTTGGAATTTCTTCGCTGATGCTGCCCCAGATGCTGGCTGCGGAAAGCGGGTTAGATGGAGCGATGGCAATTCTGGTGGGAATGACCGTGGGGTTTCTGTTTCTGGCTCTGTTGGACAGGGTTATGTTGCAGATGGGAACGGATTATTATGGGTATCTGAAAAGTGCTTTTGGGAGAGTTGGGTCGGATTTATGCTGTATTTTTTATTTTTTTTACAGTGTCTGTCTCAGTGGATTTGCGGCATATAGTATCTGTCAGATTATCGTGAAGCATCTGTTACGGGATGAATCCTTTGCTTTGGTTTTATTAGTACTTCTGGTTACGGGAGCCTATGGTGTATATGGAGGATTGGAATGCCGGGGAAGGGTGTATGAGATTCTGTTTACACTGTTGGCGGTCTTGTTGTTTTTGATGCTGGCACTTTCTATATCTAATGTAGAACCGGACCGTTTATCTCCGGTTTTTTATAGTGATGGAATGGCTTTTTTAAAAAGCAGTTATCTGTCCTTTGGTTTCTTTTCTCTGATTTTTTTTGTTTTGTTTTTGAAACCCTATTGCGTAGGAAAGGAAAAACTGAGTGCGGCTATGGGAAAGATACTCTTGATTTTGGGGATTTTATTGTGTGTCATCTATTTGATTTTGACAGGGGTTTTCGGCAGCCGGGCACTGGCAGATATCCCAGCGGCAATTATTACTCTTATGAGCATGGTGGAAATCCCTGGGGGATTTTTGGAACGGTTGGATGCCGCCATGGTGGGACTTTGGTTTTTTGCTATTTATGCTTTGATGGACAATACGATTTTTTATGCGGTAGATATTTTTATGAATACATTAAAGGTAGGTAGAAAACGCTATCCGGCACTTTTGACGTTGTTTTTGGTCTATGCGGTTGCCGCAGAATGTCAAAATTCCATTTTCTTTTTAAATCTTTTAAAACAGCTTTT
The DNA here is from genome assembly GCA_958349535.1 of uncultured Lachnospiraceae bacterium. Lineage (GTDB taxonomy): Bacteria > Bacillota > Clostridia > Lachnospirales > Lachnospiraceae > Maccoyibacter. Next base: position 14,771 of record CATWDJ010000006.1, read on the forward strand.
CTGCTACGTGGGAATTCCTCTGGTGGTTCTGATTCCTCTGTTGGCATGGGGAAGGATGAAAGGAGGAAAAAGGGATGAATAAAAAAATCTTGATACTACTTTTGTCAGGAATTTTACTGTGCTTAGGCGGGTGCGGCAACAATGAGCTGGAAAATCGGAGTTTTCCTCTGGCGGTGGGAATGGAGACTGCCGACGAAGAGAGCCGGATGGTTTTTAATTTTCCCGTGCTGTCAGAGATTGCAAACGAAAATGCAGATGGCAGCTATATGTCTACTGCATCTATGACAGGAAAAGATTTTTTTACCATAGAAAACAACTATGCCAAAAGTGATTCCAAGACCATTGATTTTTCTCACTGCAAAGCATTGGTAATCGGAGAAAACTTTTTTGAAGATGAAAAGAAGATGGATGCGTTGGTAAGTTATCTTCAAAATCAGAATCGTGTGGCACGGAACACCTATCTTTTTATCACGAAGCTTCCTATGGAAGAACTGTTTGCCATGGACGAGAATCTGGAAAAACCTCTGGGAACTTATTTGGAGGAACTGTTGGAAAGCGATGAGAGTTTAAAAAATAAGCAGATTATGACTCTGGGAAAATATATGGATGAGCAAAAAAACAGAAAAGAAATCATCTATATTCCGGTTATCGGAAACCAGAATGATTCTCCGGCAGTAACCGGAGCCTATGTGGTTCGTTACGGAAAAGCATTGGGAGAAACGGATACCAGAATGGCATTGGCAAGTGCCTTTGTGGAAGGAAAGCTGGAAAAGGGATTTTATGAGGATACCAAGGGAAATCAATGGGAATTAAAACAGATAAAGTCCATTTATGAAATCCAAAAAAGGGAAGAAGAAATTGATATTACTGTGACGGTTTCGCTGGAGGCTGCCCTTAAAAATGGAAGAATACAGGATGTCTGGGAGCAGGAGAAGAAGGAAGCGGAATTGAAAAAAGAATTAGAAGCGGCTTTGGCACAGGCAGAAAAGAAGGCGAAAAAGCAGGGCTATGATTTTACCAACAGTTATAAAAAAACCGGAAATCATGCCAGAGAAATATATCGACTCTATCAGGAGCAATATGATGCCTATGAAAAGGACAGCAGAATTACTGTTGTGGTGGAGCCGGCTGTCACAAATTAAAAATAGATGTTTAGAATCCTTTTTTTTCGGGAAGTCTTATTTTACCAAAGGGAATCAGAGAGATTCCCCTACATATGGCAGAAAGAGGGAAGACAATGAATTGGAAAAAAGGATTATTGGTATTGCTGTTACTATTGGCGGCAGTTCCGTGTATGAAATATTATGAAGATAGGAAAATGCAGCAGGAAATTGCGGAAAAAATTCTGCGTTTTCATGTGATTGCCAACAGCGACAGTCAGGAGGACCAGAGATTAAAATTGAAGGTACGGGATGCCGTGGGAGCTTATATGCAGGAAGAAATGGAAGGAGTCTGTGATAAAGAGGGAGCAAAAGAAGTGGTAAATGCCGACTTGGAACAGATTGAAAAGGTGGCAAAACAGGTGATTGAAGAAGAGGGAAAAACATATACTGTCAACGCATGGATTGATGATGTGGATTTTCCGGTAAAGACCTATGGAACCTATTCTTTTCCGGCAGGAACCTATGAGGCGTTGGAGGTTGTTATCGGTGAAGGAGAAGGAAAAAACTGGTGGTGTGTTATGTATCCCAATATGTGTTTTCAGGGAAGTATGTATGAGGTGATTGATGAAGAGGCAGAAGAGTCTTTGCGGGAGGTGTTGACAGAGGAAGAATATCACTCTATCATAGAGGACGGTGATTATCAGGTGAAGTTTAAATATCTCACTTTTTTAAACGGTTTGTTTTAAAAGAGGAATAGAGGAGCCTTACTTGAATATTTTGAGAAAAACAGTTAGAATAAGGACAATATAAGTTTATTTTGGAGAATAATAATGAACAGTTTAGAACATAGAGACATCTGCCATGCACCGATTGGAGTTTTTGATTCCGGTGTGGGAGGACTTACTGTTGCACGGGAGATTATGCGGCAGATACCCCAGGAGCGGATTGTATATTTTGGAGATACGGCAAGAGTGCCTTACGGAAGTAAATCCCAGGATACGATTATCAGGTATTCCAGACAGATTATCCGTTTTTTGAAGACAAAGGGAGTAAAGGCTATTGTGGTTGCCTGTAATACAGCCAGTGCCTTTGCTTTGGAGACCATACGGCCGGAATTGGACATTCCCATTATCGGAGTGGTAAAGCCGGGAGCGAAGGTGGCAGCCCTCAGTACTAAGAATGGAAAAATCGGGGTTATCGGTACGGAAGGTACCATTAAAAGTGAAATCTATACCGAAACCATACATAAAGAAAACCGACAGGCACAGGTAATCGGAAAAGCCTGTCCTCTGTTTGTACCGTTGGTGGAGGAAGGGTGGATTAAAGACCCTGTAACGATAGCGGTTGCCAACCGATATCTGGAACCTTTTAAGCAGTCGGATATCGATACGTTGATTCTGGGATGTACCCATTATCCGCTGTTGCGTTCTGCGGTAAGAGAGATTATGGGGGATTCCGTAAATCTGGTAAACCCTGCCTATGAGACTGCCGTAGAGTTAAAGCGGCTGTTGGAAGAACACCAAATTATAAATGACGGAGAACACAGAGAGGGAGAGCTGAAATATCAGTTCTATGTCAGCGATGCAGCGGACAAATTTAAGCAGTTTGCAAATTCTATTCTGCCTTATGATATTGAGAGTACCCAGTTGATTCCGATAGAGGAGTATTAAGATGACAAAAGATGTATTGCTGACAATCAGCGGTTTGCAGTTTGCACAGGATATGGATGCGGAGCCCATCCAGATTGTAACTGCGGGAAGCTATTATAAGAAAAACGGAAAACATTATGTAGTATATGAAGAGGTAATGGAGGGGTTTGAGGGAACCACCAAAAATCTGATAAAGATGTCAGAGGATTATCTGGATATTACCAAAAAAGGAGTGGCAAATGTCCATATGGTTTTTGAAAAGGACAAAAAGAATGTTACTTATTATGAGACTCCATATGGAATGCTTCTGATTGGAATTGATGCGGAGGAGATACACATTGAAGAGTCGGAGGACAATATCCATGTGGATGTCCGGTATGATTTGGAGGCAAATTACGAGCATTTGGCAGCTTGCAGAATCCAAATGAACATTCAATCCAAAGAGGCAAAGAATTTTACTTTACAGTCGTAGGAGGAGAAGAAATGAGGGTACGCAAAGCAATTATTCCGGCAGCAGGGCTGGGAACCAGATTTTTGCCTGCAACCAAGGCACAGCCCAAGGAAATGCTGCCAATCGTGGATAAGCCGACGATTCAGTACATTATTGAAGAAGCGGTAGCAGCAGGAATTGAAGATATTATTATTATTACAGGAAGAAGCAAACGTTCCATAGAGGATCACTTTGACCGTTCTATCGAATTGGAACTGGAATTGGAGAGAAGCGGAAAAGGGGAATCTCTAAAAATGGTTCGGGAGATTGCGGATATGGCAAATGTCCATTATATCCGTCAGAAAGAACCGAGAGGACTGGGACACGCAGTTCTGGTGGCAAAACAGTTTATCGGAAATGAGCCTTTTGCGGTTTTGCTGGGAGATGATGTGGTGGTATCCAAACAGCCTTGTATCGGACAGATGATGGAGCAATTCGACAAGTATCAATCCAGTATACTGGGAGTTCAGACCGTTCCCAGGGAAATGGTAAATAAATACGGGATCATCGATGGTGTTCCGGTGAAAGAGCGGCTTTATCAGGTAAAGGATATGGTGGAGAAGCCTCCGGTAGAGAAAGCTCCTTCCGAAGTAGCGGTTTTGGGAAGATATATTATTACACCGGAAATTTTTGAGTATCTGGAAACTCAGGGAGCAGGATGTGGCGGAGAAATCCAGTTGACAGATGCCTTGAAACGTCTGGCGAAGGATCAGACCGTATATGCTTATGATTTTAAAGGACATCGCTATGATGTGGGAAGCAAGACCGGATTTTTGCAGGCCAATATTGAATTTGCACTGCGAAATGATGAATTGAAGGAAGAAATGAAATCCTATCTGGACAAGCTCCATGGAAACATGGATGAAATGCTGAGATATGAATAAAAAACAAGCTGCTGTGAAGAAAACTTCAAAGCAGCTTGTCTTTATTTGTTGCGTTTAAATAAGCCCTTTTTCTTTTTTTCCTGAGGTTCCAAAGGACCACGAAGTCCTTTTACTTCCGTGATATAAAGTCCGCTTACCACAGCCTTTACCTCTTTTTTTACCGGAATGTTGTCATAGATAGAAGCGTCGCAGATAAAGGTCATAACCTTTGGTCCGATTTTGGCTTTTACAATCGGCACCTTGGAGTTACGGAGCAGTGCATTTGACTGTTCGAGTACGATAGTTGGTAAACCGGAATCCTTTAATCTCATACGTTTCTTGTCTATGATTAACATTGATACCGTCTGTGCCGTAGCGGCTAACTGTTCGTTCTGTTCTTCCTGACGCTTCTGTGCCTTCTTACCCATGAAATACATGGCAATGGTAAAGGCTAAAAGAGCAACCGCAATAACGATTAATACAATTGTAAGTGCGTTCACGATAGATACCTCCCTTTTCTTACATACGAATTACATTGTATCATTGATTTTCAGAAAAAGCAATATGAGAAATCTTTGTTAAATTTAAGGTAAGACTCTTTTATTTCCGTCGGAAATATGGTATCTTTAATACTTATGAAGGCATATTGATTGTCAAAGAGAAAGGAAAGAATTATGAGAAAAAAAATCATGGCATTTTTCTTGTGTATGTGTACAGCAGTAACCTTATTCGGATGCGGAAGTACCAAGGCAAGTGAATTAGTCAAACTGGGAGATTACGACAAGCTGGAGGTAGAGGTAGATAAGGTTTATGAAGTGACAGACAGCAGTGTACAGGAGATGATGGAAGCTTACTTCCTCAGTGTACCGGAGTATACGACAGATGAAAGCAAAACCGTAGTAGCTGACGGTGATATTGCAAATATCGATTATGAAGGAACCAAGGATGGGGAAGCCTTTGACGGAGGTTCCGCAGAGGGCTATAATCTGGAGATTGGTTCCGGCACTTTCATTGAAGGATTCGAGGAAGGATTAATCGGAGTGGGCGTAGGAGAAGAAAAAGACTTGAATTTGACCTTCCCGGAAGATTACGGCAACAGCGATTTGGCAGGTCAGGAAGTGGTGTTCCATGTAACCGTGAACTCCATTCAGAGTGAATCTTACCCGACCTATGACACCATTACCGATGACTATGTCAAAGAGAATTATAGTACGTATTATGGTGTAAATACCGTGGATGAGCTGAAGGATTATATTGAAGAATATCTGGAGGGTAACAGAGATGCCGTTGTGGGAGAAGCTTTAACAGAGAAGTTAAAAGAAACTTCTGAGATAAAAGACATTCCAGATGATTTAATGAAAGAGCGTACCGAAGAACTGAAATCCTACTATAAAGGTCTGGCAAAAGATCAGAATATGGAATTTAAAGATTTCTTATCCGACAACTATGGAATGACTGAGGATGAATTCAATGAAGAGATTGATGAATTGATGCCGGATTATATCAAGAGTGATTTGGTATGGGAAGCGGTTGCTGAAAAAGAGGGAATCAAAGCCAAAGGTGATGATTACGATTCTTTTGTGACCAAGATGATGGACAGCTTAGGATTTGATACAAAAAAAGAGATGTTGGAGATATATCCTGAGACAATGGTAAAGAGAATGTTTATTGAACAGGAAGCAAAAGATAAGCTGATAGATAAGGTAAAAATCAAATATGTGGATTCTGCTGAACTGGAAGATACAGATGCAGAAACAAATGCAGATACCACAGAGGATGCAACAGAAGATACTTCTGGGGAAGAATAAAAGAAGGTAAGGGGATTTAGATATGGAACTGGTTAATATTCGCGATTTGTATCGCAGACAGGAAGATTTTATCGAGCAGACCATAACCGTTGGTGGATGGGTGCGAAGCATCCGAAGCTCCAAGAATTTTGGATTTATTGTAGTAAATGACGGAACGTTTTTTGAGCCATTGCAGGTGGTATACTCCGATGTGTTGGAGAATTTTGCAGAGGTGGAGAAACTGAATGTGGGAGCTGCCATTATCGTAAAGGGAAAATTAGTTGCAACACCACAGGCAAAGCAGCCTTTTGAGATTCAGGCAGAGGAGGTTCTGATAGAGGGAGAGTCTGCACCGGATTACCCGCTTCAGAAAAAGAGACACAGCTTTGAGTATCTGCGGACCATTTCTCATCTGCGTCCGAGAACCAATACCTTTGAGGCAGTTTTCAGAGTACGTTCTTTGATTGCCTATGCAATCCACAAATTTTTCCAAGAGAGAGATTTTGTGTATGTACACACTCCGCTGATTACAGGCAGTGACTGCGAGGGTGCCGGAGAGATGTTCAAGGTTACCACATTAGATTTGGAGAATGTACCGAAGAACGAAGAGGGACAGGTGGATTATGGCAAAGATTTCTTTAACAAGCCGACAAACTTAACGGTAAGCGGTCAGTTGAACGGTGAGACCTATGCCATGGCATTTAAGAATATCTATACCTTTGGACCGACCTTCCGTGCGGAGAATTCCAACACCACCCGTCATGCGGCGGAGTTCTGGATGATTGAGCCGGAGATTGCCTTTGCGGATTTAAAAGATGATATGATGTTGGCAGAGAGTATGCTGAAATATATTATCCGCTATGTATTGGAGAACGCACCGGAGGAAATGAATTTCTTTAACAGCTTTGTGGATAAAGGTCTGTTGGAGCGTTTAAATCATGTGTTAAACTCCGATTTCGGACATGTCACTTATACAGAGGCCATCGAGATTTTGGAGAAAAATAACGACAATTTTGAATACAAGGTTTCCTGGGGATGTGACTTGCAGACAGAGCATGAGCGTTATCTGACAGAGGAAGTATTCAAACGTCCGGTCTTTGTAACGGATTATCCAAAGGAAATCAAAGCATTCTATATGAAATTGAATGAGGATGGAAAAACTGTTGCAGCTATGGACTGTCTGGTACCGGGAATCGGCGAGATTATCGGAGGAAGCCAGAGGGAAGATGACTATGACAAGCTGTTGGCAAGAATCAAAGAGCTGGGTCTGAATGAGGAGGATTATGATTTCTATTTAGACCTTCGGAAATATGGTTCTGCTCGTCATGCCGGATTCGGTCTGGGCTTTGAACGCTGCGTGATGTATCTCACCGGAATGAGCAATATCCGTGATGTGATTCCATTCCCGAGAACTGTAAATAATTGCGAATTATAGAAATATGTAAAATTGCAGGATGTCTGAAAGGGCATCCTGTTTTTATATATATGGGAATGGCATGAGGCTAATTAATTTAATATTGAATATAATTTACGATAATAATATAATGAGTTAATAAATATATTGTCTTATTTAGAAAGAGGGTGAACAGTTGAATTTAGGACAAGAAACGGAGACTTTAGAATTTAAAAAATCGACAGGTGAATTAAAAGAGGCAATGAATTCTATCTGTGCTATTTTAAATAAACATCAGAACGGAGAGCTATATTTTGGAATAAAATCGGACGGAACACCGATTGGTCAGGTTGTTACAGAAGAGTCGTTGCGTGAAGTTAGTCAAAAAATCAAAAATTTTATTGAACCACAAATATATCCGGAAATTAATAAAGTAATTATTGATGGAAGAGAGTGTATCCATGTAAAGTTTGAAGGTAATCAAGTTCCCTATTTTGCATATGGAGTTGCAAGGATTCGTGTAGCAGATGAAGATTTGGTGTTATCTCCACAAGAATTAGCAGAATATATTCCTAAAAGTGAGCGTGAAGAAAATCGTTGGGAAAATTTGATTTCCAATAAAATAATAGATGATATTGATGAAGAACTTTTGAAAAAATATACAAATCAAGCCCATGAAGTTGGGCGAATTGCAATTGATTATACGGATAAGAAAACAGTATTGAATCAATTGGAACTGTCAGAAGGAAATCGGTTGCTCAATGCTGGTAAGGTGCTTTTTGCAGATGATTTAATTCAAGATATTCAGATGGCAATATTTGCAATAGATGAAAGAGTAACTTTTAATGATATTCAAAGACACCATGGACCGGTACTCAAGCTTGTTGATATAGCAGAAAGTTATATTAAAAGTAATATTCATTGGCGAGTAGAATTTACAGGTTCATTACAACGTACAGAAATTCCGGAAATTCCGATAGCTGCCATAAGAGAAGCTTTATTAAATTCGTTTTGTCATAAAGATTATTCGACTGGACAAAGTAACGAAGTTGCTATATATAAAGATAGAGTTGAAATCTATAATCCGGGAGCTTTTCCGGAGGGATTTGAACCGCAGGATTTTATTGAAAGACCGGAGAGACCAATCCGTAGGAACCCCAAAATAGCAAGAATATTGTATTATTTGAAGGATATAGAAAGCTTTGGTACCGGTTTAAAGCGTATTGCAGATGCTTGTGATGCGTTTGATGTCAGATACGAATTTAAAAAAATGAAATCAGGATTTGTTGTTTGTTTTTATCGGTCAGAAGGAATAAATGAAAAAAGTACGGATAAATATGGATAAACTGAATGCATCACAACAAAAGATAGTAGAATATATTATTGAAAATAATAGAATCACTAATAGACAGATTCAGGAATTATTGGGAATTAAAGACTCACGTGCTTTAAAAATCATGAAAGAGCTAATAGAATTAGGAGTTGTAGAAAGGCAGGGGAAATTAAAAGGGAGTTATTATGTGTTGAAATAGCGAGTAAATTGTTAAAAAAATTCTTAATGAAAGCAGAGTGGAATCGTATATAAAAAGATAGGGATAGATAAATTACAGGATGTCTGAAAAGGCATCCTGTTTTTATATATATGGAAATGGCATGAGGCTAATTAATTTAATATTGAATATAATTTACTGTTATGATATAAAGTTTATGAAATTAGGCATTCAAGATAAATTTATGGATAATTTCAGCTACGCCGCTTTCGTTATTATCGTGTTCTGTAATATAGTCTGCTGATGCACGAACATCTTCTGGAGCATTTTTCATAGCAACACCTACATGGGCAGCCTTTAGCATGGATATGTCATTCATCCCATCGCCCACAGCAACAGAATTTTCTAACGAGATATCTAATATTTTGCATAGTTTTTTTAATCCGTTACCCTTGCTAGTGCCTTTTAAAACAACCTCAAGTAATCCATCGCCGGAGAAAAAAGAATCTACAATATTACTTTCTGTTCGTAAGATTTCTTTTTTCATGTTTTCTAAGGACATATGGTTATCATAATCCAAAAGAAGAAGTTTAGAAGGACCCTCTCCTAAAGTTTCAGTGACATCACTCATTAGTTTGTAATCACAAACCATTTCGTTACAGTAGCGTTTTAACTCTTTGGTCACATATCGGGTAATAACATATTGATCATCATAGGTATGTACATGGATATGATTCTTTTCACAAAGAGAAAAAATTCTATTAACAGCATCTATGGGAATTCTATTTTTATAAAGAGTTTTTTTATGATAGGAATCATATATTTCTGCACCATTGAATGCAATCAGATAGCATCCGTCAAAAGTCAGGTGTAGTAGATTTGCTTGGTGAATAGCACTGGGAAGAGACCTGCCGGTCGTGAGAACAATCTTGTGACCGGAAGCAGTTAATTTTTGGATAGCTTGGCGATTTTGGGATGAAATCTGTTTTTTGTCATTTAAAAGTGTACCATCTAGATCCGTAAAAAAAATTTTTTGCATAGTGTATTTCTCCTTTTGTTAATCTTTTGTTAAGCTCCATAAGTAAAAACATTATAACATACTTTATATTTTTGGGAAAAAAAATAATAATGTAATAAATAAAAAAGATGTTGACATAGAAAAATAATTCTGCTATGATTAACTCATAAAAACGAGAGCACATTTTCAACAAAATAAATTATGACGAATTGTGAATGGTATTCGCCTAGAAAAAGTAAATTTTTCTTTTTCTAGGCGTTTTTTGTTATTTGTGCTTGAAAGAAAGGAGGATACATGGAAACAGTATATATTAATTTGGATGGCGTCGAAACAGTAAAGAGATTTGTGAATACATTAACACAAATGAGTGGAGAATTTGACTTAATCCAAGGAAAATATGTAGTAGATGCCAAGTCAATATTAGGAATTTTTAGTTTGGATTTGGAGAGACCTATAGAGCTACGTATTTATGAACAGCCAGAAATGGCAAAAAAAGAGTTAGAAGATTTTATTGAAACGTAGGATTTAACATTACAACAAAATAAATCAGCAGAATGGAGCGTGTGATTCGGCTATGGACAAACCTAAGAATGGGGGAAGTCTGTTGCCGTTTTTTTATCAAAATTTACGTTAGTGTCTCCAAGCTGCAGATAAATTTAATGACAGATGAAAAGGAGGATTTTATGGGGGTTTTTAATACGATTATCGGTATGGGAGCAACGGTTATGATGCCAATTATCTTTTTTGTTTTAGGTTTAGTATTTCGGGTAAAACCAGGAAAGGCATTTAAGGCAGGTATGACAGTCGGAATCGGTTTTACAGGTATTAACATGGTTGTAACCCTGCTCTTAGAAAGTTTAGGACCAGCAGCACAAGATATGGTAGCCCGATTTGGTCTGGATTTGACAATTGTAGATGCAGGATGGGCAACAGGAGCAGCCATTGGATGGGCATCACCTTTAGTACCATTTATTGTAGTTGGAGCTATCTTACTAAACGTTCTTTTATTATTAATTAATAAAACAAAGATTATTAATATTGATATCTTTAATTATTGGTTAATTTCTTTGGTAGGAACTTTGGTATATCATGCAACAGAAAACATGATTCTTGGAGTTGCGGCAGCATTAATTCTTTACTTAATTGCATTTATTATTGGAGATTTAACAGCGAAGCCAATTCAAAACATGTATGATATCAAGGGAGTAGCATTTGTACACGCTACATGTGGAATCTATGTTCCACTGGGAATAGCAATTAACTGGTTGGTTGAAAGAATACCTGGACTGAATAAAATAGATTTGAATCCGGAAAAGATTACAAAAACATTGGGAGTTTTAGGAGAACCGGTCACATTGGCTACAGTTTTAGGAGCGGGTCTGGGATTGTTGGCAGGATGGCCGATTGAGGAAGTGCTTCCTCTGGCGGTTAAGGTAGCAGCAGTAATGGTATTGCTTCCGAAGATGGTAGATGTTACCGTAGAAGGAGTTATGGTAATTCGTGATGCGGCAGAAGAATTTATGAAAAAACTGTTTCCGGGAAGAGAATTCTACTTTGGAATGGATACAGCACTGTTAATTGGCGAACCTTGTATTATTGCAACATCACTATTATTAATTCCAACCGCTTTGGTACTTGCAATGATACTTCCGGGAAATAAAATGCTTCCGTTTACAGATTTGGCATCTATTGTATTTATTATTTCAATGGTAGCACCGTTTTGTAAACGAAATATGTTCCGTATTTACTTGACAGGAATTGCAATTCTTACAATATCATTATATGCAGGAACAGACCTGGGAACTAATTATACAGAAGCAGCGAAAGAAGCAAACGTATCTGTGAATGTCGAAGGACAAGAGTTGGGAAATTTAGTATCTCCATATAATACACCAGTCGGTTGGGGCTTGGTCAAAATTGGAGAAATGATAGGTAAGTAGTACAGCGTGAAAGAGGAGGAAACTATATGAAGATTGTAGGAATTGGAGATTTATTAATTCCGCAGCAGTACATAAAAGAAGGATTTCAACCATTTGAAAAAAAAGGGGATGAAGTCGATACCATCCAGTGGAATCTTAAAAATTATGAGGAACTGCAAAATATTAATCTTAGAGTAGAAACACAGGGTAGTGAGAGTTATGAGCCACCGGAAGAAATTGTGGAAGAGTTAAAAGATGCAGATATTATTATTACGCAATTCTGTACTATTACTAAGCGTGTAATAGATGCATGTACACACTTAAAAGCGATTGGTGTTCTGCGTGGAGGAGTAGAAAATGTAAATACTGAATATGCAAAAGAAAAAGGTATTGCAGTATATAATACTCCTGGTAGAAATGCCAATGCAGTTGCGGATTTTACTGTTGGAATGATGCTGAGTGAATGTAGGAATATTGCAAAAGCTCACAGGAATCTTAAGGAAGGGAAGTGGGTGCGAGATTATACAAATAAGGACACAGTGCCGGATTTACAGAAAAAGACGGTGGGAATTGTTGGCTTTGGTAAGGTAGGGCAACTGGTAGCACAGAGATTGTATGGATTTGATATGAAAATTTTGACTTATGATCCGTATGTAAAGTCTTTACCAAACTATGTGCAACAGGTATCATTAGAGGAACTGATGAAACAGTCCGATTTTGTAACTCTCCATTCACGGTTGTGTGATGAGACAGTTCATATGATTAACAGAGATAACTTAGCATTAATGAAAAAAACAGCATATTTGATTAATACCGCTCGTTCTGGTCTGATAGATGAGACTTCTCTTTATGATGCATTAAAAAATCAACAGATTTGTGGAGCAGCATTGGATGTATTTGACCACGAGCCGCCGGGAAAGGATGATCCTTTAGTAATGCTCGATAATGTAACAATTACACCTCATTTAGCAGGCGGTACTGTGGATGCATTTACTAATTCGCCGGTACTTCTCTGTGAGATTATGGAAAAGGAATTAATTTAAAAACAAGGAGGAATCCCTATGGATTTAGGTCTGAAAGATTGTGTGATATTAGTAACTGGAAGCACGAAAGGTCTTGGAAAAGCAATTTGTGAAGTGGCAGCACAGGAAGGAGCTATTCCTGTGCTGACAGGAAGAACGGAGCAGGTTTTACAGGAGACGGTAGAAGAAATGCAGAAGAAATATCGAACAGAAATTTCAGGAATCTGCATGGATGTTTCCCAAAAGGAAGATTTATACCGTACAATGGAACTTGTTGAAAAGCGATACGGAAAAATAGACGTGCTAATTAATAATGCTGGAGTCTGGCCACAGGCATATGTGTTGGATATGGAAGAAAAAGAGTTTGAAGACACTTTAAAAGTCAATTTAGAAGCCCCCTTTATCTTAAGCAAACTCTTCTTCCAGAAGAAGGTTGAAAAAAAAGAAAGCGGAAAGATTATCAATATCGTCTCACAGGCTGCGTTTCACGGATCTACGACAGGTCATGCACACTATGCGGCTTCTAAGGCAGGATTAGTTGGATTTACAATATCTTTGGCAAGAGAAGCTGCACCATATGGGATAAATGTTAATGCGGTAGCACCCGGAATTATGAATACGCCGATGTTTGCAAAAGCAATGGAAGAACGTGGAGACTATTATAAAAGTAGAATACCTCTTGGTAGGATTGCTGAGCCGGAAGAAGTAGCAGATGCAGTAATTTTTCTTGCATCACAGAGAGCGAATTACCTAACGGGAATTACCTTAGATGCAACTGGTGGAATGTTAATGCGTTAATAAAGATTTAGGAGGATAAAAGATGTCATTAGTAAATATAAAAGATATGTTAGAAAAAGCAAGAGAAGAAAAATATTGTGTGGGAGCATTTGATGCAAGTACCATTGAGATGGCTATGAAGATTGTAGAAGCAGCAGAAGAGAAAAAATCACCAGTCATCATTATGGGATTACAGCAGGATTTAGGACAGGGAGATATGCTGGATTATTGGCTTTATAGTCTGCGTAAAATGGCAGAAAAAGCAAGCGTTCCGGTTTGCCTGCATTTAGATCATGCAAAAGATATGGAGTTTTTAAAAAAATGTGTAGATATGGGATTTACATCTGTTATGTATGATGGATCGGTATACCCATTGGAGGAAAATATCCGTTTGACAAAAGAGGCGGTAGAGTATGCACATGCACATGGGGTAACCGTAGAAGCTGAATTGGGACATGTAGGAGACGGTATTGTTTCCGGTATTATTAAAGAAGATGATTCTTATGATAATCCAGACGATTATCTGACAAATCCAGAAGAAATGAAACGATTCATCGAAGAAACCAATGTGGATTGTCTCGCAGTAGCAGTCGGAACATCACATGGAGTATATGTACATACACCAAAGCTTCACTTTGACCGTTTAGATATTTTGAATGAAGTTTCTGATGTGCCGATGGTTATGCATGGAGGCTCGGGTACACCGGATGATCAGATAAAAAAAGCAATTGAGAAAGGAATTTGTAAATTAAATATTTATTCAGAAATGCTTAGTGCATATTATGGAGAGCTTAAGAAAAAATTAGAAGAATCTGGAACCTTGGCTATTTGGGTCAGCAATGCGAATGAAAAACCATTAGAGGCATTAAAAGAAGTTGTAAAAGAGAAAATCGACTTGATGGGTTCAGCAAATAAAGCATAAGGAGCGTGTTACTATGGGGAAATATTTAATGGGAATTGATGCCGGAAATACATCTAGTAAAGTTGTGATTTTTGACACCAATGGAAATGTAATGTCTTCTGCAACAACACCGAGTATGCGGTTTAAAAGAAGGGCAGAAGGGTTTGAGGAATTTGATGTAGACGAATTGTGGAAATTGATTACAAATTGTATTAATGAAGCAATTCAAAAAGCAGGTATCAAAGCGGATGAGATAGAAGGAATCGGAGTGACTTCTTTTGGAAATGGAGTTGTATTTTTGGATGAAAAAGGAAATGCAATTGCTCCCGGATGTTTCTCACAAGACTATCGTGCAAATGATATTATTGCTATGTATAAAGAGGATGAAACTTATGATAAAATTAATGACCTTGTAAAAGGAACATTGTTTGCAGGAGAGCCGGGTCCTATTTTACGATGGTACAAGGAACATGAGCGAGAAGCATATGATAAAATCGGCGGAATCTTAATGTTTAAAGACTATATCATGTATCGATTGACAAGTGTATTTGCCACAGATTTAAATTGTTTTGGCGGTTCTTTCATGGTAGATATGAATACCATGGACTATTCCATGGAGTTGATGGAGCTTTATGGGATTCCTGAATTATATGATGCACTTCCAAAACTGGCATCAGAACCAACGGAAATTATTGGAAGGGTAACAGAAGAGGCAGCATGTCTGACAGGTCTCGCAAAAGGAACACCAGTAGTAGCAGGAATGATGGATATTCTGGCATGTTTGGTTGGTTCCGGAGCTACAGGAGAAGAGACTTATACAGCAATCGCCGGTTCATGGTGTATCAATGAAACGCATTCAGATAGAATCATTCCAAATGCATCTTCAAACATGCCATATTTGCGTAAAGGAGAGTATCTGAATTGTTCCTATACAGGAGCCTCCGGTTCAAATTATGAGTGGTTTACCAGAATTTTAGGAGGAACGGCAA
Organism: uncultured Lachnospiraceae bacterium; assembly: GCA_958349535.1. GTDB lineage: Bacteria > Bacillota > Clostridia > Lachnospirales > Lachnospiraceae > Maccoyibacter. The sequence goes on from CATWDJ010000006.1 coordinate 30,172, forward strand.
AATTAGAGGCACAGGAGCGTGGTATATCCTACTATGAGGTGCTGGATGAGTTAATAGAAATGGTTCCGATTGAAAAGGCAAAAGTATTTTTTAGCCCATTCATAGCTCAGCCAAGTATTCATGTAAATGCCAAGTCAAATTTTTTCAATATAGATCAGAATACGTCTTATGCTGATATCTGCTATTCAGTAGCAGAAGGAGTGGCGTTTATTCATAAGTATCATGTTGATTTTCTGAAAAATGCAGGTCTTCCTGTAAAGACGATTCGTTTGACCGGAGGTATTTCTAAAAGTAGAGTATGGAATCAAATTTTTGCAAACGTGTTACAAGTGCCAATTGTAGGTGTGGATTGCGAGGAAACAGGAGCTCTTGGTTCCGCAATTGCAGCAGGTATAGGAGCGGGAGTCTACCGAGATTATGAAGATGCTTTTGAAAAGGCTGTTAAGGTTAAAGAACCGGTACTACCGGATGAGACAACGTATCCAATTTATGAAAAACGTTATAAAGAATGGACAAGAATTAATGAACTAATGATGAATTATTGGGAAGAAAAGTAAAAGAAAGGTGAGGAGTAAAGATGAGTAAGATAAAGATTTTATGTGTTGCAGATGGTGGTATTACTGTAGAGTTATTTTCAAAAATGAAAGATTTAGAAAAAAAATACGATGTAGAGGTTCAAATTGTAGAAGACAAAGATATGTATGCAATGGGACCGATTACAGACAGGATGTTATTGATTGAGCAGAATGGTGTAGATGCGGCACCGAATTGTGAAGAACTTCTTAAAAATTGTAAGGACGCAGATATTATTGCTGTTCACGTAGCATCTATCAACAAAGATGTGATTGCAGCATGTGATCATTTAAAAGTAGCAGCAGTTCTAAGAGGTGGATATGAGAATGCAGATGCAGAGGCTCTTAGAGAAAATGGAACACAACTTATTAATGCTCCATGGAGAAGTGCAGATGCAGTCGCAGATTTTACGGTTGGAATGATGATTGCAGAGAATAAGAATATTGCCAGAAGCCATAAGATGATTTTTGAAGGAAAATGGTGTAAAAAATATGTTAATCAGGAGTACATACATAATATGAGAATGTGTACGGTCGGACTTATTGGATATGGTTATATCGGAAGCCGTGTAGCTGAAAGATTAAAAGCATTTGGAAGTAGAGTGATTGTGTATGATCCGTTTGTAGCACTGGAAAAATTAGAAGAACAGGGTGTAGAGAGTGTATCTTTGGAACAGCTTTTAGCAGAGTCGGATTTTGTATCAATTCATCTTAGACTTTCGGATAAAACCCATCATTTTATGGGAAAGGAAGAGTTTGCAAAGATGAAAGATACAGCTTACTTTATTAACACTGCACGTTCCGGTCTGGCAGATACAGATGCATTAATAGATGCATTAAAGAATCGCACGATTGGAGGAGCTGCGGTTGACGTATATGATGAAGAACCGTTGCCAAAAGATCATCCATATTTGTCTTTAGATAATATTACATTGACATCTCATTTGGCAGGTACTTCATGTGATACAATGCGTTGCTCAGTAGAAATCGGTTACGAAGAAATTGAGCGTTACCTAAAAGGTGAAGCGATGTTGAATGTAAGAAATTAACCAAAATAATCCCTTGTTCAATCTCATTGACAAAGTGCGTTAGGAAAGATACAATCTGTTCGTAACGCACTTTTGTTATTTGAAGAAATGATATGAAGGAGAAATACTATGGGAATTCAGATTATACCGTCTATTAGGAAACTGTCATATCTTGATGAGGCACTCAACAGTAGTGGAGAATATATTTTGTTATCACAGTCGCACATCGGTAATTTGAAATACCTAACGAATCAGTGTCATGCGGCAGGAAAAAAGGTAATGGTTAATGCGGAGCTGGTTGGCGGTTTAGGAAATGACAAAGTTGCATATCAGATGTTAGAGAAAATGTATCAAGTAGATGCAGTTATTGAAAGCAGTATAGCAAAAGTCAATATGATGAAAAATATGAAGTTAGAAACCGTTTGGCGTGTTACGCTTATGGATTCTTTATCTGTAGAAACAGCATTAAAATATTTAGAAAGTGTTCGCTGTGATATGATAGAACTAAGATCAGGGATTTATGCTTTAAAACATATGGAATTGTTTGAGGAAAAATTTGAAGGAAAAATGATTATTGGTGGATTTATGGAAGAAAGAGAATTAGTGGAAAGAGCCGAGCGACAAGGTGGATATGCTGTAACAACCAGCACGCGAGCACTTTGGAAATAAGATATATTTAGAATAAAAATTTTATTAGAAAAACAGAACATATAAGGTATATTAATTAGTTCGGCTAATAAGAGAGATAATAAAATACTATTGGTATTTTCCCATGTTTTTTTGTACAATAAGGGTAATGGACAGAGTATGTCAAAATGAATCAGAAGCTTAGGAGGAAAAGAAATGGATTACAAAAATGCAGGTGTAGATATTGAGGCTGGTTACAAATCAGTGGAATTGATGAAAAAACATGTGCAGGAGACAATGAGAAAAGAAGTGCTGACCAATCTGGGCGGCTTCTCCGGTGCATTTTCCATGGAGGCATTTAAGAACATGGAAAAACCTACGCTGGTATCCGGTACTGACGGAGTAGGCACAAAGTTAAAGCTGGCATTTATCATGGACAAGCATGATACCATTGGAATCGACTGTGTGGCAATGTGTGTGAATGATATTGCCTGTGCAGGCGGTGAACCATTATTTTTCCTTGACTATATAGCATGCGGAAAGAATTTCCCGGAAAAAATTGCAACCATCGTAAGCGGAGTAGCTGAGGGATGTAAGCAGTCCAATGCAGCTTTAATCGGTGGAGAAACCGCAGAGATGCCGGGATTTTATCCGGAAGATGAGTACGATTTGGCAGGATTTGCTGTGGGTATCGTAGACGAGAAGGACATCATTACCGGAAAAGATTTGGCAGAGGGAGATGTGCTTATCGGTATGGCATCCTCCGGGGTACATTCCAACGGATTTTCGCTGGTAAGAAAGGTGTTCAAAATGGACAAGGAGACCCTGAGTACCTACCATGAAGAATTGGGAACCACATTAGGAGAGGCTTTATTGGCACCGACCAAAATCTATGTAAAAGCTTTGAAAAGTATCAAGGATGCAGGGGTGAGAGTGAAAGCCTGCAGCCATATTACCGGAGGCGGTTTCTATGAAAATATTCCGAGAATGTTACCGGAAGGAAAACGGGCAGTAGTGGAAAAAGACAGCTATGAGGTTCCGGCAATTTTCAAAATGCTGGCAAAGGAAGGAAATATCGAAGAGCAGATGATGTATAACACCTACAATATGGGATTGGGCATGGTACTTGCCGTAGCACCAAAGGATGTGGATAAGGCAATGGAGGCAATCAAGGCAGCAGGTGAGACTCCATATGTAGTAGGTAAGATTGAGAACGGAGAAAAAGGAGTAACCTTATGCTAAAGACAGCAGTATTGGTGTCCGGCGGAGGAACCAATTTACAGGCAATTATAGACAGCATAGCAGATGGCAGGATTACCAATACGGAAATATCCGTTGTCATCAGCAACAATAAAAACGCCTATGCCTTAGAACGGGCAAAGCAGGCGGGAATTGAGGCAATCTGTATTTCTCCGAAGGACTATGAGACCAGAGAGGCATTTAACGAAGCCTTTTTAGAAAAACTGGACAGCTATGGTGTGGACTTAGTGGTTCTGGCAGGATTTCTAGTGGTAATCCCAGAAAAGATGATTGCAAAATATCGAAACAGAATTATCAATATCCATCCGTCCCTGATTCCGTCTTTTTGCGGAACCGGATACTACGGTCTGAAAGTACATGAGGGTGCTTTAAGCCGTGGTGTGAAGATAACAGGAGCAACCGTACATTTTGTGGATGAGGGAACGGACACAGGCCCAATCATTGCACAGAGGGCGGTGGAGATACAGAACGGAGATACACCGGAGATTTTGCAGCGTCGGGTCATGGAGGAGGCAGAATGGATTCTGTTACCTCAGGCTATTGATGATATTGCGAATGGAAGAGTAAAAGTAACAGAGGGCAAAGCAGTGGTCACCAGAGATTAGGCGACATAGGAAAACGGGAGGAAACCAAATGAAGGTATTAATCGTAGGAAGCGGAGGACGTGAGCATGCAATTGCATGGTCCTGTTCCAAGAGTCAGAGAGTAGATAAGATTTATTGTGCACCGGGAAATGCGGGAATTGGACAGATTGCGGAATGTGTACCGATTGGAGCCATGGAATTTGAAAAGCTGGCAGCATTTGCCAAGGAAAAAGAGATTGATTTTACTATCATCGGTATGGATGACCCATTGGTAGGCGGTGTGGTAGATGTCTTTGAAGCAGAGGGGCTTACAGTATTCGGTCCGAGAAAAAATGCGGCTATCTTAGAGGGAAGTAAGGCATTTTCCAAGGATTTAATGAAAAAGTACAACATTCCTACCGCAGGATATGAGAACTTTGATGATCCACAGAAGGCGTTGGAATATTTGGAAACAGCAAAAATGCCAATCGTATTAAAGGCAGACGGACTGGCTCTTGGAAAGGGCGTATTAATCTGCAATACCTTAGAAGAGGCAAAAGCCGGTGTGAAGGAAATCATGATGGATAAGAAATTCGGTGACGCCGGAAATCATATGGTTATCGAAGAGTTTATGACAGGACGGGAGGTATCCGTATTATCCTTCGTGGATGGAAAGACCATCAAAATCATGTCTTCCGCACAGGATCACAAACGTGCCAAGGATGGAGACCAAGGGTTAAATACCGGAGGAATGGGAACCTTTTCCCCGAGTCCTTTCTATACAGAAGAAGTAGATGCATTTTGCAAGAAATATATTTATCAGGCAACGGTGGATGCCATGGCAGCAGAGGGAAGAGAATTCAAAGGAATCATTTTCTTTGGACTGATGCTGACAGAGGATGGACCGAAGGTATTGGAGTATAATGCCAGATTCGGAGATCCGGAGGCACAGGTGGTACTGCCTCGTATGAAGAACGATATCATTGATGTGATGGAGGCCTGCGTCGAGGGAAGACTGGACGAGGTTGATTTGCAGTTTGAGGACAATGCAGCAGTTTGTGTCGTATTGGCATCTGACGGTTATCCGGTTTCCTATGAGAAAGGAAAAGAAATCAAAGGACTGGAAAAATTCGATGACAATGACGGATATTACTGTTTCCATGCGGGAACCGCTTTAAAGGACGGTAAGATTGTGACCAACGGCGGACGTGTGCTGGGTGTGACTGCCAAGGGCAGCGATTTAAAGGAAGCTCGTGCCAACGCTTATAAGGCAACGGAGTGGGTGGAGTTTTCCAACAAATACATGAGAAACGATATCGGAAAAGCCATTGATGAAGCGTAGAAACGAAATGAAAAAGGGAATTATTTTTGATATGGACGGCACTCTCTGGGATGCTGCGGAAGAGATTGCAAAATCTTGGGGAGAATCCATCCGAACATCAGAGATTACAGATAAGGCACTGACAAAAGAAGATATGATGAAGGTCATGGGAAAACCCATGGATGAGCTGATGGCAGCGTTATTTCCCGAACTGACGGATACAGACCGGGAAAAGCTGTTAAAGGAGTGCTGTCAGGTGGAGAATGATTATCTCCGGGAGCACGGAGCAAAGCTCTATGAGGGCGTGGAGGAGATGTTTTCCACACTTCAAAAGGATTATTTTCTGGCTATCGTAAGCAACTGTCAGAGCGGATATATTGAAGCTTTTTTAGAGCATTATGGCTTTGGAAAGTATATCGATGATATCCAGTGTTTTGGCATGAATCAGTTGCCAAAGGGAGAGAATATCCGACTGGTGGTAGAGCGGAATCACTTGGAAAAGGCGGTCTATGTAGGAGATATCCAGGGGGATTACGAGGCGAGTATGCAGGCGGGAGTGGATTTTATTTATGCGGCATACGGGTTTGGAGAGATTGCAGAAAAAGTACCACGGATTCAGAAGCTTGAGGAGCTGCCTCAGGTGGTGGCAGAGCTGTTAAAATAATAGAAGTCTATAAAGTGGGAAAATAGGGAATGGCAATACACCATTCCCTATTTTTGCAGAATCCTAAAATGCATATACCATTTCCAGCAGGTCAATGGCAAAGCTATTGTAGGTTACTTCTGGTTTTAAGAGTGTGATTAACGGTTCTTTATCGCCTGCCATTAAAAGCCGGGCATAATAATTGATTTGTTCCACAAACTCTTCAGCAGACCACATAACTCCATAGGAAATATTGAAAAAACCCACAATGGCTCCCCCGATTGAATATGCATTCAGTGATCGGTTCTTTTCCATAAACTCCCTCCTTTATATAGTTTTTGCAAAAATTGCAAATCTAATTATAGGGTGGAGCAAGGGAAAGTCAACATATAGTCTATTCAGAAATCCATTCTTTTACATCGTTAATTTTCATTAAAATCGGCAGCAACAGGATACTGATGACGATACCCACCACACCTTGAATAATGTTAAATGGGATGCCAGTGGCACTGGAAGCAATACCTGCCGCTAAAGTAGTACTGTTGAAGGCTCCGCTTGCCAAGGCTGCCAAAACTGCTTCGTAGGCGAAATATCCGAATACCATCAAAGCCTCGCCAATGAGTCCGCCTAAGAGAATACTTGCGTACTTAGCAGTATTTCCGTTGAAAAGTTTCTGGAATTTACGGAACAGGAAACCTGCCAGCAGAGCGGTCAAAGCCTTGATGATTAAAGTTGCCGGTGCCCATGACACGTAGCCGGAAAAAATATCGGCAAACATAGAACCGATTCCGGCAGCAAAGGCTCCTGATACCGGACCCAAAATGATACCGGACAGAAGTACAAAACCGTCACCCAGATGAATATATCCAAAGGTAGGTGTAGGGATTTTTATAATCATAGTTGCAATACAGGTAAGAGCCGCCATCAATGCAGTTACCACTAGTTTTTTTGTGTTTTTCATAAAAAACTCCTTCTTTCCAAAATAATTCTGTAAAAACGGCAAAAGCCGTTGTTTGATTTATCACATTATAGGAAAAGAATGGATGTTATAAAATATCCAGTTTTAATAAAAATAACCATACCAGTTTGGGTTGCAGGAATCGAAAATTACTGATAAGATAAGGAAAAGCAAAAGAGGAGAAGCGGTATGAATCAAAAGAAAAGAATTCTGTGGAGCGTTTTGGTGCTTTTTCTTGTGGCGGTGGCAATCGTTGCCGTACTCTTTGGAATATGGAAAAAAGAGGAGAAGCAGGAAAGGGAGAACAAAAAGCAGGAAGATGTAATACAGAAGGAGACAGAAGATAATTTTTTGAAGTTTGAGGAAGCAGAACCGGAGGAAACAGGAACCGGGGATACAACTATTATTTTCGCAGGGGATGTGCTTCTCAGTGATTATGTGTTGGAAAATTATAAAAATCAGGGTATCGGAGGAGTTGTGAATGATACTCTTTTATCGCAGTTACAGTCTGCGGATATTACGGTGGTAAACGAAGAGTTTCCTTTTGGAACCACCGGAACAAAAGCAGAGGACAAGCAGTTTACCTTTCGGGTAAATCCTTCCTATATAACGGTATTACAGGAAATGGGTGTGGATGCGGTTACTCTTGCCAATAATCATGTGTTGGATTTTGGGGAGGAGGCATTGCTTGAAACCATGGAGACTTTGGATTCGGCAGGAATTTTGTATGCAGGAGCCGGAGACAGTGTGGAACGGGCAAAGCAGGTACAGAAGATGGAGGTCAACGGAAAGACCTATGGTATGCTGGCAGCTTCCCGTGTGATTCCGGTCACTTCATGGAATGTGGAAAATCATACGCCGGGAGTCTTTTGCACCTATGATGCAACAGCTTTGGTAAAAGAAATCCAGCAGGCAAAAAAGAAATGCGACTATCTGGCAGTTTATGTACATTGGGGAGTGGAGCGGAATAACCAGCCGGAGGATTACCAGAGGAATCTGGCAAAACAGTACATAGATGCAGGGGCGGATGTGGTAATCGGTTCCCACCCTCATGTACTTCAAGGGATAGAATTTTATCAGGGAAAACCAATTTTTTATAGTTTGGGCAACTTTATTTTTAATCAAAGTATTGACAAAACCATGGCAGTAAAACTGGAAATACCGGAAGAAGGAGAGCCGATGATACGGCTGTTGCCGGCATCTGCTCAGAATGCCCGTACAGGAATTTTGGAGGATACCGGAGCAGAGGAATTATATCGCTATGTAGAGAGTATCTCAGAAGGCGTTTCTGTGGACGAAAATGGTGTTGTGTTACAAAATTAACAAATTGAAGGAAAATTGTAGAAAAAATTAGGAGAACATGCTATAATTTGGCTGTAAATTAAGGTTATATGTGAATAAAGGTGAGTGTATGCAGGAATTTGTGATGGGAATACAGATATTAGGAGTGGCATTAGCAGCTTTGGCAATTATACTGTTAATAAGAGAAGAGGCAACAAAAGAAAATCGTCTGTTGCTCTGTTTTTTAATGACAGCTCTTTGGTATAATGTGGGGTATCTGCTGGAGATGTCTGCCTTGTCGGAGGACGCCGCTGTTGTAGCTGTATTGATTGAACGGGCAGGTTCCTGTTTTCTGTTGTTTTTGTATATGTTGTTTTTGGCGAGCTATTGCGAATTGCCTCTGCCGAAAATTTTTACGTGGACTTTGGGTCTGGCAGATGTGGGAATATTGATTGGCATATTTACCAATGCCAGACATGGACTCTATTATACAAGTGCCAGCTTGGTTACAAAATACGGCTATTCTAAGCTGGTAACTCAGCATGGACCGATTTTTTACCTATATGCACTGATATGTATTAGCATACCGTATCTGGTGGTGTATGGTATCTTGATTCATGGAATTAAAAATGCAAAAAATGAAAAACGCCGTTTTACATTGATGATTGTGACGACTCTTTCCTGTGTACCGGCAATATTGATGATTTTGAGTATAACGGGTAATTTGCGGACTCAATTCTATCCGGTGCCGATTAGTTTATGTCTGTTAATTTCTTTATTGGTTATCCTTCTTTGGAGAAACTCTGGATTTGATGTCTATCGCCATGGAGCCAGAGACATTTTTAAAATTATGGATGACTGTGTTTTTTTCTTTGATTCCAATAAAAAGATATTAAGTTACAATGCAGCGGCTCTGGAAGTGTTCCCGGAACTGGAAGGTGGAAAAATTAAGAGATTGGAAGAAATTGAGGACTTTCCGCAGGACTTGCTGGAAGTGGTGGGTAAAAGCGAATTTGCTTTTCGTGACCGTTTTTATGAGGGACATCTCAAGGAGATGCGGGATAATGAAGAGGCTATCCGTGGATATACCATGTTGATTTTTGATGTAACGGATACCTATCAGCTGATAGGAGAGATTATGGAGATGCGGGAGGACTCTGAGCGGGCAAATCATGCTAAAAGTGAATTTTTGGCAAACATGTCTCATGAGATTCGGACACCGATGAATGCCATTATCGGTATGAGTGAATTGATTATTGAGGAGAGCCGTGGCAGAAAGATGTATGATTTTGCCTGTGATATTAAGACCGCTTCCCAGAATCTGTTGGGAATCATTAATGATATTCTGGATTTGTCCAAAGTAGAATCAGGAAAACTGGAGTTGGTGGAGGACAGCTACTATTTACAGGTATTGATTGAAGAAGTAACCAATATGATTAAGATTGTGGCGGTAGAACATGGACTTCAGTTACTGGTAGAGGTAGATGGAGAACTTCCTTACAAATTGTACGGTGATGTGGGAAGAATTCGCCAGATTCTGATTAATATTCTGAACAATGCCGTGAAGTTTACAAAGTCTGGTCATGTAAAATTACAGGTATCTCAGGAGGAGAATAACGGAGAGCAGACTTATCTGGTATTTCGGATAGAAGATACCGGAATCGGTATTCGGAAAGAAGATTTAACGAAGATTTTTGAGGAATTCCAACAGGTGGATACCAAGAAGAATAGAAAAGTAGAGGGAACCGGATTGGGACTTACCATTTCCAGAAGGTTGGTAAAATTAATGAAAGGAAATATTTCCGTAGACAGTGTTTACGGAGAAGGTTCTGTATTTACCATTCGGGTTCCACAGAAGATAGAAGATGCCCGAAGTATTACGGAAGTACCGATGAGTTCCCGGGATATGCTGGGAAAACAGGAGCTGATGTTTAAGGCACCGGATTACAAGGTCCTGATTGTAGATGATAATGTGGTAAACCTGAAAGTGGCCCGGAAACTGCTGGATGAGTATGAGTTCCAGATTGATGAGGCAAGGTGTGGCAGTGAAGCAATCCGTATGGTAAAAGACCGGGAATATGATATGATTTTTATGGATCATATGATGCCGGAAATGGATGGAATCGAAGCCACCAGAACCATACGTGAAGAGTGCGGTACCAATGGAAAACGACCGATTATTATAGCATTGACAGCAAATGCTCTGGGAGGAGCCAGAGAAATCTTTTTGAGCAACGGATTTCAGGATTTTATTGCAAAACCGATTTCCAAACTGGAACTTCATGACAAGCTGAGCAAATGGATTCCGGCAGGCTATAAGCATCATATTGACCAGGAAGTAGAGCCGGAACTGATTACGGAGGACGAACTGGCAAGCATTTATATGGTGGATGTGAATGTTCGTAAAGCCACAGAACGGAAAAAGGGTACCATAGAGGATTATTTGGACATTCTGGAACTATTTTTGGCAGATGGAACAGGCAAGCTGAAGCTGATTCGGAAGCTTGCTAAGGAAGAAGATTATGTAAACTACGATATTGAAACCCATGCATTGAAGAGTGCAGCCGCGAATATCGGAGCGGATAAGCTTTCAGAGAAAGCCAAAATGCATGAATTTGCAGCGAAGGAATGCCGATACGAGTTTATTCAGGAAAATGTGGAAGATTTGCTCAATAATTATGCGGCAATTCTGGGAGAGATTCGGAGAGTTCTGGTAAAGAAGGGTAGGATGAAGCCAAAGGATCCGAAGCGGACACGACGGCTGGAGATGAAAGAGCTTACCGAAAAATTAAAATTTGCATTGATTGATTTGGAGAATTTCAATCCGAAATCTTCTTTGGAAACCGTTGAAGAATTGTTAGAATGTGATTTGCCTCCAGAGGCGGAGAAACGGTTAGAAAAAATAAAAACAAATTTGAAATTATATGAGGATGACGAAGCAGAGGAGTCCCTGCAACAGCTTCTGGAAGAGTGTAATAAATGGTAGTTTGGAGGAAGTTGAGATGGAAAAGATGCGGATATTGGTAGTAGATGACAATACGGTAAACTTGGCAACCGTAGAGCAGGAATTAAAAGAAAAATATGAAGTAATTCCAATGCTTTCAGGAAGAAGAGCTGTCAAGTACCTGTACAGGGAAAAAGTGGATCTAATTCTTTTGGATGTCCAAATGCCGATTATGGATGGAATTGAGACTTTGAAAACCATAAGAACACAGGAAAATGGCGTAACGGTTCCGGTTATCTTTCTGACCACCAAGAAGGATAAGCTGACGGTAGTGGAAGGTGCCAAGCTGGGAATTATGGATTATATTACAAAGCCGGTGGATTCAGATGAGCTGCATGAGAGAATAGAGAAAGTGTTTAAGCGTCTGGGAATGCTTCCGATGGAGGAAGAGGAACTGTACGGACGGTTACAGGATATCCTTTCCGATATTCAAAAAGAGCATTTTAAGCAGGCAATTTTTAAGACCGATGAGGTTTTAGGATACCAGATACAGGATGATGTATCGGGAAGAATGCGAAATGCAAAACAAAAGCTGGCAGACGGCGACTACGAGGCAGCGGAGAATATGGTGGCACGTGTGATCCGCATGATGGAAAAAAACGTGTACACTTTGAATAAGTCAGCCGCACTTCCAATCGGAGTTGGCGAGATTAATGCCAGAGTCCTTTATATTCTGGACGATTTGGAGAATTTCAAAATCAAAAATGCGATTATGAAGATAAAGGATTTAAAGAAATTCGATTTACCTCCGTTTGTAGCCAATGCTCTGGAAAAGGTGTTAGAGAAGTTGAAGGACTATGATGACGAGGAAGCAGAAAATCTGTTGCAGGATTTGATTGAGGAAATGAAAAAACCAAAGATGTTTAAGAGATAAAGAATAAGACAGTCTATTTGCAGACTGTCTTATTTTATGAAAATGATAAAAAGGAGAGCTACAGTTGTTCAATAAAGCGTTGGAAGGCGGCAAAGCCGGAAGGATTCCGTTTAAATACGCCTGCGTTTTCCAGAATTTTTGTAAAGACAAAGCCTACTTCCTGCTGCAAGACAGTAGTAAGGGAAGCTTCATCCGTAATTGTATATTTTGGCAGGAATTCCTCCACCCATTGGGCATGTTTGGCAATCTTATCATTGGAACGAATATCTTTTTTCTCTAAAATATATTCTTTTAAAAGCTCCAGTTCGGTTTTTAAACGGGCAGGGAGTACTGCAAGTCCCATAACTTCAATCAAGCCGATGTTTTCTTTTTTTATGTGATGATATTCGCTGTGAGGATGGTAAACTCCCAGTGGATATTCCTCTGTTGTAAGATTGTTGCGAAGGGCCAAATCCAATTCATACATGGAATCCCGATAACGGGCAATGGGGGTAATGGTATTGTGATTTTCCCCATTTGTATGGGCAAACAGGAAAGCCTCTTCATCGGTATAATTTCTCCAAATCTCTAAAATATGTGATGCCAGAGCGATTACACGTTGCTCATCGCTACACCGGAGCCGTAGGACGGAAAGCGGCCATTTTACAATGCCAATCTGCACATCTTCATAGCCCTTTACTGTAAATTCATATTCTACCGGAGCCTTTTCCATAGCAAAGGAGTAGCATCCCCCCTGAAAATGGTCATGGGTCAGAATAGAGCCGCCTACAATGGGAAGGTCGGCATTGGAGCCTAAAAAGTAATGTGGAAATTGTTTCACAAAGTCAAAGAGCCGACGGAAGGTGGCTGGTGTGATTTCCATAGGGGTATGCTGCTGATTGAATACGATGCAATGCTCATTATAGTAAACATAAGGGGAGTATTGAAGAGCATACCCGGTATTCCCTAAGGTAAGGGGAATAATCCGGTGGTTTTCTCTGGCAGGATGGTTCAATCTTCCGGCATATCCCTCGTTCTCCATACAGAGAAGGCATTTCGGATAATCCACAGAAGCAGCCGCTTTAGCGGCAGCGATGGCTTTCGGGTCCTTCTCCGGCTTGGAGAGGTTGATGGTGATATCAATGGTTCCGTACTCTGTATCCACCGTCCATTTCAAATCTTTGCAGACCCGATATCTGCGGATATAGTCGGAGTTTTGACTCAGTTCATAGTAATAATCCGTTGCCACTTTAGGAGAACTGTCGTACTTTTCCCAAAAAGTTTTTTGTACCTGTGCTGGTCGTGGCATAAGACAGTTCATCAGCTTGGTGTCAAACAGGTCCCGGGATACGGTATTGTCTTCCACCAGTCCATGGGAAACAGCGTAGGTTAAAAGTTTTTCCAAAATGGTTTCTAACTGCCATGGCTCAGAGGGTTCCTCCGGTTCTGCGTAAGAATCCAGATTTAAAACATCTAAGATAAGATTTGTGGTGTAGAAACGTTCTTCCGGTGGGGTAAGGCCTGTCCTTATGCCGTAGAGAACCAGTTGTTGGATTGCTTGATGAATCATATTAGCTCCTTCCTTAGAAAATACGTCTGACGCCGTCGCCAATCTCTGCTATATAAAAGTCAGCGGCATAACCAATTTTGTCCAGATATATATTTCCCACATTCTTCATAAAATTTCCTTCACAGCCGTTTTTTACAATACTGACGGTGCAGCCGCCAAAACCGGCTCCGGTCATGCGGGAGCCAATGACGCCCTCCTGTGCAAGGGCAGCCTCCACAAGGGTATCCAGTTCCATGCCGGTTACCTCAAAGTCATCCCGCAGAGAATTGTGGGAAGCCACCATAAGCTCACCGAATTTTTCCAGATTTCCCTCCTGCAAAACCTTTACAGCCTCTACGGTTCGCAGATTTTCGGAAACCGCATGTTTGGCACGTTTTTTCCAATTTTTGTCACGGATGGCAGTCTGATAGAGGTCAAATTGTTCCCGGGTAAGGTCACCCAGAGAATCAATTCCCACCACCTCCTGAATCTGGGCCAAAGCCGCAGAACATTTCCGACGGCGTTCATTGTATAGAGAATCACACAGTCCCCGCTTTTTGTTGCTGCAGGAAATAATGATTTTAGCGTCCTCTAAAAGTACCGGAACATATTCGTATTGAAGGGTATTGGTATCTAAAAAGATAGCATGATCTTTTTTGCCCATGGCAATGGAGAACTGATCCATAATGCCGCAGGCTACATGGTTGTAGTGATTTTCCGAATATTGGCTAAGCTTTGCCATATCCGTAAGACTCAGTCCAAACCCGAAGAAGTCGTTCAGAAAAAAGGCGGTTCCCACTTCAATAGAAGCAGAGGAGGACAGACCGGAGCTGTTGGGAATCGTTCCGTATACCAAAAGGTCAAAGCCTTGGGGTACCGTGTAGCCGTTCTGTTCCAAAGTCCAGATAATTCCCATGGGATAGTTGACCCAGTGATTATCCTGCCGAATGGAAATATCCTCAAGAGACCGCTCTGAAATGCCTAAAGTTTTAAAATTTTCGGAATAGAAACGCATCTGACGGTCCTGACGTTTCCGAACCAGAAAATAAGTGCCGATGGTAAGGGCACAGGGAAATACGTGACCGCCGTTATAATCGGTGTGTTCGCCAATCAGATTGACTCTACCGGGAGAGAAGTAACAGCGGATATCTCCGCCCTCTCCAAAAGTATCATAAAAAATAGTAGTTAGTTGTTCTATCAAAACAAACCCTTCCTTTCTTGAAATAACACCATAAGATTGAATCAAAAATAGCACGTGAAAAAGATAGGTGTCAACTGTCTGCCGTGAAAAACCAAAAATTGTGCAATTATTACTAAAAGACCTTTGGTAAAAAGTAATAAAAAATGGAAACTAATTTTATGAAAATAGTTTCTTGTGAGAAAAACAAGAACATGGTACCATATAGGAAACTATATATTAAAAATGAGTTTCCAAATTTGAAAGTCAGGAGGAGAATCATGGAGTTACGGGAGAAGATTTTACTGGGGACATTACAGGCCTTCAATAAAAAAGGATTGAAGTTTACCATGGATGACATCTGCGGTATTTTGGGAATCAGTAAAAAAACCATTTATACGGTATTTAGGGATAAGGAAGAATTGTTTCTGGCAATGGTAGATTATCTCTTTGATACCATTAAGGAAAGCGAGCAAAAGGTTGTAAATGACGAGAGTCTGACTACGGTGGAGAAAATACACGGAATTCTGGGAGTACTGCCGGAGGGCTATCGGGAGGTAAATTTCCAACAGCTATATCTGCTGAAGGATAAGTATCCCAATATTTACAAACAGGTAGAGAAGCGTTTGGAGACAGGCTGGGAAACTACCATCGCACTTTTGGAACAGGGCATGGAAGAGGGAGTGATACAGCCGATTAAGATACCGATTCTAAAGATGATGATGGAAGCAACATTGGAACAGTTCTTCCAGAGAGATATTCTGATACGCAACAATATCTCCTATGCGGAGGCATTGGACGAAGTGGTAAATATTTTGATGAACGGAATTGTTTTAACAGAAAAAGCGAGGTAAAGATATGAAAGAAAGGTCCAGAGAGATTTTTGGGAATCAGATGCCGGAAAGTGTCTGCCGGAAAGCACAGAAGTCCAAGAGAAAATACCAGAAAAAATTCGGTGAGGACAGTAAGGTGAATTATCCGGTGTACGTCTATCGGAATCAACATATTGGAGATATTCTGGGAGTGCAGGACATTCGTCTGGAACAGAAGAAGGAGGAAGGGGAAGAATTTGACAGAGAAAAAGGAATCATTGTGGGAAATATCCGTATGGGATTCGGCCATTATCGAATCTCTATGGCGATTGCCTCGGCGGCTCACGCCATGGGATATACTCCTTATTGGATGGATTTGAATTCCTATGAGCAGACCGTCTGCACGAAAGTTATCAGTGAACAGAACCGCCTCTATTCCATGGGTTCAAGAATGTCGGGAAAGAGTAAGATTTTTAACAAGGTGGTCTGGGAGCCTTTGAATTATGAAGGTTTCCGTAAACTGTCCTACAATGCTTCGGACCAGAAAAATGCAGAGCTGATGGCACCGGTGTATCGGAATATACCAAAAGAGATTCCGGTGGTTGCCACCCATGTGTGGCCGGCACAGGCAGCAGTCCATGCGGGGATGGAGTATGTGGTAAATGCCATACCGGACAACTGGCCAATGGCGTTGCATCTGGCAGAGGGAAGTATCCACACGGTTCAGACCCACTATGCGTATCAGGGCTACCGTATCTTAAACGGTATGAAGAAAAAAGAGGTTTTGAAGCCTATGCCGGAAAAGGATTTGGTCTACACCGGACATTATATCGACCATGAACTGGTAACCAATATCCCAGCAGATTGTGAATCAAGGAGAAAGAGAAAAGAAGAGAAAAAGCCGATGCGTTTTCTTTTGACTGTGGGAGGAGCGGGAGCACAAAAAGAAATCTTTGCAGAAATCATTCGCTACCTTCTTCCGGCTATCAGAGAAAAAAAGGCAGCACTTTATATCAATGTGGGAGATTACCGGAATGTGTGGGAAGAACTGGCGGGAGAGATAGCAGGCTTAAGAGGAATGGCAGAGGAACATTTGAATGATTGGAAAGAAACCAAAAGCTTTGCAGAAGAGGTTTTGACAAAGGAGATTAGCGGGATTCATGTTTTCTGGCATGAAAATATTTTTGAAGCAGTGTATTGTACGAATCTGTTGATGAGAAGCTGCGATGTGCTTGTGACAAAACCCAGCGAGATGGCATTTTATCCGGTTCCGAAGCTGTTTATTCAGCGGGTAGGAGGGCATGAGCAATGGGGAGCTATCCATTCAGCAGAGTTGGGTGAAGGAACTTTGGAATGTGAGGATATTCCGCACACATTACAGATGTTAAAGCTTTTTATGGAGGATGAACACTATCTTACGGATATGTGTGACAATATTGTAGCTAATAAAGAGGTGGGCATCTATGACGGGGCTTATAAGGTGGTAGAGCTTGCCATGCAGAAGAAATAGTTCGGAAAGGGGTTTTTATGAAACTTACAGCAAAAGAAAAAGCATCTTACGGTCTGGGAGCAGTGGGAAAAGACATGGTATATATGCTCTCAGTCAGTTACATTTTATATTATTATCAGGATATTTTAGGGGTAAAAGCACTTGCCATGGGTGTCATACTGATGGCAGCCCGTGTGTTTGATGCCTTCAATGACCCAATTATGGGAATTTTGGTGGCAAAAACCAGAACCCGCTGGGGAAAATTCCGTCCATGGCTGTTTGTAGGAACCTTGCTAAATGCTGTTGTACTGGTATTGTTGTTTGCGGCACCGCCATCTCTTTGCGGAAAAGGCTTAGTTGCCTATGCTGCCATTACCTATGTACTGTGGGGCGTTACTTATACGATGATGGGTATTCCTTTTTTGTCCATGCTTCCGGCGTTCACAGAAGGAGGAAGAGAAAGAGAGAGCTTATCCACCCTTGCTCGTTCCTGTGCCGGGGTAGGTTCTGCACTGATTACCGTTATCACTATGAAATGTGTTTATTTTATGGGTCAGGGAAATGAGAGAGTCGGTTTTAAATGGTTCAGTCTGGTCATTGCCGTTATTTTTGTGATTGCCATTACAATTACCTGTCTGAGCATTAAGGAAAAATCCACAGTGGATGTGGAGGCACCTTCCGTATCCCAAGTGTTTCGTGCGTTGCTGCAGAATGACCAAGCGGTGGCAGTAGTAGTTACGATTGTACTTATCAACTGTTCCCTTTATATTACATCCAATCTGGCGATTTACTTTTTTAAGTACGATTTTGGCGGAAATACATGGTATAATAGCTATACGCTATTCAATGTTTTTGGCGGAGCCATACAGATTCTGTCAATGATGATATTTTATCCGCTGCTTCGTAAATTTATGGATAGTATCCGTATTTTCTATGTGAGTTTTGGAATGGCAATCATCGGATACATCATTCTGTTGGCATTGATGTTTGTGGAGAAAAAAAGTGTGGTATTGCTCTTTATTCCAGGATTCTTTATCTTTGCAGCCTTTGGAATGTTAACCGTTCTGACGACTGTATTTCTGGCGAATACGGTGGATTACGGAGAATTAAAAAACGGAAGACGGGATGAAAGTGTAATTTTTTCCATGCAGACTTTTGTGGTAAAATTGGCATCCGGTGCGGCGGTTCTGGTGGTATCTGTCTGCTTGACCCTATTTAATCTGAGCAATGATACCACACAGACAAAAGTTGTGGGAGCTGTTGCGGGAAGTTCTGTTATGGGGCTTCGTTTGACCACATGACCCTGATTCCGATTGTGGGATTGTTGGTGGCAGTATTTTTGTTCTACAAAAAATATCATTTGACAGAAAAAAGAATAGAAGAGATTAATGGAGAGTTGAAGAAGAGACACAGCATTCAGGAGTGAGGGGAAAATTATGATTTTAAGAGATAAGGAAAGTTTCCTATGTAGTACAAAACATACCTCTTATTGCTTTCGGGTTATGGAGACCGGGCATTTGGAGCATCTCTATTATGGAAGGAAAATCACAGCAAACACGCAGGAGGAACTGAGTGCCTGCGTGGAACCCCATGTTTTTCCTTTGGGAAACAGCATTGCATATAATCAAAATCAGAAAAATTTTTCTCTGGAGGATGTCCGTCTGGAAATGTCCTCCTATGGAAAAGGGGATATCAGAGAGCCTTTGATAGAGGTGGTTCACAGCGATGGCAGCATAACCTCTGACTTTCTCTTTGAAAAGGCAGAAATCACAAAGGGAAAGGAAGAATTTGAAACCCTTCCCGGTTCCTATGGGACGGAGGATGAGGTAGAGCATCTTTTGGTGACCCTGCGGGATAAGCAGTATGACTTGAAACTGGAGCTTCATTATTACATTTACGAAGATTGTGATGTGATTACCCGATGTACCAAGCTGTATAATGAAGGGAAAGAGCCGGTGGAATTAAAACGTCTGATGAGTATGCAGCTAGACTTTGATACACCGGATTATGTCTTTACTACTTTTCATGGAGCATGGGCAAGGGAAATGGAGAAAACCAGTTGCCGGATGACCGGGGGAAAGCTGGTAAATTCCTCTTATACCGGAACCTCCTCCAGCCGTTCCAATCCCTTTGTTATGTTAGAAAAGGAAACAACCACGGAGGATTATGGGGACTGTTATGGATTTAATCTGATATATAGCGGAAATCATTATGAGGCAGTAGAGGTTCACAGTGGCGGAAAAACCAGAATTGTGTCGGGAATCAATCCTCAATCCTTTTCTTTTCGGATAGAACCGGGAGAGAGCTTTGAAGCTCCGGAGGCAGTCATGTCCTACTCTGAAAAAGGCTGTAATGGCATGAGCCGGAATATGCATCGGTTTGTCCGGGAGCATATCGTGCGGGGTGTCTGGAAGGAACGACTGCGTCCCGTTCTTTTAAATAGCTGGGAGGCATCTTATTTTGACATCAATGAAAAGAAACTGCTGTCTCTGGCTAAGGCGGGAAAAGATGCCGGAGTAGAGTTGTTTGTCATGGATGACGGCTGGTTTGGAAACAGAGAGGATGATACACAGTCTTTGGGAGATTGGGAAGAAAATCAAAAAAAACTGCCCCATGGTCTGTCCGGGTTGTGCCAAAAGATAAAAGCTCTGGGTTTGGATTTTGGAATCTGGGTAGAGCCGGAGATGGTGAATGTCAAAAGCAGGCTCTATGAAGAACATCCTCAATGGGTGATGCAGATTCCGGGAAAACCCCACTCCGAGGGCAGAAACCAGAGAATTTTGGATATGGGGCAGGTGGAGGTTCAGGACTATATCATCGAGACCATGAGCAGAGTGTTTTCATCTGCAGATATTTCTTATGTAAAATGGGATATGAATCGTATTGTTTCGGATTATTATTCCATGGCACTTTCACCGGAGTGTCAGGGAGAGGTGGCACACCGATATGTGATGGGACTGTACCGTTGTATGAAAACCTTAACCCAACGGTTTCCTGATATTCTGTTTGAAGGGTGTTCCGCAGGAGGAAATCGTTTTGACTTAGGAATCCTGTGCTATTTTCCGCAGATATGGGCCAGCGACAACACAGACGCCCTATGCCGTGTGGATATTCAAAACGGATACAGCTATGGGTATCCTATGTCGGTGGTATCAGCCCATGTGTCTGCATGTCCCAATCATCAGACCCTTCGGAATACCCCGCTGGAAACAAGATTCCATGTGGCATGCTTTGGTGTGCTGGGATATGAATGTAATTTTTCAGATATGAAAAAAGAAGAGTTGGAAGAAATCAAGGCACAGATTCAGTTCTATAAGGAGTGGAGGGAAGTCCTGCAAAAAGGCGAATTTTACCGTGGAAGAAACGGTAATGTCATAGAGTGGACCTGTGTGTCGCCGAATCGGAAGAAAGCTGTGGGCTTTCTGATGCAGAGGCTGACAAAAGCCAATGCCCAGTGGGAATATTACAAACCAAAGGGATTGTGTGAGGAATACCGATACCATTTTTACAATCGAAAAGGAAAATATAATATCAAAGAATTTGGAGATTTAATCAATACCCAATCTCCGGTACACATTCGGCAGGATTCTCTGGCTCATAATCTGGTTGCAAAATTTGTAAAGCTGGAAGGCGAGACAGAAGATTGTTATGCCTACGGAGATACGCTGATGTATAGCGGTGTCCATTTGAAGCCGGCATTTGGCGGTACCGGATATAATGAAGAGGTCCGGTATTTCCCGGATTTTGCATCCCGTATCTATTTCATGGAAGCTGAGTAATGAGAGCCCCTAAAAGGGGGTTCTTTTTTTGTCTTTTTTTCGTAGACTGATAAAAAAAGGAAGACAGAAAAATGTATAACGGAAAATTAGAGAATCTTTTGAATCTGGCGTTAAATGCCACGGAGGAGGAACGGGAAAAATCGGCAGAGTTGAATGTTGGATATCAGCAGGCCACCAATACATGGGAGCTGATTGTAAAATATAACGGAAATATACAGAGACTGGAGGAAATGGGCGACGGAATCACGGTGGAAGAGCTGACAAACGAATATGCCATTTTAAACGTGCCGGAACCACTGATTGATGCGGTGGCACAACAGGTTGAGGTGGAGTATGTGGAAAAACCGAAAAACCTTTTTTTCTCTCTGTTGGATGGGGTAAGAGAGTCCTGTATCCTTCCGGTACAGAGGGAGCCGCTGGCGTTGACCGGACGAGGGGTGATTACCGCGGTAATCGATTCAGGAATTGACTATTTTCATAGGGACTTCAGAAACCGCGACGGCAGCACACGGATTCTGGATATCTGGGATCAAACGCTGACAGCCGGAGAGGGAGAACGAATCCCGGAGGGATTTCGCAGAGGCGTGGAGTACACGAGAGAGGAAATAAACCGGGCGTTAGATGCCGGAAGCAGGGAGGAGGGATTAAGGATTGTCAGAAGCCGGGACACCAGTGGTCACGGGACCCATGTAGCAGGAATTGCGGCAGGAAATGGAAACGAATCTAACGGCAGATATCAGGGGGTTGCACCGGAAAGTGACCTTTTAATTGTAAAACTGGGTTATCCGGGGGAGCGTTCCTTTCCACGGACCACGGAGCTGATGACGGCACTGGACTATGTGCTGCGAAAATCCATTTCCTATGGAAAACCGGTAGCTGTCAACATCAGTATCGGAAATACTTACGGTGCCCACAGCGGAACAGCATTATTGGAAACCTTTATGAGTGATATTTCCAATTATGGAAAAAGTGTTATCTGTGTGGGAAGCGGAAACGAAGGTGCGGCACGTGGACACACCCGGGGAAGTCTGGTAGTGGGTATGCGAAAAGAGGTGGAGTTGGCGGTGGCACCTTATGAAACTACCCTCAGTCTGCAAATCTGGAAAAGCTATGTGGATGACTTTGATATTGCACTGATTTCACCGTCAGGCAAACGAGTGGGTCCGTTGCAAAAGATTTTGGGAACACAGCGTTTTACGCTGGATGATACGGAGATATTACTCTATTACGGAGAACCTAGTCCTTACAGCGAATTTCAGGAAATCTATATTACCTTTCTTCCGGTTAGGACTTATATCAACAGCGGTGTCTGGCGGGTAGAACTGTTTCCACGGAGGATTGTGTTAGGGATTTATAATATGTGGCTGCCAAGCGAGACAATTCTGAGTGCGGGAACGGGTTTTCTCTATCCCACGGAGGAGACCACCCTTACCATTCCGTCCACCGCAGCACGGGTCATTACGGTGGGAGCATATGATGCAAGATTAAAACAGCTGGCTGATTTTTCGGGACGGGGATTTACCCGGCAGACCAATCAGATAAAGCCGGATATTGCTGCTCCCGGTGTGGATATCACTTCCTGTGCGGTGGGAGGTGGTTATGTGACTGCCTCGGGAACCTCCATGGCAACGCCTTTTGTGACGGGAAGTGCGGCACTTTTGATGGAATGGGGAATTGTCAATGGAAATGATTTGTTCCTTTACGGAGAGAAAGTAAAGGCATACCTGATGCACGGTGCCGGGCATATTGCAGCGGTCCAGGAGTATCCAAATCCAGAACTGGGCTGGGGAACACTTTGCGTGAGGGATAGCTTGCCGGTGTGAAAATGTTATTATCAAAAAATGTGGCATAATAAATTAGAGAATGCTATACTAATAGCAGAAAATCAAATTATAAAATGAATTTGAAAGAGAGGTGCTGTATGGATAACGACAAGATAAAAGAAGTTGTAACTTTGTTTGTGGAAGAAGCGAAAAAAGTATACGGAGTAAAGTTACATGATGTTATTTTATATGGCTCTTGTGCCAGAGGGGATTTTTCGCAGGATAGCGATATTGATATTCTGGTTTTGTTAGATGTTCCTCGAGACTTAATCAGTCAGGAGCAGAAGAAAATATTTTCTGTTTCTGATAAGCTTGATTTAGAATATGACGTGGTATTAACTCCAATATTTCAAAGTTATCAGGTGTATCAGCAATATTTAAATGTATCTCGTTTTTATCAAAATGTAGAGAAAGAGGGTGTTAGGATTGCCTGAGAATTTTGATATGCAGAGAGATTACGCAACATATCGTTTAGAAAGAGCCAGAGAGGATTTAAAGGCTGCTCGCCTTTTGTTTCAAAATGACAATTATCGAGTTGCCAATAATCGTGCATATTATGCTATGTTTCATTCTATGAGAGCAGTGCTTGTATTTGATAATTTTGATTCCAGTAAACATAGCGGGGTCATAGCAGAATTTAGAAGAAAATATATTAAAGAAGGAATATTTTCCAAAGAAATGTCTCAGATGATAGGTTCTGCGTTTATTATCAGAAATGCTTCGGATTATGATGATATGTTTGTGGCCAGTAAAAATGATACACAGGAACAAATAGAGAATGCTGAGTATGTGTTGAACAAAGTAGAGGAATACATTGCTAACATCAAAGAAGAAAAATTTTCATAACTGCTAGATGAATAAGAAGAACAACTGTCACTCGAATGAGTGGCAGTTTTTTCTTCCATTTCTGGTACTTTCTGGGTTTTACAATTTTTTCACAAGACTTTTACATTATCATGATAGCATGGAGCGAAAAATCTTTCTACAATGGGAGCAGAAACAGAAAGAGGAAAGGAGAAAGCTACATGCCATCTACATATGCACATTACAGGATGGGGCAGGAGGTAAAGGAAAAATTACGGGGAGAAGAACGGAGGATAATAGCCGCACATTCGGAACTGTATCTGATTGGGCTTCATGGACCGGACATTTTTTTCTACTATAAACCCTTAAGAATCCATCCGGTAAACCAAATCGGATATGGAACCCACGGCAGAGCCGGGGCAGAATTTTTTGAGAGAGCGGCACAGGTAATCGAAAAACACAAGGATACAGAGGAGCGAGAAGCATATCTTGCATATGTTTACGGAGTAATTTGTCACTTTGCATTGGATGTTACCTGTCACGGATACATAGACCGCAGGATAGAGGAAAGCGGTATTACCCATACGGAGATTGAGGTGGAGTTTGACCGGGAGCTGATGTTGATGGATGGATTAGATCCGCTGCGGCAGGAGTTGACCGGACATATCGTACCATCTTTGGAAAATGCAAAAGTCATAAAGGAATTTTACCCGGCGGCTACGGTGGAGCAAGTGCAGGAATCCTTGGAGAGTATGATTTTTCACAACCACTTGTTAATTACACCTTCAAAGGGAAAACGCTGGCTTGTTTGTGCGTTGTTAAAAGCTACGGGGAATTATAAAGAGATGCATGGACTGATGGTAAATTATGAGAAAAACCCAGACTGTGAAATGAGTACGAAGAATCTGTCGGGGCTGTATCAGAATGCAAAGGAACTGGCAATCCGACTGATTTTGGAGTATGGAGATTATTTGGAAAACAAGAAACCTTTAGATGAGATATACCGGTATACCTTTGGAACAAAGGAGCCGGAGAAAGAGGAAAAAGCAGGATGAAATTTAAATTGACGAAAAGTGAAAAAAACTGGATTTTATATGATGTGGGAAATTCGGCGTTTGTATTGCTGATATCCACAATCATGCCGATTTATTTTAACTATCTGGCAGGCAATGCGGGACTGTCCTCCGTGGAGTATTTGGCTTACTGGGGATATGCGGCCTCTGCGGCAACCCTGATTATGCTTCTTCTGGGACCGGTATTCGGAACGCTGGCAGATACAAAGGGTTACAAAAAGCCGATTTTTACCACCTTTATCGTGGTGGGAGCCATAGGCTGTATCAGTCTGGGACTGGCAAAACAATGGGTGCTGTTTCTGGTAATTTTTGTTATTGCCAAAGTGGGCTTTTCCGGCAGCTTGATTTTTTACGATTCCATGCTGTCCGATGTAACAACAGAAGAGAGGATGGATGATGTGTCCTCCCAAGGCTTTGCGTGGGGGTACATAGGAAGCTGTATTCCTTTTGTCATATGTCTGGGATTGGTTCTGGGGGCAGAGAGTATCGGTCTGTCCATGGAGAGTGCCATGGCAATTGCCTTTGGAATCATTGCGGCATGGTGGCTGGTGTTTTCTATGCCGTTGATAAAAAACTATCAGCAAAAATATTATGTGGAGAAAAGAAAACATGCTGTGGCAGACAGCTTCAAACGTTTGGGAGAGACCTTTAAAAGTATCAGGAAAGAAAAGAAAATCTTCCTGTTTCTGCTGGCATTTTTCTTCTACATTGACGGAGTGTATACCATTATCGATATGGCAACAGCCTATGGCTCCGCTTTGGGATTGGACAGTACCGGTCTGTTGCTGGCATTGCTGGTAACTCAGATAGTGGCGTTCCCTTTTGCGATTCTGTTTGGGAGATTGGCACAGAAATATGAAACAGCCAAGCTGATAATGCTCTGTATTTTTGCCTATCTGGGAATTGCAGTTTACGCAGTCTTTTTAAAGACACAGTTTCAGTTCTGGATACTGGCAATCTTCGTAGGAATGTTTCAGGGAGGAATACAGGCATTGTCCCGCTCCTACTTTACCAAAATTATTCCGGCAGAGCAGTCGGGAGAATATTTTGGCTTGATGGACATCTGCGGAAAGGGAGCTTCCTTTATGGGAACTGCCATTGTCAGCGGAGTATCCCAGTTAACCGGAGATATTAATAAAGGTGTGGGGATGATTGCAGTACTTTTTGTCATAGGGGCAATATGCTTTCGTATGGCAGTCAAAGAGGGGAACCCGGAGGAAGGAAACACTCCGGCTTCTGATGTGGTAAGTGAATTGACATATTTCTAGAATTTTATTATTATATTAATATACAAAAGAGAGAAAACCCTGCAATAGCAGGGCTTTTTCTTTCAAGAGACTGTAAAATTAGAATGGAAAGGAAGCGAATATGACATTTGGATATCTACTGATTGCATTGATTTTATTTTCCTGTATTTTGGCAGACCGGTTTTCAGGAAAATTCGGGATGCCGGCACTGATTCTGTTCATGGGTGTGGGTATGCTCTTTGGAAGTGATGGCCTGTTAAAAATACAGTTTGACAACTATGAGCTGGCAGAGCGGGTATGCTCGGCGGCTTTGGTGTTTATCATGTTTTACGGAGGTTTTAATACAAATTGGAAGACGGCAAAAAACGTTGCGGTAAGAGCAATCCTGCTTTCTACGGTGGGCGTAGTGATAACAGCGGGCTTGACGGCAGTCTTTTGTTATTTTGCACTGGGACTTTCTGTTGTGGAGAGTTTTCTCATCGGTGCGGTATTGTCCTCCACAGATGCAGCCAGCGTATTTTCCATTTTGAGAGGAAAGAACCTGAATTTGAGGGAAGGAACGGCTCCTCTTTTGGAAATCGAAAGCGGTAGTAATGATCCAATGTCATATCTGTTGACGGTTATCGGCATTTCCATGCTGGGTTCTCAGGGAACGGGAAATGTCTTTTGGATGATGTTTTCCGAGATTGTTTTCGGGATTCTGGTGGGTGTGGCAGTGGCTGCTCTCACAGTATTTTTAATGACAAAGACCAATTTTGTACCGGATGGTCTGGAAACGATTTTTGTAATAGCGGTTGTGATTTTTGCTTTTGGAATATCAGAATTAGTGGGAGGAAACGCTTATCTCAGCGTTTATCTGCTGGGCATTCTGCTGGGAAACAGCCGGATACATCATAAAGAGGTGGTAATCCCGTTTTTTGACGGTGTTACGGGGCTGGCACAGATATTGATTTTCTTCCTGTTGGGACTCTTAGCATTTCCTCACAAATTGCCGCAGATTATCATTCCATCATTGTTGATTGCTTTGTTTTTGACTTTTGTGGCAAGGCCGGTAGCGGTCTTTGGTTTGCTTCTGCCGTTTCGATGCAGTATCCGTCAATGCCTTTTGGTTTCATGGGCAGGCTTAAGAGGGGCTGCGTCCATTGTGTTTGCCATTATGGTAATTGCAGGAGGAGGAGATATTTCTTTAGATTTGTTCCACATTGTATTTATGGTGGCTCTTTTATCCGTAGCTATACAGGGAACGTTGATTCCAAAGATGGCGGAGAAACTGGATATGGTGGATGATTCCGCAGATGTCAAAAAGACCTTTAATGATTATCAGGAGGAATTGGCAATGATGTTGATGCGGATGTTTATTCCAAAAGGGCATAACTGGGAGAATAAAAGAATCTGCGAGGTGGGGATTCCCACAGGGTCTCTGGCTTTGATGGTAAAACGGGAGGGTGAGACGATTATTCCCAACGGAGATTTGAAGATTCTGGCAGGGGACAGTGTGATTTTAAGTGTGCCTGCCTATGAATCACAGGAAAATGAAAATTTAGAGGAGGTTGTGGTGGAGAAAAACCACAGTTGGTGCAACCATACCATACAAGAACTGAACCTTCCTCAAAATCAGTTGATTGCATTGATTAAACGGGGAGATGAGAATATCATCCCAAGCGGAAGTACCTTGATTCATGAGGGAGATATTGTGGTATTGTACCGCTAGAAGAATAGCAAAAAGAGAGAATGGTGCATAGAGTAATAGGAAAGCAGAAACGGGGAGAGACCCATGCAGGAATATTACAAATTTGTAAATAGTCCGCTGCCTTATTCCTACAAGGCATTGGAACCCTACATTGATATACAGACGATGTATCTGCACCACGATAAACATTTACAGACTTATGTGGATAATCTGAACGCGGCGTTGTCAGATTATCCTTTTTTGCAGAATTTTTCTTTAGAACAGCTGCTCTGTAACTTGGAGAGTATTCCCACAGAAATTCAGATGGCAATCAGAAATAATGCAGGAGGGGTTTATAATCATCAACTGTATTTTAACGGAATGACGGGAAATTCTTCCAAAAAGCCGGTGGGAAGTCTGGCAAAAGCCATCGAAGGACAATACGGAAGTTTTGAAGAATTTCAAAAAGAATTTACAAAGGCAGCTTTAGGGGTTTTCGGGTCAGGGTATGCGTGGCTGGTAGTGAGGAAAAACGGAGAGTTGGACATTGTCCAGACCGCAAATCAGGATACACCTTTGGAACTGCACCTTATGCCGATATTGAATATTGATGTTTGGGAACATGCCTATTATCTGAAACATTTTAATCTGAGAAAAAATTATATTCCCGACTGGTTTCAGGTCGTGGATTGGGAGTGGGCAGAGGAAAGGTATCAGGAGCAAAACATGCCAAAACCATGATAGAGAAAACAGATTATGTGAATAAAGATTATTAAGAAGCATAATCTAGTAAAAAACAGAATCAGGTAAAGCAATGAGAAATTTGAATGCGGGAGACGAAGGAACTCTTGTACAATATTTACAGCTTGCTCTAAACCGGGCGGGATATCCCAACAAAATAGATGGTGTATTCGGAGATGAAACTTGCGAAGCATTGCGGGCATTTCAAAGAGGAGAAGGCGGATGTGAGGTAAATAACCGTGTATGGCAGAGGCTTTTGCCATACATAAAAGGGTATCAGACCCATGTGATAAAAAGAGGAGATACCCTGTGGAAAATTGCGGCAGAATATAATTCCACCCTGCCTTTGATTATGGCAGCAAATCCTATGGTCAGTCCCACAAATCTGGAGGTTGGAATGCCCGTAAAGGTACCCCTTCAAATGAAAATTACCCCTACGGATGTACCTTATTCCTCTCTGCTATTGGAGTGGGTCATTGACGGACTGATGGCACGGTATCCTTTTGTGGAACAGGGAAATATCGGAGACAGTGTCATGGGGAAAGAGATTCCTTATCTGAAAATCGGAAACGGAGATAAACAGGTATTTTACAATGCATCCTTTCATGCCAATGAATGGATTAATACACCGATGCTGCTGAAGTTTGTGGAGGAGTACGCACAGGCCTTTGCAACCAACAGAGATTTGTATGGTGTCAATGCCAGAAAATTATTCCGGGAATATGAACTGTATCTGGTTCCTATGGTCAATCCCGATGGGGTAGATTTGGTCAACGGGATGCTGGACAGTGAAAAATATTATCAGCAGGCGGTGGCAATTGCCAGAAACTATCCTCAGATACCATTTCCGTCAGGGTGGAAAGCCAATATTGACGGCGTGGATCTGAACTTGCAGTATCCCGCAGGCTGGGAACAGGCAAGGGAGACAAAATTCCAACAGGGCTACACCAGTCCGGCACCAAGGGATTTTGTGGGAACGGCACCTTTAACTGCACCGGAAAGCCGTGCGGTTTATGAATTTACGAAGTACCATGATTTCCAACTGATTCTGGCATACCATACCCAAGGGGAGGTTATATATTGGAAATATCTGAATTACAATCCAAAGAATGCACTGGAAATCGGAGAATACTTCAGTAAAGTAAGCGGCTATGCATTGGAGGAGACACCTACGGAATCCGCTTATGCAGGATATAAGGATTGGTTCATTATGACCTATAACCGACCGGGCTATACCATCGAGACGGGAATGGGTGAGAGTCCGCTGCCGTTGTCGCAATTTGACCGAATCTATCAGGATAACCACGAAATCCTGTTAGGCGGAATGACGCAGATATAGGCGGGGGAACCGGATATGAAAAAGATAGAGAGAAAGAAAAAGACCGGACTGATTGTGCTGGCATTTGCGGGAGCTTTTCTTCTGGGAAGGGCTGCGGCATACTGGGGCGGAGAAAGTATCAGTACCTTCTTCGCAAAACAGGAGCAGGCAGAAAACTGGGGGCTTGGCTTCGGAGAAGATGGAACCCAGCCCACGGGAACAGTCACGGCAGATGAACTGAAAAAATATGATGCATATTATCTGGGAGATGAAAAAGAAAAGGTGCTGTATCTCACCTTTGACTGTGGATACGAGAACGGAAATACCGAGGCGATTCTGGATGCGTTAAAAAAACATAATGCAAAAGCCACCTTTTTCTGCGTAGGGAACTTTTTAGAAACCAGTCCTGAGCTGATAAAACGAATGGAGGCAGAAGGGCATACGGTGGGAAATCATACCTATCACCATCCCGATATGTCATCCATTGCAGATGAGGCGTCTTTCAGAAAAGAAGTGGATGATGTGGCAAAGCTTTACAAAGAAATTACCGGAAAAGAAATGACAAAATACTATCGTCCGCCTCAGGGAAAATTCAGTATAGAGAATCTGGAGATGGCAAAAAAGCTGGGGTATAAAACCTTTTTCTGGAGTCTTGCCTATGTGGACTGGGATGTAAACAATCAGCCTACGAAACAGGAGGCCTTTGATAAGCTGCTGACCAGAGTTCATCCCGGAGCCATTGTGCTTTTGCACAACACCTCCAAGACCAACGGACAAATTCTGGATGAATTGCTGACGAAATGGGAGGAGATGGGATATACCTTTAAACCGCTGTCAGAACTGAAATAAAACATGATTGAGTATCCGCAGACCGGAACCTCCGAACAGGAGTGAAAAGTCAGCGGATACTTTTTTTGTTCCATAGAGAAAAATATGTTAAAATAAAAAAAGATGAAATTTGAAAAGAGTGACGCAATGAAAAAAATAGTGGCGGGCATTGTTGCCCATGTGGATTCAGGAAAGACAACCTTATCAGAGGCAATTTTATATAAAAGCGGAAGTATCCGTAAACTGGGGCGAGTGGACAAGCGGGATGCCTTTTTGGATACCAATCAGATGGAACGGGAACGGGGCATTACTATTTTCTCCAAACAGGCACAGGTAAGCTGGGAGAATACGGAAATAACGCTGTTGGACACGCCGGGTCATGTGGACTTTGCGGCGGAGATGGAGCGAACACTGCAAGTGTTGGACTATGCCATTTTGGTAATCAGCGGTGCCGACGGAGTGCAGGGGCATACGGAGACTCTCTGGAAGCTGTTGGAACGCTATCAGATACCGGTCTTTCTTTTTGTAAACAAAATGGATCAGGAAGGTACAGATCGGGAACAGCTGATGGCAGAGATAAAAGAACAGTTGGAAGAAAACTGTGTGTGCTTTACGGAGGCTGCCACAGAGGAATTTTATGAGAGTGTGGCAATGAGCGGAGAGGAAGCCTTGGAACAATTTCTGGCAGAGGGAAAGGTATCGGGAGAGACGATACAGGAATATATCCAAAGCAGAAAGCTGTTTCCCTGTGTGTTCGGTTCTGCATTGAAATTGGAAGGTGTAGAAGAACTGCTGGATATGATTGACCGATATGCGAAGCAGAGAACCTATCCTGCGGAGTTTGGAGCAAAGGTCTTTAAGATTACCAGAGACGGAAATCAGAGGCTGACCCATCTAAAGGTAACCGGAGGAGCCCTAAAAGTACGTGATTTGCTGGATGGAGAAAAGGTCAGCCAGATACGGATTTATGCCGGGGAGAAATATGAGACAGCCGACGAAGTGCAGGCGGGGAGTATTTGTAGTGTTACAGGACTATCAGAGAGTTATTCGGGAGAGGGCTTCGGCTATGAAAATTCCGAAGACGAGACCCTGTTGGAGCCGGTAATGACCTATCGGTTGGAGACAGAAGAGGATTATGATGCGGCACTTTTGCTGCCGAAGCTGCGACAGTTAGAGGAAGAGGAGCCAAAGCTGCACGTTACATGGAAGGAAGAGCTGCGGGAAATTCAAGTACAGGTTATGGGAGAAGTGCAGCTTGAGATATTGAAACGTCTGATAGAAGAACGGTTTGGGGTAAAGGTGTCCTTCGGAGCAGGGAATATCGTATACAAGGAAACCATAGCCAATACCGTAGAGGGCGTAGGACATTATGAACCGCTGCGTCATTATGCGGAGGTGCATCTGCTTATGGAACCGGGAGAACGGGGAAGTGGGCTGGTGTTTGGAACCGATTGCAGCGAGGACGTTCTGGATAAGAACTGGCAGAGACTGATTCTGACCCATCTGGGGGAAAGGGAACATCCCGGGGTACTTACCGGTTCTGTCATCACAGACATGAAGATTACCCTGAAATCCGGTAAAGCCCATTTAAAACACACCGAGGGGGGCGATTTCCGGCAGGCAGTTTACCGTGGAATCCGTCAGGG
The DNA here is from genome assembly GCA_958349535.1 of uncultured Lachnospiraceae bacterium. Taxonomy (GTDB): domain Bacteria; phylum Bacillota; class Clostridia; order Lachnospirales; family Lachnospiraceae; genus Maccoyibacter. Next base: position 62,237 of record CATWDJ010000006.1, read on the forward strand.
ATTGATGCAGGCGGAAAGTGTCTTATTGGAGCCGTGTTATTCCTATCGTTTGGAGGTGCCCACAGAGCAGCTGGGAAGGGCAATTCATGACATAGAGCAGATGCATGGCAGTTTTGAACCTCCGGAGCAGGGAAAAGAGTTGACCATACTTAAGGGAAGTGTTCCTGTGGCGGCTCTGGGAGATTACCAGAGGGAGGTTACTGCATATACCCGGGGAAAGGGGCGATTGTCCTGTACCTTGGAAGGCTATCAAGCCTGTCACAATACCGAAGAAGTGGTAGAGCGGACAGGGTATGATGCGGAGCGGGATGAGGAAAATCCTTCTGGTTCCGTATTTTGCAGTCACGGAGCAGGATTTTATGTGCCTTGGAAAGAAGTTCCGAAGCATATGCACTTGCCAAGCTGTCTGAAAAAGGATACAGTAATAGAAGAGGTGCGTCCGCGTCCTGTGGGAGTGACAAAAGAATGGATGACCACGGAAGAAGTGGATGCTATTATAGAGAAAAGTGTTTCCGCCAACAAGAGAGAAAAACAGGGTTGGGAGAGGAAACAGTTGCCGCCGAGAGAACGGATTACGAAGCCGTCTGCACCGAAAAAACAGGAGAAAAAAGAAGAGTATCTGCTGGTGGACGGGTATAACATTATCTTTGCATGGGAGGAACTGAGAGAACTGGCAAAGGTGACCATAGACGGAGCCAGAGGCAGACTGATGGATATTCTGTGCAATTATCAGGGAATCCGAAAATGCAATTTGATTGTGGTTTTTGATGCTTACCGGGTACAGGGACACCCTACGGAAATTTCCGATTATCACAATATCCATGTGGTGTTTACGAAAGAAGCGGAAACCGCAGATCAGTATATCGAAAAATTTGCCCATGAAAATGGAAAAAAATATGATGTGACGGTGGCAACCTCCGACGGATTGGAGCAGATTATTATTCGTGGGCAGGGATGCCGTCTTATTTCCGCACGGGAACTGGAAGAGGAAATAGAACGGGAGAGCAAAGAGATACTGGAAAACTACCGGGGGTGATTTTTTGCAGTTGGGAATGGATGTTTCATTAAAACAGACGCAGAAATTAATGTTAACGCCGCAGATGGAGCAGGCGTTATCTGTGCTGCAAATGAATACCATGGAACTGAACCAATGTGTGGAAGAAGAATTGCTTTCCAATCCTATGCTGGCAGAAAAAGAACAAAAGGTAGAGAGGTCCTACGGGGATACCATCGGATACCGCAGAAAGAGAAAATATACCGAAGGGGATTATCAAAGCTATATTAATTCCCTTACCGATGAAAAAGACAGTGAGATAGAATTAAAAGAGTACCTCAGAATACAGCTATATACCAAACATCTGTCAAACAAGTGGCAGAAGATAGCAGAATATCTTATTGAATGTCTGGAGGATACCGGATATTTAAAGATTGGGAATGAGGAACTGGCAGAGGCATTACATATGCCTTTAAAGCATATAACGGCAGAGATTCGTTTCTTGCAGAAAGAGATGGAACCCTGCGGCGTGTTTGCAAGGGATTTCAAAGAGTGCCTTCTGCTGCAGGCAGAGCGAAGGTATGGGAAAAAGTCAGAACTATGCCAATTGATTGAACAATATTTAGAGGATGTGGCAGAGAACCGGATTCCGCGGATTTGTGAAAAATCCGGCTGGGAAAAAGAAAAGGTGCTGGAGTTGGTGGCAGAGCTGAAAACATTGGAGCCCATTCCCGGCAGGGGCTATGGAAAGCAGGAAAGAAATACCTTTCTATATCCCGACATTACCGTAAAGGAGAAAGACGGAAATCTTCAGATGATTTTAAACAGAGAGGGGATGCGAAGTCTGACTCTGAATGAAGAGTATCTTCCTTTTTTACAGCAGAATGGAAATCAGAAAGAGACAGAATATCTCAAAGAGCAATATCGGAATGCCAAAATGCTCATCAAGAATATTGCAAAGAGGGAAGAGACTCTGGCAAAAGTGACGGAGGCGATTATCCGGCGGCAGAGAGAATTTTTTCAGTACGGGAAGACCCATTTAAAACCTATGAATTTGTCGGATATCGCAGAGGATATCGATATGCATGAGTCCACAGTCAGCCGTGCGGTAAATGAAAAATATTTAGAGTGTCGGTGGGGAGTTTTTGAACTGAAATATTTCTTTTCCAATAAGCTTTCCGAGAAGAATGCATATACCTGTATTGAGGAATTAGTCAGAAACGAGAACAAAGCGAAACCTTACAGTGATTCTCAACTGGCAAAGAAACTGGAAGAGATGGGAATCCAGATTTCACGGCGTACTGTGGCAAAATACAGAGAGCAGTTGGAAATACCTACGGCACAGCTTCGAAAGGAATATACATAGATATACCGAAAGGAAAACAGGAGAACATACCATGAGCGAAAAAAAGAAAATGGAAGAGCCGGTCATTATCCGATATGAAAAGGGGTTGCATGTGAGGGTAGCTGCAATGATTGTTCAAAGAGCAGACAAGCTGCAACAAAAATATCATGTAAATTTTTTGGTGAAGAGAGAAGGCTTGCATGAGGTTCCTTTAACCAGTCTTTTGCTGGTGACCTCCTTAAAGGTAAAGATGAATGATGAAATTATTCTGATTACCCAAGGAGAGGAAATTGAGCAGGCATCAGCAGAAATGAAACAGTTTCTGGAGAGTGATTTCAGTATCACCTCTACGGAAATCAATCAGATGGATACCTTGTTGCAGGATAATATCATTACGGCAGAGAGTATTTACAGTAATATAGAAAGTGGTCTGGTGGTGGTAGACCTGCAGAATGTAATTATCATCTATAACAAAGAAGCAGAAAAACTGTTTGGAAAGCCTGCGGCAGAAGTGCTGGGCAAACATGTGGAGGAAGTAATACCGGAGTCTAGACTGCCGGAAGTCATCCGAACAGAACAGCCGATTCTGGGGTATACCAGAACCATCGGGAAGGCAACTGTGGTAATGAACTCTACCCCGATTATTGAAAATGGAAAACTGCGGGGAGCCATCAGTACCTTTGAAGATATTTCCAAGTTGATGGAGATTACATGGGAATTTGAAGAGGTTAAAGAGCTGAAAGAAAAGTATTATCAGATATTAGAGGCAGTTCAGGACGGTATTTGTGTTTTCGACCAGAAAGGGATTGTAACTTATTGCAACCGTGCCTATCGAGACATTGCAGGGGAAGAAATAACCGAGGGTGTGGATATCCATAAAATATCTCCCGACGGAAACAGGGTAAAGGTTCTGGAAAAGGGACAGAAAATTATGGGAGCCATCAGCCACAAGAAAAACGGCAGAAGTATTGTGGCAAATATTGTTCCAATTATTGTCAACCAGCAGATTATGGGAGGAATCTCCGTTGTAAAAAATCTCAGCGAGATACAGGAATTGGTGGATAGAATCAGTCATCTGTCCGCCAGAACGGAATATCTGGAGGAAGAGCTGAACCGCAGACAAAAGCTGAATCCGGCATTTAACCGGATTGTGGGAATCAGCAGCAAACTCTATGATGCCATGCGGCTGGCATCCAAAACCGCAGACAATAACTTTAATGTTTTGATTCGGGGAGAAAGTGGAACAGGAAAAGAGCTGATTGCAGAAGCAATCCATTATTCCAGTGAGCGGGCGAACCATGCATTTGTAAGAGTAAACTGTGCGGCAATCCCAGAAAACCTTCTGGAAAGCGAATTATTTGGTCATGTAAAAGGAGCCTATACCGGAGCCATCAAGACCAGAGTGGGAAAATTCGAGCTGGCAGATAAAGGAACCATTTTTTTGGATGAGATTGGCGAATTGGACAAGTCCATGCAGGCAAAAATGCTTCGTGTCATCCAAAAGAAAGAATTTCAACGTGTGGGAGACGATAAAACCATTACCGTGGATGCCAGAATCATAGCAGCTACCAATCGGAATTTGGAGGAAATGGTAGAGCAGGGAAACTTCCGGGAAGATTTGTACTATCGTCTGAATGTCATTCCAATCTGGCTGCCGCCTCTTCGGGAGCGAAAAGAGGACATCCCGGTATTGGCAGAACATTTTCTGGATAAGATTGCGGAAGAGATGCACAGTGAGCCGAAACGGATTGCACCGGAGGCAATGGAGGCTTTGATGAATTATTCGTGGCCGGGAAATATCCGCGAATTGGAAAATGTTATGGAACGAATCAATATTCTGGCAGACGGTCAGGAAATCTATCCTATCGACTTACCGCATTATATCAATGAAAATTATAGTGCGAGAGCGGAAGAAATCAAGCAGGAAACAAAGCCGGAGCCTACGCAGGAGGAGAGACAGGAAGAAGAGCCTCAGGGAATGAAAACGTGGGAAGAATATGAAAAAGAAATCATTGCACAGGCTCTAAAAGAATACGGAAGCTATAATGCCGCAGGAAAAGCTTTGGGACTTACCCATAAGACGGTGGCGGCAAAGGCGAGAAAATACGGATTGGATGGGGATTGATAAAAATTACCAACCCAATCGGGTAAAAAAGAACAAGAAAAATAAAAATACGGAAAAAGTGTAAAAATCGTGCGGCGAAAAAGCTGGCACGATTTTTGCTTTATATAAAAGTATCATAAATATAATAAAATAACAGACAGGAGGTTTTTATTTATGACAACAAAAATATATCAGTGCTTACAAAAAATCAGCGACAGTATCGTGGCAAATAAAGATTTTTTAACAGATTTGGACAGAGAAATCGGTGATGCAGACCACGGTGTAAACATGGCAAGAGGATTCACAGAGGTTATGAACGCCGTATCACCGGATGATGAAAACATCAGTGCGGTATTGAAAAAAACCGGTATGACCCTTTTATCAAAAGTAGGAGGAGCTTCCGGTCCTCTCTATGGAACCGCATATATGAAGGCAGCAGGTGCTGTACAGGGAAAGACAGAGTTGACCGTTGAGGATTTAAAAGCAATGTTAGAGGCAGTTATCGGCGGAGTAAAGATGAGAGGAAAAGCAGAACGTGGTGAAAAAACGATGTTAGATGCTTTAGAGCCGGCATTGGATGCATTAACCAATGCTATCGAAAAAGGCGAGGATAGAGACACCTGCCTGAATCAGATGTGTGACGCAGCCAGAGAGGGTGTGGAGTTTACCAAAACCATCCGTGCAACTAAAGGGCGTGCAAGCTATCTGGGTGACAGAAGTATCGGACATCAGGATCCGGGAGCAACCTCTTCCTTGCTTACATTAGAGGCAATCCGTGATTTCTATGCGGAGAATAAATAAACGGAGGTAGAGTATGGTAGGAATTGTAATCGTATCTCACAGTAAGAAAGCTGCCGAGGGAATTTATGAGCTGGCAGTCCAGATGGCTGGGGAAAATCACAAAGTAGTAGCTGTAGGAGGAATGGAAGATGGAAGTATCGGTACAGATGCCATTCGTATCCAGCAGGGTATCATGGAAGCCAATGACGGCGAAGGAGTGGTATTGCTGGCAGACTTAGGTAGCGGTATTCTGAGTTCCCAGACTGCCATTGATTTATTAGAGGAGGATATCGAAGTAATTATCGCAGATGCACCGATATTGGAAGGAGCCATCAGTGCAGCGGTACAGGCAGCCATCGGCGGCACTTTAAAAGAAGTAGTTGAGGCGGCAGAGTTAGCAAAACAGGTGTCCAAGTTAGATTAAAAGTTAAGAGGTGAAAAAAATGAAATCAGCAACTTATAAAATTACAAATAAATTAGGAATACATGCGAGACCTGCAGCAGATATTGCAAAACTGGTAGGAAAGCACAAAAGTACAGTAACTCTGGAGTCGGGCGGAAAAACGGCCAATGGAAAAAGTATGCTGATGCTTACAACTCTTGGAGCAAAAAAAGGAACAGAAGTGCTGGTAGAAGTATCCGGAGAAGATGAAGAAGAGGTGTTTGCCCAATTAGATGATATGTTCAGTCAAGGATTTTATGAGGATTAGAGGTGTACAGAATGTGGATTAAAGGTAATGTCGTGGTAGAAGGTGTGGCCATTGGTACTCTGCAATTTTTAAATACTGACTACGAGAAGCAAATAGAAGATTATGTTGCAGGAGAAATAGCAGAAGAAAAAGGACGTTATCAGGAAGCTCTGGAATCGGCAAAAGAAGATTTGGCAAATCTGTTGGAAAATAGAGAACAGTTAGCTGAGAGTGAGGCGGAGATTTTAGAGGCTCACCAGTTGTTTTTAGAGGACATTACTCTGGAAGATGCAGTTATGGGGTATCTGGAACAGAAGATGCCGGCACCTTTGGCGGTACGGCAAGCGGTGGAAGACTTCAAAGCAATGTTTGAAGGCATTGACGATGATTATTTGAGAGAACGTCAAAAGGATATCGTAGATGTAGGAAACCGGATTCTCAGGAAACTGCTTCACATGAAAGAATTTGCTGTTGAAGGTGATTGTGCCGTGCTTTGTGCAAAAGACATCGAGCCGTCTATTATGGCAGGACTTTCGGAAAAGCAGGTAAAAGCAATCCTTTTGGAGAACGGAAGTAAGACTTCCCATACCGTAATCATAGCAAAAGCAAAAGGCTTTGTAACCTTAGTAGGTGTGAGTTTGGAAGGTACAGAGGCAGCAGATGGAGATAAGGTAATTGTAGATGCAAAGCAGGGAATTGTTCTGGTGAAGCCTTCCGAACAGGAATTGGAAACCTATGAAAAACAATTACAGGAGCAGGAAAAAATAAAAGAATATCTGATGGAACGGGCAAAGCTACCGGCAAAATCCAAAGATGGAAAAGAGTTTTTGGTGGCAGCCAACATCAGCGATTCAGAGGATATGGAGAAAGCTGCTCTTTGCGGATGCACAGGCGTGGGACTTTACCGGACGGAATTTTTCTTTATGGAATCCTCGGAGCTGCCTGCCGAAGAGGCACAGTTTGAAGCCTATAAGAGTGTCATTGAACAGGCACAGGGCGAGTTGTGTGTCATTCGGACGTTGGACATCGGTGGTGACAAGCATTGTGAATGTCTGGAACTGCCACAAGAGGATAATCCGTTTTTGGGATACCGGGCAATTCGCATCTGCCTGAATCAAAAGGAAATGTTTAAGACCCAGTTACGGGCAATTCTGCGGGCAGGAAGCTATGGAAAAGTAGGAATCATGGTTCCTATGGTTACCACAGTTACTGAGATAAAGGAAACCAAAAAGCTGGTGGAAGAAATCAAGCAGGAACTGAAAGCAGAGGGTATTCCCTATGGAGAGGACGCCCAGCTTGGTATCATGGTAGAGACACCAGCCAGTGCCATGATGGCTCCGGTATTTGCAAAATATGTTGATTTCTTCAGTATCGGTACCAATGATCTTGTACAGTATACTATGGCGGTAGACAGAGGAAATCAAAGTGTCAGCTATTTATATGATTATTTCCAGCCGGCAGTCATTCATGGGATTTACAGAGTGATTACCGCAGCCCATGAGGCAGGTATCTGGGTAGGCATGTGCGGAGAAATGGCGGGAGACAAATTGGCACTGCCGTTCTTAATGGGACTGGGAATCGATGAATTGAGTATGAGTGCTTCCCAGGCTCCGGTTGTAAAAGAACAGATTCGCAATCTGACCTGTGACATCTGTGACATGGAAAAACTTTTGAAGTTGGAGGATGCGGCACAGGTAAGAGCCTATTTAAAAGGCTTGGAATAAAAGGAACAACCCCAATTGGTAAAAAATATCAACTTGGAAAAAATTATCAATCAAAAAAAGTACTTAATAGCAAAAACCGGCAAATAAAATAGGGAAAAAGATGGCACGGTTTTTGCTTAATAAATAAGTATCATATCACAAGAGCGAGAAGGAGGAACTAACTGTGAAAAAAATGATTAACAACCCAGACAATGTAGTAGACGAAATGTTAAGAGGCATGGTGGCAGCTCATCCGGATTATGTTAAGAGAGTTGACGGATGCGATGTATTGGTAAGAGCTAACGGCTCACAGGGAAAAGTAGTTTTAGTTAGTGGTGGAGGAAGCGGACATGAACCGGCACACGGCGGTTATGTCGGAAAAGGAATGTTGGATGCAGCAGTTGCAGGAGCAATGTTTACCTCCCCGACACCGGATCAGGTTTATGAAGCAATCAAAGCAGCAGACGGCGGAAAAGGTGCTCTTTTGGTTATCAAGAACTACACCGGTGATGTTATGAACTTCGAGATGGCAGCAGAAATGGCTGAAGACGAAGGAATCCGTGTAGAAAAAGTAGTTGTAGATGATGACGTTGCAGTAGAGAACAGTACATGGACCACAGGAAGAAGAGGTATCGCAGGAACAATCTTCGTACATAAATGTGCAGGTGCATGTGCAGAAAAAGGCGGCGACTTAGACGAAGTAAAAGCAGTTGCAGAGAAAGTTATCGCAAATGTACGCAGTATGGGTATGGCATTAGCTCCTTGTACCGTTCCATCCGCAGGCAAACCAAGCTTTGAGCTGGCAGAGGACGAGGTTGAAATCGGTATGGGTATCCATGGCGAGCCGGGTACTCATAGAGAAAAAATCCGTACAGTAGCAGAGACTACAGAGCATCTTCTGGACAAGATTTTGGCGGAAGGAATCTACAATGCAGGGGATGAAGTAGCTGTTATGGTAAATGGTTTGGGAGCAACTCCTTTACAGGAGCTTTACCTTGCAAACTTAACGGTATCTGACGTTTTAGCAAAGAAAAACATCAAAGTTGCTAAGACATTGGTAGGAAACTACATGACCTCCATCGATATGGCTGGTTACTCTGTATCCTTACTGAAATTAGATGCAGAATTAAAAGAATTATTGAATGCACCGGCTGATACACCGGCATTCAAAGAGGTTTAATCGTTTCGGATAACATATTAGCCCATTTTATTATATTTATATTGCTGTAAAAACCGGGAGGGTTCTGTTGATGCAGGGCTCTCCCTCCCTTTGTGCATACGACTTTTTTGTGGATTTCCGGGAAAGGTCTTATTCAGAAAATATAATACTGTTTTTTGATAAGAAAATGGAAATTTTGACAAAATACTACAAATAAATTAGGATATAATGAGTAAAAGAGAGGAAAATACATGCTTGCATGTATTTGACGAACGGCGAATGTCGATCATGAACGAAAGTTCATGATATAATAGAAAAAAGATTGGGAATTGCCAAAATTAATCAAAAGTTATAAAATAAAAAACAATAGGAGATTAAGGTGTACAGAATAGTAGTATGTGATGATGACGAATACTTTGCAAAAGTATTGGGAAGTAAGATAAAAAGAGAATTAAGCAGTCATGGGGAAGAATGTGTTGTTGAATATTATGCTGACGGAAAGGAAGTGTTAAGCAAGATTGATACAAAGCCCGTAGATGTGCTGTTCTTAGATATTGATATGCCGGAAGTCACAGGAATTGAGTTGGCAGAAACCATCCAAAGAGAAAATCTGGGGACAAATATTATATTTGTTACGAATCGGGAAGATTTAGTGTTTAAAGCCATCCATTACCAGCCCTTCCGGTTTATCCGAAAGGATAAGGTGGATGAAGAACTGGCAGAAGCCGTTGCATCCTTAGTGAAGAAAATGCACAGCGAAGACCGTTTAATCGAGTTAAAGACCAAGGAGGGAACGGTGCTTTTGCCGGTAAAAGAGATTATCTATATGGAAAGCTGCAAACATTATCTGTTTGTTTATTGTGAAAATCGCAGTTATGAAGTAAGGGATAAAATATCAAATTATGAAACAGAGCTTTCGGAATATGGATTTTTAAAAATACATAGAAGCTATCTGGTAAATGTGCGATATATCCAATCGATAAAATCCACAGGAGTGGAATTGGACAATGACGAACTTCTACCAGTCAGCAGAGATAAATTACAAGAGATAAAGAAACTATATTTAGTTTATATGAGGAAATTTGTATATGGAAATCATTAGTTATGTTACGGAGCATGCGGCAAGTGCTATTGACTGTATTCTGTTAGTGTGGATTATGGTAAGCTTTTATGAACCAAAGAAGAAAATTCCATGGTGGAAATATCTTGTTTGGTTTATTGTATTGTTTATACCGATAGGCTGTCTGAACGAACACTTTAATTTGCAGTGTGTAGTAAGTATTCTAACGATGTTTGCCTTTGCATTTCTGGAACTGAAGGGAAAGAACATAGAGAAGCTGATTGCAATTTTGGGCATTTTTATTGTAATTGCCTTTATCAATGTGGGAATCATCCAGATGATTTCCTTCTTCGGGAAAACACCCATTGATGTTCTGATAATTCCGGGAAGTCTATTGCGGATTTTGGTACTGATTGTCAGCAAGGTTACTCTAGTAACGGTTTTGAGTTTGATACAGCGTTTCTTTCACAAAGAACGCTATTTTAACAAAGAAGAATATATACTGGGCGTGGTATTGTATCTGATTTATACCACGGTGGCGACCATTGTCACCAAGATTATGGGAACGGTGGAGTTAAGCTTCAAGGAACAGCTTAGCTTTTTTGCACTGACCATTCTTTTGTTTGTCATCAATCTTTTTCTGATATGGCTGATTCGGAAAATGAATTATCAGAACCGCTGTGAGGTGGAGAATACCATTTTAAAAGTACAGTTAGAACAGCAGGAAGTGCAGATTAACAATACGGAGCTGATGTATCAGAATGCTCGCAAGATGCGGCATGATATGAAGCATTATTTTACCACCTACCTGCAACTGTTAAACGAAGGGGAGGTAGAACTGGTAAAAGAAGAGATGAAAAAGGCATTGAATACAAAATTTGATACAGAAAATGTCTATTTTATGGAAAGCAAGCAGATTAATGCGGTCATCAATCAGAAGGCTACAGTATGTAAAGAGAAGGAAATCCCCTTTGATGTACAGATTAGCGGAGAGTTCGAGTGGAGAAATGAAAGCAATATTGCCATCCTGCTTTCCAATCTTCTGGATAATGCCATAGAGGCAGAGGTCAAGGAGACTGAGAAAAAGGAAATGAAACTGAAAATGTTTACCTATAAGGAAAGCGTCAATATTATTGTGGAAAACAGAGTGGCAGAGTCGGTGTTGGAGAAAAATCCCATGTTAAAGACCACCAAGGAAAAGAAACAAAATCACGGAATCGGAATAGAGAGCATTCGGGAAATTGTGAAGCAGGAAGAGGGAACCATGGATATCTCCGAGGAAATCGGCTGGTTTATCATTCATATCCTGTTGCCGAAGAGGTAGTGAGTCGACAAAATATGCCAAAAATCTACAATTTATGCCTAAACGGTGCAGTTGGTGACAGAAACATTGAAAAATATACCAAGCTTTTTATAATAAAGTTATGGGAAGTGGAATCTTATGGGCTTTAGAAGATAAGAGCGGAAATAGGAGACAGTTCATACGGAAAGATGAGCTGTTTCCTTATTTTTTTCTATAATTGGTTTAAATATGCAGCAATTGGTGCCAGAAAAAGGCGGTTGGTGCCAAAGGTATTGAAAAAATAAAAAGAATAGGTATGATGTAGAAAAAAGGGAGTGATTCATTGACAAAGATAGCCGCAAAGATAAGCAGCTTCTTGTGTGCAAGAGGAGTTGTGGAAGAAGAAGAGAAAGACTTATATACCTATGGCTATGAGATTATTTTAGAAAACATAGGAAAAACCATACTGCTGTTAATAGCAGGTGGGATTATACATAAATTTGTTGCCACTTGTATTTTTGTAGTAGGCTTTGTATCTTTACGAAGCAGTTGTGGCGGTTACCATGCAAAGAAGGCATGGCAGTGTGACATACTTACACTGATTCTGTGGGGAAGTGTCATTGGTGGCATATCCTTTGTAAAAAATATATTGATGAATGGAAAAGTATTTCTTTACATATTTGTGCTGGTCAGTGAGTTGATAATTATTCACTATGCACCGGTGGAACACAGGAACAATAGATTGACAAAAGAGAAAAGAGAGAAGAACAGAAGACAAGCCTTAGTGATGGGAACGTTATATGGAATCTTAGTATTGCTATTTTCCTTTGTGTCAATTGATTATGGTATAACCTTATCTCTTACATTATTAGAAGTAGCAATATTGATGATAATACCTAGTGAAGGGAGGATAAGCAATGAAGAAACAGAACAAACTGGAAATGATGGTGAAAAAAGCTGGTGAAAAAGCGATTAGTAATGCAAGCAGCAAAGCATCTTTGTATTACTGCTATCAGCCAAAACAGCCAAAGGGATTAGAAAAGTTTAGCAAGTAAAAGCCCGTTGCTGCTATAAAATCACACACAAAGCAGCAGGAAAACTTTCTAATGTGAGTATATTTTCATGAATTTCAATGAATCTTTAGGTTAAATAAAAAAGGTCAGAACCCGCAAGTGTCTCTCACAGAGCTGCGTATCATGCCAACCTAGCTCTGAAATAAAAGTATATTGAAATTCATGGAAATATACTCACAGCCCTAAGAAAAAGGTATCTCAAAATGTCCGCTCGAGATACCTTTTTTGTTTAATGTTTTTTTAGATTTTTTTGAGCTGTGGACAGCATCAATTTAATACGGTTCAGCTGATTTACCTCGGAGGCTCCCGGATCGTAGTCGATAGCCACAATGTTTGCCAGCGGATATTGATGACGCAGCTCTTTAATAACACCCTTGCCTACAATGTGGTTTGGCAGGCAGGCAAAAGGCTGGGTACATATGATGTTCGGAGTGCCGGTTTCAATCAATTCAATCATTTCTCCGGTTAGGAACCAACCCTCGCCGGTCTGATTTCCAGGAGAAACGATGTGTTCCGCATGGGCAGCGGTTTCTTCAATGCGTGCCGGCGGAATAAAGTGTTTACTCTTCTCAAATTCATCTCTGGCGGCAGAGCGGAGCCATTCCAATCCTTTGATACCCATATTGCAGTAGATGGCAGATTTTTTGCTCATGCCCAGTTTTTCATGCTTAAAGTTGGCGTTATAGAAGCAATACAGGAAGAAGTCTAACAAGTCAGGTACCACCGCTTCGGCACCTTCGGATTCCAGCAGGTCTACCAAAAAGTTATTGGCTGCCGGAGCGAATTTTGCCAAAATTTCGCCCACGATTCCAACCCTTGGCTTTTGAATATCCAGAATCGGAAGGTTGTCAAAATCACGGATAATCCCACGGCACATTTTTTTGTAGGTGCGGTGGGAAAGCATTTTATCCTGTGATAAGAAGGCGATACATTTCTCTTTCCATTTTTCATGCAGGGCATTGGCAGAACCCGGAACTGCCTCGTAAGGACGCATACGGTACAGACACCGGAGGAAAATATCTCCGAATACCAGACCGTACAGACCTTTCTGTACCAAAGCCGGAGTAAATTTAAAGCCCGGATTTTTCTCCAGAGAAGCAAGGTTGATGGAGATAACCGGAACATCCGGGTATCCCGCTTTTTCCAATGCACGGCGGATAAATCCGATGTAGTTGGAGGCACGACAGCCGCCTCCGGTCTGAGACATCAGAATAGCAGTTTTGCCCATATCATATTTGCCGGAAAGTACGGCATCCATAATCTGTCCTACCACCAGAAGAGACGGGTAGCAGGCATCGTTGTTTACAAAACGAAGTCCGGTGTTGACCGCATCCCGGTTATCATTTCCCAATACCTCCAGATTGTAGCCGGAGGAACGGAAAGCCGGAGCGATGATGTCGAAATGAATCGGAGACATCTGCGGACATAAGATGGTATAGTTTTTACGCATCTCTTCGGTAAAAATGGTACGATTATAATTGGTCGGCTTGATTTCCCGTTTGATATTGTGTTTTTCACGGACACGGATGGCTGCCAGAAGAGAACGGATACGGATTCTTGCAGCACCTAAATTGTTTACCTCATCTATTTTCAGGCAGGTGTAAATCTTACCTGAATTTGAAAGAATGTCGTTGACACAGTCGGTGGTAACGGCATCCAGCCCACAACCAAAGGAATTTAACTGAATCAAATCCAGATTCTCCGTGGTTTTCACGTAGTTGGCGGCGGCGTAAAGTCTGGAGTGATACATCCATTGGTCCAGAACAATCAGCGGACGGTCTACCTTTGACAGATGGGAAATGGAATCCTCTGTTAAAACCGCAATGCCGTAGGAGTTAATCAACTCCGGGATACCGTGGTTAATTTCCGGATCCACGTGATAAGGACGTCCTGCCAGAACGATGCCCCGCTTTCCGGTTTCTTCCAGATAACGCAGGGTTTCCTCACCTTTCCGTCGCATATCCTCCCGGGTATTTGCCAGTTCTGTCCATGCGGCTTCTGCGGCATTTCGGATTTCTTTCTCCGGGATTTGGAATTCCTTTGTAAATTCTTCTACCAATCGGTCAAAAAGAGCAGCTTTATTGCCAAAGGACATAAACGGATTCAGAAAACGAACCTGTCCACTGGTAATCTCGTCTACATTATTCTTAATATTTTCTGCATAAGAGGTGACAATCGGGCAGTTGTAATGGTTGTTGGCATCCTCAAACTCCTGTCTCTCATATGGGATACACGGATAGAAGATAAAGTCTACCTTCTGGTCAATCAGCCATTTCACATGTCCGTGTGCCAGCTTCGCCGGATAACATTCCGATTCACTGGGAATGGATTCGATACCCAGCTCGTAAATTTTGCGGGTAGAAGCCGGGGAAAGTACTGTCTGGAAACCAAGCTCCCGGAAGAAAACAGCCCAGAAAGGATAGTTTTCATAAAAATTCAGGACCCTTGGAATACCCACTGTACCCCGGGTAGCTTTTTCGTCAGAGAGTGGTTCATAGTCAAATAATCTCTGGAACTTATATTCAAACAGATTTGGAATCTGTTCTTTGTTCTTTTCTTTGCCCAAACCACGCTCACAGCGGTTTCCGGTAATGTAGGAACGATTGCCGCTGAAACGGTTGATGGTCAAAAGACAATGGTTGGTACAGCCTTTGCAGCGTGTCAGCTTTGTGTCAAAGGTCAGGTTGCAGATTTCTTCAATGGAAAGCATGGAGGTCTCATGTCCTTCCTCATAGCGTTCTCTGGCAATGAGAGCGGCACCGAAGGCACCCATGATTCCCGCAATATCAGGACGGACTGCCTGACAGCCGGAAATTTTCTCAAAGCTTCTGAGGACGGCATCGTTATAGAAGGTACCACCCTGTACCACTACATTCTTGCCTAAATCGGAGGCATCGGAAAGCTTGATAACCTTGAATAAAGCATTTTTGATAACAGAATAAGCAAGACCGGAGGAAATATCCGCAACGGACGCTCCTTCTTTCTGTGCCTGTTTTACCTTGGAATTCATAAATACGGTACAGCGTGTTCCTAAGTCGATAGGATTCTTTGCAAACAAAGCCTCCTTGGCAAAATCACGCACATCATAATTCAGGGATTTTGCAAAGGTTTCTATAAAGGAGCCGCATCCTGAGGAGCAGGCCTCGTTTAACTGAACACTGTCTACTGTCTGGTTCTTGATACGGATACATTTCATGTCCTGTCCGCCAATGTCCAGAATACAGTCTACCTCCGGGTTAAAATAAGCCGCAGCATAGTAATGGGAAACGGTCTCTACCTCGCCGTCATCCAATTGCAAGGCGGACTGAATCAGAGCTTCGCCGTATCCGGTGGAGCAGGAGTAGACAATCTTTGCCTCTGCAGGAAGAAGCTCATGGATTTCTTTCATGGAGCGGATGGTGGTGGCAAGAGGACTTCCGTTGTTGTTATCATAAAAAGAATACAGCAGGGAGCCGTCCTCACCCACCAGAGCAACCTTTGTGGTGGTGGAACCTGCGTCAATTCCCAGATAACAGTTGCCTTTATAGGTGGATAAGTCGGCAGTCGGTACATGGTTACCGCTGTGTCTCTCTGTAAACTGGTTATATTCCTGCTGGGAAGTAAAAAGCGGTTCCATACGCTCTACCTCAAATTCCATATGAATCTGGGAGGAGAGCATTTTCAGAATCTCCCGTAAGGTGGTTGTTTCCTCTTCCTTGTAGTTTAAAGCAGAGCCGATTGCCGCAAACAGATGGGAATTAGGCGGTGTAATGACATGCTCCTTGTCCAGATTTAAGGTACGAATAAAGGAAGTTTTTAATTCTGACAGAAAATGCAAAGGACCGCCTAAAAAAGCTACGTGTCCGCGAATTGGTTTTCCGCAGGCAAGACCGCTGATGGTCTGGTTTACAACAGCCTGAAAAATAGAAGCTGCCAAATCTTCCTTGGTGGCACCTTCATTAATCAGAGGTTGGATATCCGTTTTGGCAAAAACACCACAGCGGGCGGCAATAGGATAGATAGCCTTATAATCCTTGGCGTATTTGTTCAATCCCATGGCATCGGTCTGGATTAAAGAAGCCATCTGGTCGATAAAAGAGCCTGTACCACCGGCACAGATACCGTTCATACGTTGTTCCACGTTGCCGCCTTCAAAATAAATGATTTTGGCATCCTCGCCGCCCAGCTCAATGGCAACATCCGTCTGTGGAGCATAGTGCTGCAAGGCGGTGGAAACAGAGATAACCTCCTGAACAAAAGGAATATGTAAATGCTTTGCTAAGGTCAGACCGCCGGAACCGGTAATCATGGGAGCTAAAAGCATATCCCCCTCTTTCCGGTAGGCTTTGTCCAAAAGAGCAGTTAAAGTCTCCTGAATATTAGCAAAATGACGCTCATAATCCGAGAAGACCAAATCGTTGTTTTCATCTAAAATTGCTATTTTTACGGTTGTGGAACCGATGTCAATACCAAGTTTGTAAAGCTTTTGATTTTCCATAAAATATCACCTGTTATTACCTATTAAAATATTACTTTTCCTAAAACATACCCATTCTACGACAGTAAGTGACAAAAAACAACCCCTTTTTGGGGATTTTATTCTTTCTTTAGAAAAGGGAATTCTAAAGAATTTGTGAAGATTTGGCACATTCGTTGACAAACAAAACCCGAAAAATTATAATGAGTAGACGATGCAGTATCCTAGAGGTACAGTGCTATGTGAAAGAAGAGATTGAGGTGCAAAATGAATTGGTTGAATAAATTAGAAAGAAAGATGGGAAAGTTTGCAATTCCAAACCTGAGCTTGTGGATTGTTATAACATATGCGATAGGATACATAATGATGTATATGACACCGGGATTACTTTCGTATCTGACTCTGGAGCCTTATCAGATTCTCCACGGTCAGGTGTGGCGATTAATTACATGGATTCTGATACCGCCTTCTTCGGGAAATATCTTTTTCTATATCATTATGATGATGCTTTACTATTCCCTTGGAACCTCCTTGGAACGGACATGGGGAACCTTCCGTTATAATGTTTATATTTTCGGAGGAATGCTGTTCACGGTTATCGGAGCCTTTGTGACCTACGCTATTTATTGTGTTATGGGAACCATTCCGGTGGGAATCGGATATTACGTAACCACTTATTATATCAACATGGCAATTTTTCTTGCCTTTGCGGTATGTTACCCGAATATGCAGATTCTGTTGTATTTTATCATACCGGTAAAGATGAAATGGATGGCATACATCTATGTGGCATTGATTGCCTTTGAATTTATTCAGACAGGAATGGCAGGAAGAATTGCAATTGTTGCATCCTTGTTAAACTTCTTGATTTTCTATCTGTCCACCAGAGATTACCGCAGGGTTTCTCCTAAGGAGATTCACCGCAAGAAGGTATTCCGGGAACAGACCAGAGAAGCCAGAGGAAACGCCGCAGGCGGTGTGACAAAGCACAAATGTGCCGTGTGCGGAAGAACGGAGCAGGATGACCCGACGCTGGAATTCCGTTTCTGTTCCAAATGCGATGGAAACTATGAATATTGTCAGGATCATCTTTTTACTCATGAGCACGTAAAACGGCATTAAAAATGTCCTTAAAGGAGACAGCCATTTTTGATATACATAATTTTTATTATTAGAAGTTATATTGTATCACAGTTATGGTAAAAGCAAATTTTAAATTTTTTCGAACGAAATCCGAGAATTTTAGAACCTGCGGCTGAAAATATGTTTCGTGTCTCTTTCACCGACTGAACTGTCCGCAAGGGATGTCTGTCTAAGGAGACATGGCGTGAACTTTTTAGTGGCAGTAAATAGACGTCCTCACAGACGTTATAAAACCGCCGTATCAGAAACTCGAAACATTCTATTATTAAGAATTGGATAGAATGTTTCTTAGACAGTCTGATACGGCGGTTACGTTTTGTTCGGACGTCTATGTAACTGCCACACAAAAGTCCCTGCAATATGTCTTGCCTTAGACGGACCTCCCCGTGGACTGTTCAGGCGTTGAAAAGACAGGAATTATAACATCTTTCAGCCGTAGGTTCGTAAAAATTCCGAATTTCGTGAGATGATTTTAAAATCTGCTTTTATCGTAACTGTAATGCAACAAAAGTTCTAATAATAAAAATTATACATATCAAAAATAGTTATCTTTTTTGCAGCATTTTTTACTGCCGATATGCTCACTCAATTGACAAAATCCCTGTAAAATCATATAATGAGAAAGATTTACCAGAAGATTTCAGGAGGATAGTTTATGGAAGGCGAAACAGTTTCCAAGAATTTTATTGAACAGATTATTGATAGAGATATAGAAGAAGGAAAATGCAAAGAGGTGGTAACACGTTTTCCGCCGGAACCAAACGGTTATCTGCATATCGGACATGCAAAATCCATTTTATTGAATTATGGACTGGCACAGGAATATCACGGAAAATTCCATATGCGTTTTGACGATACCAATCCCACAAAGGAAAAGGTAGAGTTTGTAGATTCTATTAAGAAGGATATTCAGTGGCTGGGTGCCGACTGGGGGGACAACCTGTTTTTTGCCTCCGACTATTTCGGACAGATGTATGAAGCTGCTGTAAAATTAATAAAAAAAGGCAAAGCCTATGTGTCTGATTTGACAGCAGAGCAGATGCGTGAGTACAGAGGAACCTTAACAGAGCCGGGAAAGGATGATCCTTCCAGAGACAGAAGTGTGGAAGAGAATCTGGCTTTGTTCGAGGATATGAAAAACGGAAAATATCAGGACGGAGAGAAGGTTTTAAGAGCCAAAATAGATATGAGTTCTCCGAACATGAATATGAGGGACCCGGTTATCTATCGTGTGGCACATATGACCCACCACAATACCGGAGATACATGGTGCATCTACCCAATGTATGATTTTGCACATCCTATCGAGGATGCCATTGAAGGTGTAACCCATTCTATCTGTACCTTGGAGTTCGAGGATCACAGACCACTTTATGATTGGGTGGTAGGGGAACTGGAATATGAGAATCCGCCAAAACAGATTGAGTTTGCAAAACTGTATCTGACCAACGTGGTAACAGGAAAACGTTACATCAAAAAGCTGGTGGAAGATGGAATTGTAGACGGCTGGGATGACCCACGTCTGGTTTCCATTGCGGCACTCCGCAGAAGAGGATTCACACCGGAGTCCATCAAACGTTTCGTGGAGCTTTGCGGAGTTTCTAAGAGCAACAGTTCCGTGGACTATGCAATGCTGGAGTATTGTATAAGAGAAGACCTGAAGATGAAAAAGCCGAGAATGATGGCAGTTTTGGACCCAATCAAATTAATCATCGACAATTATCCAGAGGGAGAAGTAGAATATCTGGATGTGGCAAATAATTTGGAAAACGAAGAACTGGGAAGCAGAAAGGTGCCGTTCTGCCGGGAACTGTATATTGACAGAGAAGATTTCATGGAGAATCCTCCTAAGAAATATTTCCGTCTGTTCCCGGGGAATGAGGTTCGTTTAATGCATGCTTACTTTGTAAAGTGCGAGAGCTTTGTAAAGGATGAAAACGGAAAGGTAACGGAGATTCACTGCACCTATGACCCGGAGACAAAACAGGGAACCGGATTTACAGGAAGAAAGGTCAAAGGAACCATCCACTGGGTTCCGGCACCTTTTGCAAAAAAATGTGAAATCCGTTTGTACGAAAACCTTGTGGATGAAGAAAAGGGCGTGTACAATAAAGAGGACGGAAGCTTGAATCTCAATCCGGATTCCTTGAAAATCTTAAAAGATTGTTATGTGGAGCCGGGATTGGAAAATGCAAAGGCTTATGACAGCTTCCAGTTTGTGAGACAGGGATATTTCTGTGTGGATGCAAAGGACTCGACGCCGGAACATCCGGTATATAACCGGATTGTTTCACTGAAAAGTTCCTTTAAGCTGCCGGCACAGTCATAGGAGTGAGAGGAAGAACATGAATTTACTATCAGGATTGGAAAAGTTTGGGTTTAGTATTGAAGAAGATATGGATATCTTCGCAGAAGAGAAGACAGAGGAAAAGAAGCAGACAGTGGTAACGGAAGAGGGAAAGGTGGAAGAGATTCCGCCGGAGGAAAGCTTTTTATTGGAAAAAGGTATCCGTTGTCCGGTTTGTGACAAGGTGTTTAAGACCAAGATGGTGAAAAACGGCAGAGTAAAACGCTTGGCGTCAGATAAGGATTTAAGACCTCGCCATCAGTATATCGATACCTTGAAGTATGATATTGCATCCTGCCCGCATTGTGGTTATACGGCAATGGTGCGATTCTTTCCCTATTTAACCGGTGGTCAGATAAAGCTGATTACAGAGAATGTCTGTAAGAATTTCAAGCCTCAGCCGCAAAAGGAAGAACCACCTACCTACGATTATGATACCGCCATTGAGCGTTATAAGCTGGCCCTTTTCAATACGGTGGTAAAAAAAGGAAAAACCAGTGAGAAAGCATATACCTGCCTGAAAATTGCATGGCTCATCAGAGGAAAGGCAGAGACCATTACCGGAGACGGAGAGGCACAGAAACAGCTTCGTGCCCAATGTCAGAAAGAAGAGGCTGCCTTTTACCAGCAGGCCTATGACGGTTTGATGAAAGCGGTCAGCACAGAGATGTTTCCAATCTGCGGAATGGATCAGAGTACCGTAGACTATCTTCTGGCGACCATGTCCATTCACTACAAAAAGTATGATGTGGCTTCTAAGCTGTTGGCAGGCATTTTGACATCCCAGACAGCGGGAAGACAGATTAAGGATAAGGCACTGGGCTTGAAAGAAGAGGTCGTTGCCGAACTCAGAAAAGGAAAATAATAGGAGAAACAAGTGAACGAGATAATGATATCCCTTTCACATGACGAGAAAACTCCGCTTTATCAGCAGATATACGAGCATATTAAAGGCGAGATTATAGACGGTAGGATTTCCTGTGGGGAAAAGTTACCGTCTACTCGTTTTTTAGCGGGTTATCTGCAGGTGAGCCGCAGTACGGTTGAATTGGCATATGAGCAGTTGGTGTCGGAGGGCTATATTGAGGCAAAACCATATCGGGGATATTTCGTGTGTGATGTAAGTGATTTGTATGACCTTGAGATAACCCTTGAGGAAGAACCGAAAACAGCAAAGAAACAGAAACCGGAACAGAGGATAGACTTTTCGCCCAATGAGATAGATTTGGAGCATTTTGCTTTTAATGCATGGCGGAAGGTCAACAAAAATATGCTGTCCGAGGACAACGGAGAGCTGTTCCGTGCCGGAGAAGGTGCCGGAGAACCGACATTTCGTGAGGCAATCTGTAATTATCTCTATCAGTCCAGAGGAGTGGTCTGTACACCGGACCGGATTATCGTAGGGGCTGGAAATGAATATCTGCTGATGCTGTTGGCACAGATTTTAGGAGAGGGCAGAACCGTAGCCATGGAGAGTCCTACCTATATGCAGGCGTACCAGACCTTTTGCAATCTGGGCTATCAGGTGTGCGGGATTGCCATGGATAAACAGGGAATGGATGTTGCAAAACTGCAACAGGAAAAGGCGGATATCGTATATGTGATGCCTTCCCATCAGTTTCCCATGGGAACGGTTATGCCTTTAAAACGACGGATGGAACTGTTGAAATGGGCAGAGGCAAAGGACGCCTATATCATCGAAGATGACCACGACAGTGAGTTCCGTTATAAGGGAAAACCTATTCCATCCTTACAGGGAGCAGATAAAAAAGACAGGGTCATCTATCTGGGAACTTTTTCCAGAAGCATTGCACCGGCAATCCGTGTCAGCTACATGGTGCTGCCAAAACATTTGATGAAGGTGTATCGTGAACGCTGTTCTTTCTATGCCTCCACGGTGCCAAGAACACAGCAGATGGCATTGGCGGCTTTTATGCAGGAGGGGCATTTTGAACGCCACCTGAATAAAATGAGAAGCATTTACCGGAAAAAACATGATTTTCTGATGGAGGAGCTAAAAAAGAGAAACTGGGTCAGAAAGATATACGGAGATAATGCAGGAATGCATGTGCTGGTGGAAGTGAACTCCAAATTTACGGACGAAGAATTGAGAAAACTGGCATTGGGAATCGGTATAAGAATTTATCCGTTGTCGGAGTATGATATTTTAGGAGAACAAAAGACGGAATATCCCATGATTTTGCTGGGATACGGAAGCCTGTCGGAGGAAGAGATTAAGACTGGGCTGGAGGAACTGGATAAAATCATCGCATTTTTCTAATAAAAATCGTTTGGATGTGTATAATTTTTATTATAGGAAGTTATATTGTATTATAGTTTTGACAAAAACAAATTTTTAAATCATCTCACGAAATTCGGAATTTTTACGAATCTGCGACTGAAAGATGTTATGATTCCTGTCTTTTCAACGCCTGCACAGTCCGCGAGGATGTCCGTCAAAGGCAAGACATATTGCGTGAACTTTCGTGTAGCATTTATATAGACGTCCGAGCAAAACGTAACCGCCGTATCAGACTGTTTGAGAAACGTTCTATCCGATTCTTAATAATAGAACGTTTTGAGTTTCTGATACGGCGGTTTTATAACGTCTGTGAGGACGTCTATTTGATGCTACTAAAAAGTTCATGTCATGTCTCCTTTGACGGACATCCTTCGCGGACAGTTCAGTCGGTGAAAGAGACACGAAACATATTTTCAGCCGCAGATTCTAAAATTCTCGAATTTTGTTCGAAAAGATTTTAGATTTGCCTTTGTCAAAACTATAATACAACAAAAGTTCTTCTAATAAAAATTATACACATCCAAGCGAACAGTTATTAGAAAACGCGATGATTATTTCATTCCTCGATATTTTTCTTCGCAGTATTTGCAACGGTAAATTTCTTTTTCCTCATCGGTCAGAATGAAAATCTGATCCAGCTCCTGCTCGATGGAAGTAATGCATCTTGGATTTTTGCATTTGATGACATTCACCACCTGTTTTGGCAGGTGCAGTTCTCTTTTTTCCACAATTTTATCACCCTTGATGATGTTGACGGTAATGTTGTGGTCGATAAAGCCCAAGATATCCAAATCTAAGGTATCAATGCTGCATTCTACTTTAATAATATCTTTTTTTCCCATCTTGTTGCTTCGGGCATTCTGGATAATGGCAACGGTGCAGTCTAATTTATCCAACTTTAAATCATGGTATATTTGAAGGCTCATACCTGCCTGAATGTGGTCTAGAACAAAGCCCTCATGGATTCCGCTGATATTTAGCATTGTAAGTTCCTCCTTATACTTGAATATTTAAAAGGGTCAGAATCAGAGCCATCCGCACGTAGACGCCGTACTGAGCCTGTTTGAAATAAACCGCCCGTGGATCCTCATCCACCTCTACGGAAATTTCATTGACACGAGGCAGGGGATGAAGCACCATCATATCCTTTGGAGCCAGCTCCAGTTTTGCCTTGTCTAAGATATAAAAGTCTTTCATGCGGACGTAATCCTCTTCGTTGAAGAAACGCTCTCGCTGAACACGGGTCATGTAGAGAATGTCCAATTTTTCCATGGCATCCTCTAAACGGATAACCTCTTCAAAAGGAATATTATTTTTCTTTAATACATCCTCCCGAATATAGCTTGGCACTCTCAATTCTTCCGGTGAAATCAGAACAAAGCGGATACCCGGATAGCGGATTAAAGCATTAATCAGAGAGTGAACGGTACGTCCGAACTTCAAATCACCGCACAAACCAATGGTCAGATGGTCCAATCTGCCCTTTAAAGAACGTATTGTCAATAAATCGGTAAGTGTCTGAGTTGGATGTTGATGACCGCCGTCACCGGCGTTGATTACTGGAATATTGGAATGCTGGGAAGCAACCAGAGGGGCTCCTTCCTTAGGGTGACGCATTGCACAGATATCTGCGTAACAGGAAATAACACGAATTGTATCGGAAACACTTTCGCCTTTGGCTGCGGAACTGGAATCAGCACTGGAAAAGCCTAAAACGCTGCCTCCTAAGTTCAACATGGCGGCTTCAAAAGATAAACGGGTTCTGGTACTCGGCTCATAAAAACAGGTAGCCAGCTTTTTGCCGTCACAGGCATGTGCATATTTCTGAGGATTCTTCTCGATGTCGTTGGCAAGGGTTAACAGCTCGTCCAACTCCTCCACAGAGAAATCCAATGGACTCATTAAATGTCGCATAATATTCCTCCTTTAGGTATTTTTACTATCATATAATAGATGATGAGAATTTTCAAGAGAAAAGAAATATCCCGGACAACTGCTAAACAGAATCCGGGATATTTAGGATTTTTTCAAAAATCAGTCCTGCCGCCATCCAGTAGGGAGCATAATCCAAACGGATTAAACCGTTGATATTGGAGGGTTTTCCGCTGTAGTCCCAAGGACACATATCATGGCGGCGTAAAAGAGAACCGCTGAGATATTCACAGGTAAAGATTCCCAATGTATAAACGCCACCCCGGAATACCGCCGGTTTATGGGAAATACGGCGGGAAATAGGGGCAATGAGAGCCGCCATGCCGTAGATGGGAAACATCCAGATGGAGGTCTGCCCTTTTAATTTGTAATTTTTTTCAGGGAGGGTGTGAAGGGAGGTAAAAAGAATCTCCATGCACCATCCGGTAATTCCACAAATCAAAAAATTTTTCTTCATAGAAAAAGTATGGAAGGAAGAGAGCAAGTTTATTCAAAAAATTGACTTACTTTTGATTTTCCTATATTATAAAAAGTGGATTTTTTTGCTTAATAGAAAAGAGGACGAATATGACAGAATTAAAAAAATTACTGGAAAGACTGGAACATGAATGTATACAGGGAAATACGGATATCAGTATTTCGGAACTGGTCTATGATTCCAGAAAAGCGGCAAAGGATGATTTGTTTGTCTGTATCAAAGGAACGGTAGTAGACGGACATGAGTTTATAGAAGAGGTTGCAGCCAAGGGAGTTTCGGTTGTGGTGGTACAGGAGGAAGTAAAGGCACCAGAGGGTGTGACGGTCATTAAGGTGGCAGACACCCGTTATGCACTGGCAATGCTTTCGGCAGCATTTTTTGATTATCCGGCAGAGACATTGAAGGTCATCGGAATCACCGGAACAAAGGGAAAAACCACCACCACCTACATGGTAAAATCCGTTTTGGAGGCAGCAGGATATAAGGTGGGACTCATCGGAACCATTGAGGCCATCATCGGTGAGGAGACAATTCCAGCCAGCAATACCACACCGGAATCCTATATTGTTCAGAACTATTTCCGCAAAATGCTGGATGCAGGCTGTGACTGCTGTGTCATGGAGGTTTCGTCACAGGGTCTGATGATGCACAGAGTAGCAGGCTTCCAGTTTGAACTGGGTATTTTTACCAATATAGAGCCGGATCATATCGGACCAAATGAGCATGCCTCCTTTGAGGAATACATGGAATGTAAAGGAATGCTTTTTCGTCAATGTAAGACAGGAATTGTCAATGCGGACGATAAGCATGTGCAGGAGGTTTTAAAGGGGCATACCTGTGAAGTGGAAACCTTTGGATTCAGCCAGCAGGCAGATTTGCGGGCTACCAATGTGGAATTGGTAAAACGTCCGGGATATCTGGGAGTTGCCTATACCGTAAAGGGATTGGTGAACTGTGATGTGGAGATAGATGTACCGGGAAAATTCAGCGTCTATAACTCGCTGACCGCCATAGCCATCTGCCGTCATTTTCAGGTGACACAAGAGAATATGAAGAAGGCGTTAAAAGAGGCAAAGACCAAAGGCAGAATCGAAATGATTAAAGTGTCCGACGAATTTACCCTAATGATTGACTATGCCCACAATGCCATGAGTTTGGAGAGCCTTCTGACTACCTTAAAGGAATATCAGCCGAAGCGTCTGGTATGTCTCTTCGGATGCGGCGGAAACCGTTCTAAGCTTCGCCGTTATGAGATGGGCGAGGTATCGGGAAAACTGGCGGATTTGACCATTATTACTTCCGATAATCCGAGATTTGAGGAGCCTCAGGCAATTATAGATGACATCAAGCAGGGCATGGCAAAGACTGACGGAAAATATGTGGAGATAGCAGACCGCAAGGAGGCAATCCATTATGCCATAGAACACGGACAGCCGGGAGATGTGATTGTACTGGCGGGAAAGGGTCATGAGGACTATCAGGAAATCAAAGGAAAGAAATACCCGATGGATGAACGGGTACTGATTGCAGAGGTTTTAGAAGAACTGAAAGGCTAGGGATGGAATGGCATTGTATGCGGATATCATCATAGATATTTCACACGAAAAACTGGATAGAACCTTTCAATATATTGTGCCGGAGGAACTGGAGCAGACGTTGTGCATTGGTATGCCGGTGGAAATTCCTTTCGGAAACGGAAACCGCAAAATCACAGGCTATGTGGTAGACATTACGGAAGAACCCAAGTATGATGTGACAAAATTGAAAGAAATCTCCGGGATACAGGAAAAGGGAATTGCCGTGGAATCCCAGATGATAGCATTGGCGGCATGGATGAGACGTAATTACGGCGGAACCATGAACCATGCGTTAAAGACGGTAATCCCTATCAAACAAAAGGAAAATGAACGCAAAAAAGAAACCGTTTGTCTGGCGTTGGAGCCGGAAGAAGCCAGACAGAGATTTGAAGAGTGTAACCGAAAAAACAGTGTTGCCAGAGAAAGGCTTCTGGAGGCGTTGATAGAATATCGGGAACTGCCAAAAGAAGTGATTACCAAAAAACTGGAGGTATCCACCACAGTAATAAAAGCATTGTGCCAGCAGGGGATTGCAACGATACGCTCGGAACGGAATTACCGGAATCCGGTGCATGCGGTGAAACAGGAGCGGGCAGAGGTAATCCTGAATGAGGAACAAAGGGCAGCAGTCCAAAGTGTTTGGCAGGACTATGAACAGGGAATTTATCAGACCTATCTGCTGCACGGTGTAACCGGAAGCGGAAAAACCGAGGTTTATATGGAGCTGATTTCCCGGGTAATCGGGCAGGGACGGCAGGCCATTGTGCTGATACCGGAAATTGCCCTGACTTATCAGACGGTTATGCGGTTTTATAACCGTTTCGGAGACCGGGTATCCATTATGAATTCCCGACTGTCCGCAGGAGAGCGGTTTGACCAGTTTGAGCGGGCAAAAAAGGGAGAGATTGATGTGATGATAGGTCCCCGTTCTGCACTGTTCACGCCATTTTCAAATTTAGGACTTATTATTATAGACGAGGAGCATGAGGCGGCTTACAAAAGCGAGCAGGTGCCTCGTTATCATGTCAGAGAGACAGCCATACAGCGGGCAAAGATGGCACAGGCCTCGGTGGTGCTGGGGTCGGCAACCCCATCCATTGAAAGCTATTACAAAGCCAGGAATGGGGAATATGTGCTGTTGCGTTTGCAAAAACGGGTACAGCAAAAGCCTTTGGCAGAATGTTATACCGTAGATTTGAGGGAAGAATTAAAAGAGGGGAACCGTTCCATACTTAGCAGAAAGTTACAGGAGCTGATGGAAGAACGGTTAGAAAAAAAGCAACAGACCATGTTATTTATCAATCGCAGAGGTCTGGCGGGATTTGTTTCCTGCAGAGCCTGCGGACATGTGATAAAATGTCCTCATTGTGATGTGTCCCTCAGTCAGCACACCGGAGGCAGGATGGTATGTCACTATTGCGGTTATGAGGAGCCGGAGCCAAAGGTATGTCCTTCCTGCGGTTCCAAATATATTAGCGGGTTTAAAGCGGGAACCCAGAAAATTGAGGAGATTGTAAAAAAGAGGTTTCCAAAGGCAAGAACCCTTCGGATGGACACGGACACCACCCGGAACAAAGACAGCTACGAAGAAATTTTATCTGCCTTTGCCAATCAGGAGGCGGACATTCTTGTGGGAACCCAGATGATTGTCAAGGGACATGATTTTCCAAATGTGACCTTGGTGGGAGTTCTGGCGGCAGATATGTCGCTGTACCGGAATGATTTCCACGGGGCAGAGCGAACCTTTCAGCTTCTTACTCAGGCGGCAGGAAGGGCCGGAAGAGGAAAAGAGACAGGGGAGGTTGTGATTCAGACTTATACCCCGGAGCATTACAGTATTCAGGCGGCTGCGAAGCAGGAGTATGAGCTCTTTTATCAACAGGAAATTCTGTGCAGAGAGCTGATGAATTATCCTCCGGTCTGGAATCTGTTGTTGATTCTGGTTACCTCCAAAACCGAGGAGGAGGGAGAGGCAGCCGCACAGAGATTAAAGGAACAGACAGACAGAATATCCCGGGAGGCTGTGGTGATAGGTCCCGCCAGTCCCAGTGTGGGAAAGGTCAATGATATTTATAAAAGGGTGCTTTATATTAAGGCAAAATCCTATGAGCATTTGGTGGAAATAAAAGATAGATTAGAACAATATATGGAAAAAGAAGCAATGACAGCCAGCGTCGGAGTACAGTTTGATTTCAATCCGATGAGCGGTTTTTAAAGAAGGAGGAATAGCGATGGCACTTAGAAACATACGAATTCAGGGAGACGAAGTGTTAAATAAAAGATGCAGGGAAGTAACAGAGATGACCCCGAGAATACGGACTCTGATTGACGATATGATAGAGACCATGCATGATGCCAACGGTGTAGGTCTGGCGGCATGTCAGGTGGGCATTTTAAAACGACTGGTAGTAATTGATGTGGGAGAAGGTCCTATTGTTTTGATTAACCCGGAAATCATTGAAACAGACGGAGAACAGGTGGGAGACGAAGGATGTCTCAGCCTGCCGGGAAAAGCAGGGCTTGTAACCCGTCCTAACTATGTCAAGGTACGTGCCCTGGATGAAAATATGGTGGAACGTGAGCTGGAGGGAACCGAGCTTCTGGCACGGGCATTCTGCCATGAGATAGACCATTTGGACGGACATATGTATACGGAACTTGTGGAAGGCGATGTCCATGATGTTACCTATGAGTATGAGGAGTAGGAAAAATGAGAATTATTTTTATGGGAACACCGGATTTTGCGGTGGGAACCTTTGAGGCATTACTGGAGGCAGGACATGAGATTGTGCTGACGGTAACACAGCCGGATAAACCGAAAGGAAGAAGCGGAAAGCTACAGTTTCCTCCGGTAAAGGAGGCAGCAGTGGCACACGGCATTGAAGTGTACCAGCCAAAACTAGTAAGAGAGACAGCGTGTATAGAATATTTAAAAAAATATCAGCCGGACTGTATCGTGGTGGTAGCCTTTGGACAGATTCTGCCAAAGGAGATTCTGGAAATGCCGAGATATTGCTGTGTAAATGTCCATGCTTCTCTCCTTCCGAAATACCGGGGAGCGGCACCAATCCAGTGGGCAGTTATCAACGGAGAAAAAGTAACGGGAGTTACCACCATGCGGATGGATGAGGGACTGGATACCGGAGATATGATTCTAAAGGAAGAGGTAGAGCTGGCAGAAGATGAAACCGGAGGCAGCCTCTTTGACCGTCTTGCGGTGGTGGGAGCCAATCTGGCAGTAAAAACCCTTACGGCATTGGAAGAGGGAACCGTTACCTTTACCAAACAGAACCATGAGGAAGCAACTCAGGTGGGGATGATAAAAAAACAGTTGGGAGAGTTAGATTTTTCCCAGCCTGCGGCGAAACTGGAATGTCTGGTGCGGGGATTAAATCCGTGGCCAAGCACATATACTTTTTATAATGGGAAAACCTTAAAAATATGGCGGGCAGAAGTAAAGCCGGGCGGTGATGCGTCCAAAGCGGGAACCGTAGTGGAGAGTGGCAAACGCAGCTTTGGTATCCAGACAGGAGACGGAATTTTGATTCCGTTGGAATTGCAGTTAGAAGGCAAAAAACGTATGGAGACAGAAGCTTTTCTATGTGGTGTGCATATGGAAGAAGGGACGAAGCTGGGGAGAACTGACGCATAAATTCAAGCAAATGCAAGGAGGAAATGAGTATGTATTATTGGTGGGACCAGACCTATATTCTGGTCATAATCGGAGCAATTATCTGTTTAATTGCGTCCGCAAGAGTGAAGACAACTTACGCAAAGTATTCAAAAGACCGCAGTATGTCAGGAATGACAGGAGCGGAGGCGGCAGAGAGGATTCTGCGGAATGCGGGAATCCATGACGTTTCCATAGGTCATGTTTCGGGAAACCTAACTGACCACTACAATCCAAAGACGAAGGTATTGAACCTTTCTGACAGCGTATATGGAAGTACCTCGGTGGCAGCCATCGGTGTGGCAGCCCATGAATGTGGTCATGCTATTCAGCATCAGGAGGGATATTTTCCGTTGAGCTTCAGAGGAGCCTTGGTGCCGGTGGCAAACTTTGGCTCTACCATGGCATGGCCGCTGATTATTATCGGACTGTTTTTTAACAGCCACACAGGAACATTTCTGATTCAGTTGGGAATTATGTTCTTTTCGCTGGCGGTACTGTTCCAGTTGGTGACTCTGCCGGTGGAGTTTAATGCATCCAATCGTGCAGTGCATATTTTGGGAAGCACCGGAATGTTGCAGGATGATGAGTTGAAAAAGACAAGAAGAGTGCTGCGGGCAGCGGCATTGACCTATGTTGCCAGTGCGGCAGCGGCAATTTTACAGTTGTTAAGACTGGTGCTTTTGTTTGGAGGAAGAGATGACTGATGGAGTCAGCACAAGAGAAATCATACTGGATATTCTTTTGGCGGTAACACGGGACGGAGAGTACAGCCATCTGGCACTTTCCGGAACCTTAAATAAGTATCAATATCTGGAAAAACAGGAGCGGGCATTTATCACAAAGGTAACAGAGGGAACCTTGGAGCAGATGATAAAGATTGATTATATCATCAACTCTTTTTCCAATATCAGGGTTTCCAAAATGAAGCCGGTGATTCGCTGTATTCTGCGGAGTGCAGTGTATCAGATATGCTTTTTAGATGGGGTGCCGGATTCCGCTGCCTGTAATGAGGCGGTAAATCTGGCAGGAAAAAGAGGATTCCGAAATCTGAAGGGCTTTGTGAACGGAGTGTTACGCAATATTGCAAGAAAGAAAGAACAGATTGTCTATCCTGATGAGAGGAAACAGCCACAGGAGGCTGTTTCGGTTCAGTATTCCCTTCCGCTATGGCTGGTGGAGCAATGGGAAACAGAATATGGCATGGACAAGACCAAAGCCATGGCAAAGGCACTTCTGGAGGAGAAGCCTACGGCTGTCCGTATAAACCTGAATCAGATTACAAAAGAGGAATTGATAAAACAGTTAAAGTCGGAAGGGGTAGACGTGACAGAGAGCAAAGAGCTGCCTTATGCCCTTTTTTTATCCGGCTATGATTATCTGAATAAACTTTCCGGTTTTCAAGAAGGCTGTTTTTATGTGCAGGATATCAGCTCCATGAAGGTGGCAGAAACCGCAGAACCTAAAGAGGGGGATGTGGTACTGGATGTCTGCGGAGCACCGGGAGGAAAAAGTATCCATATTGCCCAGATGCTTCGGGGAACGGGACAGGTAATTACCAGAGATTTGACATCTTCAAAGGTGGCAAAGATAGAAGAAAACATAGCCAGATGCCGGGTGGAAAATATGCGGGCGGAATGTGCGGATGCCAGAGTGCCGGATGAAAGCCTGCGGGAGAAGGCGGATATTGTAATCGCAGATTTGCCTTGCTCCGGTCTGGGTGTCATAGGACGGAAAAAAGACATTAAGTATAAGATGACCCCGGAAAAAGAGCAGGAGCTGGTGGCACTGCAAAGGGAAATCTTATCGGTGGTTCCGGCATATGTAAAATCCGGAGGTACGTTGGTTTACAGTACCTGTACCATTCATAAAACAGAAAATGAAGAAAATGTACAGTGGCTGTTGGAAAATCACAGGGAGCTGCATTTGGAATCCATGCAGCAGATATTCCCGGACGAGACAGGAAATGACGGCTTTTTTATTGCAAAGCTGAGAAAGAACTAGTTGTTACTATGAGTGAAAAAACAGATATAAAATCATTAAATTTCAAAGAATTGCAGGAGTATATGCTGTCCATAGGAGAAAAAAAATTCCGGGCAAAGCAGGTATACGAATGGCTTCACAGGAAACAGGTGCAAAGCTTTGGTGAGATGACCAATCTCTCGAAAGACTTGCAAAAAAAGCTGGAAGAACAGGCAGGCCTTACGGTTTTAGAACCGGTGGAGGTGCAGGTGTCCAAGCTGGACGGAACCAGAAAATATCTCTTTCGTCTGGAGGATGGGAATGTCATTGAGAGCGTGCTGATGAAATATAAGCACGGAAACTCTGTCTGCATTTCCTCACAGGTGGGCTGCCGTATGGGCTGTCGTTTCTGTGCATCTACTTTGGACGGACTGGTGCGGGGTCTGACTCCGGGAGAAATGCTGGAACAGATTTACCGGATTGGTCAGGATATCGGTGAACGGATCTCCAATGTGGTGGTTATGGGAACCGGAGAGCCTTTGGACAATTATGAGAATCTGATAAAATTTATTGAAATGCTCACCGATGAAAACGGACTTCATATCAGCCAGAGAAATCTTACAGTTTCCACCTGCGGAATTGTACCGAAAATGCGGGAACTGGCAGACAGAAAACTGCAGATTACGCTGGCACTGTCTCTTCATGCCTCCAATCAGGAGAGGCGGAAGGAACTGATGCCGGTGGCA
Source organism: uncultured Lachnospiraceae bacterium (assembly GCA_958349535.1). GTDB lineage: Bacteria > Bacillota > Clostridia > Lachnospirales > Lachnospiraceae > Maccoyibacter. The sequence goes on from CATWDJ010000006.1 coordinate 95,039, forward strand.
AATAAATATGAGATTTCGGAGGTTTTAGATGCCTGCCGATACTATTTTGAACAGACCGGACGTAGAATTACTTTTGAGTACAGTCTGGTAGGAGGGGTGAACGATACCGAAGAGGATGCCAAAGAGCTTAGCGGCTTGATTCGGGGGATGAACTGCCATGTAAATTTGATTCCGGTAAACCCTGTAAAAGAGCGGGATTATGTGCAATCGAATCAGCAGGTTATCCTGAATTTTAAAAATAAACTTGAAAAAAACGGAATAAATGTTACTATTAGAAGGGAAATGGGCAGAGATATAGACGGTGCCTGTGGACAATTACGCAAGAGATATATGGAAAGGTAGGTGGAGAGTTTGAAGACATTTTCAATATCGGACATAGGAAAGAACAGAGAAATGAACCAGGATTATGTATATACGTCGGAGAATGCTGTCGGAAACCTCCCGAACCTTTTTATTGTGGCAGATGGAATGGGAGGACACAAGGCGGGAGAATTTGCTTCCAAGTTTACAGTGGAGACCATCGTCGAAAGTGTCCGTACCAATGAACAAAAAGAACCGGTGCGGATTATTGAAGAGGCGATTCAGACTGCCAATAGGGAATTAATACAGAAAGCCCGTCAGGATGAAACCATGGCGGGAATGGGAACTACGGTTGTTGTAGTGACAGTAATAGGGGATAAAGCCTTTGTTGCCAATGTGGGAGACAGTAGGATGTATGTGATTGGCAAAGAGATTACTCAGGTAACAAGAGACCATTCGCTGGTAGAGGAAATGGTACGGATGGGTGAGCTGGCAAAGGATGCGGCAAAAGACCACCCCGACAAGAATATCATTACAAGAGCTGTAGGTGCGGCACAGGATGTAGATGTGGATTTCTTTGAAGTGGAATTATATCCGCAGGATTACATATTAATGTGCTCAGACGGACTGACCAACATGGTGGAGGATGAAGACATCCGAAGAATCGTGCAGAGTCAGAGGGATGTAGCAGAGAGAGTGGAAAAATTGGTGGAAACCGCCAACGACCACGGGGGACAGGATAATATAACGGTAGTTGTAATAGAACCGTTTTAAAAGAGGTGAATGGCATGTTGACAGAAGGAATGTTTATAGATGACCGCTATGAGATAGTGGGAAAAATCGGAGCGGGCGGAATGTCCGACGTATATAAGGCAAAAGACCATACTTTAGGCCGTTTTGTGGCTATTAAGGTATTAAAACAGGAATTTTCGGAGGATGTGAACTTTGTCACAAAATTTCGTACAGAGGCACAGTCCGCAGCAGGACTGGAGCATCCGAATATTGTAAATATCTATGACGTAGGAAGTCAGGACGGTATGTATTATATCGTCATGGAATATGTGGAGGGAATTACCCTCAAGACCTATATTGAGAAAAAGGGACAGCTTTCCTTTAAAGAAGCCATCAGTATAGCCATACAGGTGGGACGGGGAATTGAAGCAGCCCATAATAAAAATATTATTCACAGAGATATCAAACCGCAGAATATCATTATTTCCACAGAAGGAAAGGTTAAGGTGACAGATTTCGGAATTGCCCGGGCAGCATCTGCCAACACTATCAATTCCGATGTCATGGGTTCCGTACACTATTCTTCCCCGGAGCAGGCAAGAAACGGATTCGTAGACGGCAAAAGCGATATTTATTCTCTGGGTATTGTGATGTATGAGATGGTTACCGGACGTGTGCCTTTTGATGGAGATACGACGGTGGCAGTGGCTATCCAGCACTTACAGGAGGAAATGGTATCTCCAAGTGCCTATGCACCGGATCTGCCAATCAGTTTGGAGAAAATTATCCTGAAATGTACGCAGAAAAATGCGGACAGAAGATATGAGAATATGGCAGACCTTCTGGTGGATTTGAAAAAGTCATTGATTAATCCGGATGAAGATTTTGTGACAATCATTAATCCGGACACAGACGGAAAGACCAGAAAATTTGAAGAGGAAGATATAGAGCGTATCAAACAGGAGGCAGAGGGAATCGAGACTGCCGAGGAGGAAGAGGAGGAAGACGCCGAAGAGGAAGAAGGCGAACTGAATCCGAAAATGGAAAAAGCCGTGACCATCGCGGGAATCGTAGCAGCAGTTATTATTGTGGGAATTGTCATTTATCTGGTGGGAAGTATTTTCGGACTGTTTAAGTTCGGTTCCTCCGATAAAAAGGATGAAGATACAAACACCGAATCAGACAGTGGCAAGGTAGAGATGATTGACCTTAGGGGCATGACCTATGAGGAAGCAAAAGAAAAATTAAACGATTTGGGTCTTGGCATCAAAAAGGGCAAGACAGAGTCCTCTGACAAATACGAAGAAGGTCAGATTATTTCCCAGAACGTAGATAAGGGAGACATGGTTAAGAAAAATACCACCGTTACGGTTGTGATCAGCAGCGGTGCCGGAGATATTGAGATTCCAAATGTGGAGGGATTGGACGAAACCTCTGCCATTAACAAATTAAAAGATGCGGGATTCAAATATTCCAGAGATTATCAGAACAGCGATTCCGTAGCAAGTGGAAATGTCATTTCCCAGTCTCCGTCCGGTGGAAGCTCTGCGAAAAAGGGCGAGACCATTACCATTGTGGTTTCCCAAGGAAAAGAAGCGGTGTCCGTTCCGAATGTGGTAAATATTTCAGAGGCAGATGCCAAGAGCAAGTTATCCGCAGCGGGATTGACGGTTACAAGCGTCAGCAATGAGTACAGCGATACCATTGCAGCGGGCAATGTTATCAGCCAGAGTATTGCAGCGGGAAAATATGTAGATGCAGGAAGCAATATCAGTCTGGTGGTCAGCAGCGGACCAAAGACTACCTACTATAGATTTAGTGCCAATATTACAGCACCTGCCGACAGTTCAAGAGTAACGGGTGCCAACATTGTGCTGAAGGATGCCGATGGTTCTGTGATTGAAGAGTGGAATAATGTCAGCATATCCTCCTTCCCATTCCGGGCAGAGAAGAGCGACATTCCAAAGGCAAGCTCAGGAACCTTGGAGATTACTTGGTTACTGAATGATGGAACCACACAGTCACAGCATCAGTCTGTGAACTTTACAAAGCAATAGGAAAGAGCATGCTAGGAAAGATTGTAAAAGGAATTTCCGGGTTCTACTACGTTCACGTAGTAGGAGCCGGAATTTATGAATGTAAGGCAAAAGGAGTATTCCGAAATAAAAAAATCAAACCGCTGGTGGGAGATGATGTGGAAATCAGTATTTTGGACGAGGCAGAAAAAAAGGGAAACGTAGACCGGATTCTTCCTCGGAAAAATGAACTGATTCGTCCGGCAGTGGCAAATATTGATGAGGCACTGGTTATTTTTGCGGCGGCAAAGCCAAAGCCCAACTTCCATCTGTTGGACCGATTTCTGGTGGGAATGGAATATCAGCAGATTCCGGTAACGGTCTGTTTTAACAAAATCGATTTGGTGGATGAAAAAACGTTGGAAGATTTGCGGAAAATCTATGAGCCAACAGGCTATGAGGTCTGTTTTTTCAGTGCAAAAGAGGGAATCGGACTAGAAGCAATCAAAAAGAGGATACAGGGAAAGACCATCGCAACCGCAGGTCCTTCCGGTGTGGGAAAATCTTCTTTGACCAATGCATTGCAGCCGAAGGCAGCCATGGAAACCGGAGGTCTGAGTGAGAAGATTGAGCGTGGAAAGCATACCACCCGACATTCGGAGCTGATTCACATTGAAGGAAATACCTATCTGATGGATACACCGGGATTTACTTCTTTGAACATACCGGGACTGGAAAAAGAAAATTTGCGGGATTGTTATCCTGAGTTTGTGGCACTGGAGCCGGGATGCCGTTTCCAAGGATGCAGCCATATACAGGAACCGGATTGTGCAGTAAAAGAGGCATTGGAGGCAGGAACAATCAGTCCGGTCAGATACGAAAATTATTGTATGCTCTACGAAGAGCTGAAAAACATGAAGAAATATTAGGAGGAAACAGAATGAGATGTTTATCACCATCCATCTTATCAGCAGATTTTTCAAAGCTGGGAGAACAGATACAGCGGATTGATGTAGCGGGAGCCGATTATGTGCATATTGATGTCATGGACGGACAGTTTGTTCCAAACATTTCCTTTGCGTTTCCGGTGATCAAAGCCATCCGTCCTTTGACAGAGCGGATTTTTGATGTACATCTGATGATAGAGGAGCCGATACGCTATGTGGAAGAGTTTGTGGAGGCGGGAGCCGACATTATTACAGTGCATGCAGAAGCCTGTAAGCATCTGGACAGAACCATAGAGCTGATAAAGGAAAAGGGTGTGCTGGCAGGAGTGGCATTGAATCCGGCAACTCCTTTGCAGGAATTAGAATATATTTTGCCAAAGGTGGATATGGTGCTTTTGATGAGTGTCAATCCGGGATTTGGCGGACAGGCTTATATCTCTTACTGTACGGATAAAATCTATGATTTAAAACAGATGATAGACCGTAAGGGTTTAAAAACCGACATTGAGGTGGACGGCGGTGTCACCTTGAACAATGTAGAGGAAATCATGGAAGCCGGAGCCAATATCATTGTGGCGGGAAGTGCCGTGTTTAAAGGAAATATCGAAAATAATATTCAGGCTTTTTTGGAAAAGATGAAATAAAATCAGAGGAAATTATGAAGAAAGTATTACTAGTGTCTGGCGGAGAAATTGAGGATGCCTTCGCTCTGCAATATATCAAAGCACAGAGTTTTTCTCATGTGATAGCTATAGATTCGGGAATGGAATTTTTGTATCGCCATGGCTTGAAGCCGGATGTGATTGTGGGGGATTTTGACTCGGCAGAGGCTTCGGTTTTAGAAAAATACCGACAGATGCCGGGAATTGAATGGAGAAAATTTCAACCGCAAAAGGATGATACAGATACGGAGATAGCTGTTCTCACCGCATTGGAACAGGGAGCAGAGGAGCTTCATATATTGGGAGCTTTGGGAAGCCGGATAGACCACAGCTTGGCTAATATCCGTTTGTTGGGATTTTGCATGGAAAAAGGAGTAGACGCCTATCTGGTGGATGCACAGAACCGGATTCGTATGATGAATCAGCCTTTGGAGATGGAAAAAGACAACCAATATGGGAAGTATATTTCATTGATTCCCTTTATGGGAGATGTGGAGGGGCTGACCCTGCGGGGATTTGCCTATCCCTTGACAGACTATACCATGGGAGGCTACAATTCCATTGGTATCAGCAATGAAATTACAGAGAAAAAAGCTACGATTACTATGGAAAAGGGAACACTTTTGCTGATAGAATCGCGGGATGAAGAATAAATTGGAGGATTATTATGAAACTAGGAATCGACATTTACGGGCGATTTTCATGATTTTTCATATATCTTTTTGAAAAATGGTAACCTTTTGGAAGTCATGGTACAGCGAAAAATAAATCAAAAAAGCGTTGATATTTTCAAAATATGTGCGTATAATATGGTTAAGAACAGAAATGTTCTTCTTCATCATATTTGATGGGTCCTGTGACGGTTCCGACAGGACGGTAAAATAAAAATTGACCGAGCGATGAGTCCTGTGACGGTTCTGACAGGACGGTAAAATAAAAATTGACCGAATGATGAAGCTGATTACGAGAGGCTGAGAGGTCTCTCGTTTCTTTTTACTCAATCGAGTAGCTATTCCCAAAGGAGAAAAATTGAATGAGTTTACCAGAGAATGATTATCAAATTCTTAAGCTGACGGAGGATTTCTATAAAGCATATCCGAATCCGCCGTATAGAGAAATTTTAAAGAAAAAACAGAGAGCATATAATTGTTTGCTTTTTCAGTCGCATTATGATTATTTTATTTGCATTCCATATAGAACTGAGATTAGACATCAGTATGCGTTCCATTTTACAACTACGAAAAGATCTAAAGTGCACAAGTCCAGATTAGATTACAGTAAGATAGTTATTATAGCAAAGACAGAGTATATTGATTCTATAGATGCTATTATTGATAAAGATGAATTCAATGAGACGATGGTGAATTTGGAACGAATTAAGAAAGAAGCCTTCGACTATGTTGAAGAATATGTGGAACATATGAAGGGGATAAAGCAATTACATAAAAGAGAATTTGATAGAAGATATGGATTTTCACCATTGAAATATTTTCATAAAGAACTAGGGATATAGGGAATGCACTTGAAATTTAGAAAGTTAATTGTTTTCAAATTGTGTCAAGAGTGGTATAATATTATGCTGTATCAGACTCTTTTTGCTTGTAAATGGCAGAGAGGAGCTCGAAGTTGCAAGAATGACTTTGTATTGTATGTTCTCTGATGCTGTCGAGAATGATGTTATAGTAAAGAATCCAGTAACAAAATAAAAAACTCTGCTTATGATACGACTTTATTTAAATTGTTGGAATTACCATGAATTTATATGTCCATGTGACTGAAGAAGAGAAGGTAAAAGAGGTTGAAAAAATAGAAAAAGCCTTAAAAATTGTGTAGTAAATTGTGTAGTAGAAATATAGAGAAAGGCGAAAGTGCTTGAAAATAGGGCATTTTCGGATAGGTATATGTAAAAATGAAACTAGGAATTGTAGGATTACCAAACGTAGGAAAGAGTACTTTGTTTAACTCATTGACAAAAGCAGGAGCGGAGTCCGCAAACTATCCCTTTTGTACCATTGACCCGAATGTGGGAATTGTAACAGTACCGGATGAACGTTTGCAGAAGCTGGGAGATTTGTATCATTCTAAAAAAGTAACACCGGCAGTCATTGAATTTGTGGATATTGCAGGATTGGTAAAAGGAGCCAGCAAGGGCGAGGGACTGGGCAACCAGTTTTTGGCGAATATCCGTGAAGTGGATGCCATTGTGCATGTGGTTCGTTGCTTTGAGGATACCAATGTGGTTCATGTAGACGGAAGTGTAAACCCTGTTCGTGATATTGAGACCATTAATTTAGAATTGATATTTTCCGATATTGAGATTTTGGACAGAAGAATCGCAAAAACCACCAAGGGTGCCCGCATGGATAAGACTCTGGCTAAAGAGCTGGCACTTTTGGAGAGAATCAAGGCTCATCTGGAGGAAGGAAAGCTGGCAAAAACCTTTGAACTGGGTGAGGACGAAGATGAGGCAGAATGGTTTAAAGGCTATAATCTTCTGACCGCAAAGCCGGTAATCTATGCTGCCAATGTTTCCGAGGATGATTTGGCAGATGACGGAGCCGGAAATGCCCATGTACAGAAGGTAAGAGAACTGGCGAAAAACGAAGACTGTGAGGTATTCGTTATCTGTGCCCAGATTGAGCAGGAGATTGCGGAGTTGGATGACGAAGAAAAAGCCATGTTTTTAGAGGATTTGGGATTAAAAGAATCAGGATTGGAGAAATTAATCAAAGCCAGCTATTCTCTGTTGGGACTGATCAGTTATCTTACTGCCGGAGAGGACGAGACCAGAGCATGGACCATAAAGAAAGGTACAAAGGCACCGCAGGCGGCAGGAAAAATCCATACGGATTTTGAACGGGGATTTATCCGTGCAGAGGTAGTGAATTACCAGAATCTTTTGGAGTGCGGAAGTCTGTCTGCTGCAAAGGAAAAAGGTCTGGTAGGACTGGAAGGAAAAGAGTACGTGGTAAAAGACGGAGATGTTATATTATTCCGTTTTAACGTATAAAAATTTTTCGCATAAGATATAAAAACGCCTTTGATTGGAGAGGGCTATGAGATTATGCGAACTCAGAGAAAAAGATGTCATAAATGTATGTGACTGCCGTTGTCTGGGGCATGTGATGGATTTGGACTTGGATGAATGTAATGGATGTATCCGGGCGTTGATTGTCCCGGGTCCCGCCCGTTTCTGGGGGTTTTTTGGAAGAGACTGTGAATTTTTCATCCCTTGGTGCGATATTGTAAAAATTGGTCCCGACATTATTCTGGTGGATGTAAAGGACGATGAAATCAGACACAAGTTGTAGCAGAATCTCCGAAAAGAGTTACATAATGTGGTATAAATTGGTTGACAATAATTTACAAAATGTTTATACTTATGCTATGAATACCCAAGGAGGAGTCTGGGATGAAATGTCCGTTTTGCAGCAGCGAAAATACAAGAGTCATTGACTCAAGACCGGCAGATGATAATAATTCAATTCGCCGCCGTAGATTATGTGATGATTGCGGAAAACGTTTTACTACTTATGAGAAGGTGGAGACCATTCCGTTGATTGTCATTAAAAAAGATAACAACAGGGAACAGTATGACCGTTCCAAGATTGAAGCAGGTGTATTAAGAGCCTGTCATAAGCGTCCGATTTCCATTAATCAGATTAATCAACTGGTGGATGAGGTGGAGACAGAAATTTTCAACCGTGAGGAAAAGGAAATCCCAAGTACGGTTATCGGCGAGATTGTTATGGATAAGCTGAAAGATTTAGAGGCGGTAGCCTATGTGAGATTTGCCTCTGTTTATCGTGAATTTAAAGATGTAAATACATTTATGAACGAATTGAAAAAAATTTTGGATAAGTAATCAAAATAGGTAAAGTTCTGCGGTCTTTAGACGATATATATATTGTCTAAAGGATTAGCAGAAAAGAATAAGGATGTTGATAGTATGAATATTTCAGGTATTCGTCCATATACAGGATATTATGATTACAATTCAATAAGAGAGATACAATCGCAGAGATTAGATACGGAAGAGTTACAGGCAGGAATGGAACAGTCCGGTGGACAGCCACAGCCGAAGATTAGCGAGGAAGAGCTGGCAAAGGCGAAGGAGAATCAGACCTTTGGTTCCGCACAGTATGCGGATACATATCAGGCAGACCGTCAGTATGAAATGAAGGGTGCCGACAGCGATATCTATAATTTGGATGTACAGCAGGCACTGTCTGAGATGCAAAAGAATCAGGTAATTCAACAGTATCAGTTCTTTGTGGGACGCAATGGAGTTGATGGTGGTCAGGGAGCACAATCGGCACCGGTAAGAGGCGTAGAAGATTTTACATTATAGTCAGAATAGAATGGCGGGACATGAAAAGTGTTCCCGCTATTTTTTTGTCTAAAAATGATGAAAAATATTTTTATGGTTTTGTTTTGTCGGAGAGACCTTTGGCAACAAACAAGACAATATCCAATTGTTCTTCATTCAGCCCGGAAACAATATCTACAATTTCTGCCAATTTTGTGGGATTTAAATTATCTGAATCAAAAAATTCTCTGGGGGTAATTCCAAAATATTCACATATATAAAAGAAAGCTTGCATAGAAGGGAAAGCCTGCTTGTTTTCAATACGATTGATATAGCTTCCATTCTGACCAAGTGCAAGACTCATTTCACGAGCAGAAACATTTTTCTGAAGCCGCAACTCCGTGATTCTCTGGGCAAAAAAATCTTCATACATAATAAGCTCCGTTCTGCCGTTTTGCCGGCATCTTATAAAATATCCTATTAAGTTATTGTATGATATATCATAATAAAACATGAGACATATAAAATCGAAAAAAACTTGACATGAGATATTAAATATCTTAAAATTGTGTTAGGTGTGATATATAATGCCGAATCGAATACAAGAAGAGAAAGAGAGGGTAAATATGAAAAATTTAAAGAAATGGCTGTCAGTCATATTGGCACTTTCCTTAGTGGCGGCTGTGCCGGCAACGACTGTGTTGGCAGAGGGAGAAACGACGGAACCACCAACCAGCGGTACTTGCGGCGACAATGTAACATGGGAGCTTAATGAAACCGGAACCATGACGATTTCAGGAAGTGGGGCGATGTGGAATTATTTAGGTCAATATAGTGTGGGGACTACCGAAGATGTCGGCACTATAAAGCCCAAAATAGTAAGTATAGTAATTGAAAAAGGAGTAACCAGCATAGGGCCACAATCATTTTGGCACTGTCCAAATTTGACAAAAGTAACAATTCCTAACAGTGTGACAGGTAGTATAGGAGAAAATACATTTCGGGATTGTAGCAGTTTGACAGAAATAAATATCCCATCAGGTGTAACAAGTATAGGGAATAAGGCATTTATGGATTGTAGCAGTCTTGCAAAAATAACAATTCCAAATAATGTAACAAGTATTGAATATAAAGCATTTGATTCTTGTACCAGCCTCAAAGAAGTAACAATTCCAGATAGTATCACGAGTATTACATATAAGGCTTTTTCGGATTGCAAAGGATTGAAAACCATTAGCTTTCAAGGAGATGCACCAAAACTTTCAGATTTTTATGAATATGGAACACAATACAAAGGTGGCGAAATATTCGACAACGTTACCGCCACCGCATACTATCCGGCAGGAAACCCTACTTGGACAGAAGAGGTAAGACAGAGCTTTGGCGGAAATATCACATGGAAAGAAGCGGTACCCCTTGCAATCCAGTTGGAATATACGGATACCGGCTATGTTATCGGAAGCTCCGGCGGTGCCACCATCAAATGTTCCGGTGCATTGGAAGATTTTGTAAGCGTGGCAGTAGACGGTGTCGTCGTAGACCCATCCAACTATACGCTGAAAAAAGGCTCTACGATTCTGACTTTTACCTCGGCATTTATGGATACTCTTTCGAAAGGGGAGCATAGCATCACTATGAATTATACCTATGGTGCCATTGATATGACATTGAGGGTGACCACCGACAGCACCAATGGCGGTTCTGTCATTGCAAAATCACCAAAGACAGGGGATGGTTCTCCAATATTCCTATTTTTGGCTGTGGCACTTTCGGTAGGAGGCTGTCTTTTGGGCACAAAAGCCAGACATCGGATACAGAAGTAGGTTATGACAGAGAAAGCCTTTCCAAAAATGTCAGCACGTCCGCTGTGGGTGTTTCTGCTGGCGGCACCATTTCTATGCGGAGGTTTTTATGAAACGATATCCTGTTTGTTTTCTGTTTACTTTATAGGATATTTGTTCTACTGTTACTGGAAAACGGGCAGATTGCAGATACAGAGGAATTTTACGATTTTGACGATAGTAGTATTGCTGACTGCTTATGGTGTCAGCACAATTTGGGCAGTAGACCATGGAATGGCGATTTTGGGGCTTATCAAGTTCCTGCCGCTCTTCTTGTTTGCGGTGGCAGTTATGCAGATTGCACCGCAGGAGCGGGCAGGACTTTTGAAAACAGTTCCCTTGTCGGGAGGAGTGATGGCAGTTCTTTCCTTCTGTCTGGGACAGATTCCGGCTTTGGGGAAACTCTTTTTTGTAAACAACAGGCTTGTAGGCTTTTTCCAGTATCCCAATACCTTTGCCTTGTTCCTGCTGGCAGGAGTCATTATCCTGATGGGGGAAGAGAACTGGCGGTTGTGGAAGTTTCTGTGTCTTGCCGTGTTGGTTTTTGGCATTTTACAGACCGGAAGCCGAACCGTTTTTGTCCTGTTGATTTTTACCGTCTTTGTAGGATTGCTCAGGATGAAAAATCGAAAGCTTTGCAGGAAGCTGATACTTTTATTGTGTGTAGTGGTGGCAGGAACCTTGGTGTACGCAGCGGCAGCAGGAAATATGGCAGCAATGGGACGTTATCTGAAGATTTCGGTTCAGTCCAGTACATTTTTAGGACGGCTGCTCTATTTTAAGGATGCATTGCCGATCATTTTAAAGCATCCCTTTGGACTGGGATATATGGGATATTTTAGTACGCAGGGAGCTTTTCAAACCGGCGTTTATTCGGTAAGGAATGTTCACAATGAGTTGCTGCAGATACTTTTAGATGTGGGCTGGATTCCGGCAGGAATGTTTACAGCGGCTGTTGTGAAAAGTATGATTTCCAAACAATGTACGGGGACAAACCGTCTGCTTCTTCTGGTTATGAGTGCTCATTGTATGTTTGATTTTGATTTACAGTTTGTTGTAATTTTTTTCGTGTTTCTTTTAGCTATGGATTTGGAAACAGGAAGTACAGGAAAGATAAGCGGAAAAAGCACGGTTTATGTCGGGGGTGCCGTGCTGGCAGGTATCAGTATGTGGCTTGGGATTGCGTCAGGATTGTATGATGGCGGCAATTATCAGGCTGCGGTTTCCGTATATCCGGGACATACCGGTGCATGGCTTGCCATGTTGCCGCAGGCAGAGGATACGCGAGAAATGGAGTATCTGGCGGATAAAGTCCTTTCCCTAAATGATTCTGCTGCTTTAGCATACAGTGCAAAAGCCCGGGCAGCATATGCAGAGGGTAATTTTGCAGACATGATTACCTATAAACAAAAAGCAATTTTAATGTCAAAATATGAGCTGGAAGAGTATTTGGATTATTTTGATATGTTGTATGTGGGCATACAGCTTTATGCGGCGAACAAAGATATGGATAGTGCAGAATACTGCAGACTGCGGTTATTGGAGATACCGGATATGCTGGAAAATGTACTGTCAAATACGGATGAAATTGCATGGCAGATAAAGGATAAGCCCAATCTTATTCTACCGGAGGAATATCAGGAAATATTAGAAGGACTGTGCACTAAGTAATAGTGTACACCTTCTTTTTTTGCACCAAGAGAATGATAAATAATTAACAAGCATAGTTGAAAAATAAAATTAGCAGGTATACAATAAAAACAGAACTATATGGAGAAGATGACAAAAGACCTTGGGGGAGGTAATAACATGTTTGAATTTGATGAATTTGTCAAAAAACTAAAAGACAATCCGAAAACTATCGTATTTTCGGAGGGAACAGATCCGCGTATCATTGAGGCGGCATCCAGACTTCTGGCAAGCAATTTTTTGCAGCCGATTCTGATTGGAAATGAAAAGGATGTCTGGGAGGAAGCACAGGAAACCGGTTATAATATCCGGGGAGCCAAAATTATTTCACCAAAGGATTATCCGCAGATGGACGAGATGGTGGCGGAATATTGTAGAATCAGAGCAGATAAGGGTGTGACAGAAGCGGAGGCTCGGGAAATCCTGCAAAAACCAAATTATTTTGGAACGATGCTGGTGAAAATGGGAGTGTATGACTCTCTGTTGGGCGGAGCCATTACTTCCGTAGCAGATACAGTAAAACCGGCATTGGAGTTAATCAAGACAAAGCCGGAAAATAAGATTGTTTCATCCTGTATTGTGCTGGCAAGACCGAGAGCAACCGGTGAACATGAGGTAATTGCTTTGGGGGACTGTGCCATAAATATTCATCCGACAGAAGAGGAACTGGTAGAGATTGCCTATGAAACTGCCAAGTGTGCGAAAATCTTCAATCTGAATCCGAAAGTGGCATTTTTGAGCTATTCCACACATGGTTCGGGAAAAGGAGAAGATGTAGAGAAGATGTGCAACGCTGCAAAGCGTATGGAAAAAGAACATCCTGAAATAGCAAGTATCGGAGAACTTCAGTTTGATGCGACGGTGTCCCCGAAGGTTGCGGCAACGAAATGTCCGGGCTATGAGATTGCCGGTCATACAAATACTTTTATTTTCCCAGATTTGAATGCGGGAAATATCGGTTATAAGATTGCAAGATATCTGGGTAACTTTGAAGCCTATGGACCGATTCTTCTGGGGTTAAATGCTCCTATCAATACTCTCTCCAGAGAATGTACGGCCTTTGAGGTATATTCCATGGCAATTTTAACGGCAGCAATGGCAGAATAATCTACAAAAGTATATGGAAAAAAACTTGCACCTTTAGAAGATATAAGATAAGATATCCGTGTATGTTGAAGAAAAGGAGAGAACCATGAGAATATTGGCAGAGGATACGACATGTATCATAGTGGACTATCAGGAGAAAATTTTGCCTACTATCGCAAAGAAGGAAGAGCTGATAGAGACAAGCGTAAAACTGTTAAAAGGATTGAATATTCTTGGTGTTCCAATGCATATCACGGGACAATATACCAAAGGTCTTGGATTGAATATACCGGAAATTTGTGAAGCGGCTGGAACAGAAGAGTATACAGATAAACTGGTGTTTTCCTGTGCACAGGTGAAAGAGGTGCAGGAGGCGATTAAAGGGAAAAAGAATGTCATTGTCTGTGGGATTGAAGCCCATGTCTGTGTATTGCAGACCGTAATCGATTTAATCGAAATGGGATATCAGCCTGTCGTGGTAGAAGATTGTGTTTCTTCCAGAAATCTGAATGATAAAAAGATTGCAATGAAGCGGATGCAGGCAGAAGGGGCAATCATAACCACTTATGAATCCCTTTTATTTGAATTGCTGGGCAAAGCAGGAACAGACACTTTTAAACAGATTTCCAAGTTGGTGAAGTAATATGTTAGGACGATTCTATCCGGGAGAGTATGTAGATTCCACATATGGAATTGATTTTAAAGGTTTATATGAGGAAGGCTACCGAGGAATTATATTTGACATTGATAATACATTAGTGCCTCATGGGGCACCGGCGGACCAACGGGCGAAAGAATTATTTGCTCAGCTTAAAGAGCTGGGCTTTTCCTGTTGCCTGTTGTCCAATAATAAGGAACCGCGGGTGAAGATGTTTAATGATGAGGTGCAGGTTTCCTATATTTTTAAAGCAGGAAAACCGAAGGTTGCCGGATATGAAAAGGCAATGGAGGTAATGGGAACCCGTCGGGAGAATACAATTTTTGTGGGAGACCAGATTTTCACGGATGTATACGGTGCCAATCGTACCGGACTTCGTACTTTTTTGGTAAAACCCATTCATCCAAAGGAAGAGATACAGATTGTATTAAAAAGATATTTGGAAAAAATAGTATTGTTTTTCTATAAAAAACGGTTAAAAAAGGAGCAGAAAAAGAAATGAAAATTGCAATGGGAAATGATCATGCAGCGGTGGAAATGAAACAGGAAATCCAGAAATATTTGGAAGAAAAGGGATATGAAATCATTAATTTTGGAACAGACAGCCATGAAAGCTGCAATTATCCGGAATACGGACAGGCAGTGGGCGAGGCTGTTGTAAAGGGGGAGGCAGACTGTGGTATTTTAATCTGTGGAACCGGAGTGGGAATTTCAATAGCCGCAAATAAGGTACAGGGAGTCCGGGCAGCGGTTTGTTCAGAGCCTACTACGGCACGTTTGGTAAGGGAACATAACAATGCCAATATTATAGCTTTCGGTGCCAGAATCGTGGGAATGGAGACGGCAAAGAGCATTGTGGATGCGTACCTTGGAGCAGAATTTTTAGGAGGACGTCATCAGAAACGAGTAGATATGATTCATGAAATCGAGAAAAACAGGAAATAGTCTTGAAAAATATAGTATTTTAGTATAAAATGTGAAAAGCGAGATTATCACAAAGGGATAATCATACAAAATGAGGAGGAATATCTATTATGATATCAGCAGGTGATTTCAGAAACGGTATTACTATTGAGTTTGAAGGTAATATCTATCAGATTATCGAATTTCAGCACGTAAAACCAGGTAAGGGTGCAGCGTTTGTTAGAACAAAATTAAAAAATATCATCAACGGAGGTATTGTAGAGAAGACATTCAGACCGACAGAGAAGTGTCCGCAGGCACGTATTGACAGAGTGGATATGCAGTACTTATACTCAGACGGTGATTTATTCCATTTCATGGATGTGTCTACTTATGAGCAGATAGCATTAGATGCAGATACCATCGGTGATGCACTGAAATTTGTAAAAGAGAACGAAATGGTTAAGGTATGTTCCCATAACGGAAATGTATTTGCAGTAGAGCCGCCGTTATTCGTAGAGTTAGAGATTACGGATACAGAGCCGGGCTTCAAAGGTGATACCGCACAGGGAGCTACAAAACCGGCAATCGTTGAGACAGGAGCAAAGGTTCAGGTTCCATTGTTCGTAGAGCAGAACGATGTAATCAAGATTGATACCAGAACCGGCGAATATTTGTCCAGAATATAATCGAAGCAGGCAAGAGAGTTGCACACGGATATCGTGTTGCAGCTCTTTTTTTGTTTAATAGGAAATTCCTTTGGATTTCCTATTAAATAAAAACGCTCCGCGAGGATGTGCACTCGCAAAATTATAACACTTCTTAATATTTTATGAAGGATTATGAAGAAATGGCGAAGTCTATTGACAAATGGAAATATATGTATTATTGTACTAGGGAAATAATACAATAATGAGAACGGGAGGGTATCATGGAAACATTGATAGAAGTATCTCACTTGATGAAAATATATAATCCGGGCGAGAACGAAGTGAGAGCTTTAGATGATGTATCTTTGCAGATTAAGCAGGGAGAATTTGTGGCAATTATCGGGCAGTCCGGTTCCGGAAAGTCCACATTTATGAACATATTGGGATGTCTGGATATACCGACTTCCGGTAATTATTATCTGAATGGAAAAGATGTATCGGGTTTAAGTGATGATGAGTTGTCAGAGATTCGTAATCAGGAGATAGGGTTCATTTTTCAGGGGTTCAATTTGATTCCGGGATTAACCGCACTTGAAAATGTAGAACTTCCGCTGATATATCGAAATGTTCCGGCAACAAAGAGAAGAGAGTTGGCAGTGGAGTCGCTGAAGAAAGTCGGGTTAGAGAAACGGATGGAGCATAAGCCGGCTGAAATGTCCGGTGGTCAACAGCAGAGGGTAGCCATTGCAAGAGCGTTGGCAGCGGCAC
This sequence comes from uncultured Lachnospiraceae bacterium, assembly GCA_958349535.1. GTDB lineage: Bacteria > Bacillota > Clostridia > Lachnospirales > Lachnospiraceae > Maccoyibacter. The sequence goes on from CATWDJ010000006.1 coordinate 111,599, forward strand.
CACCGATTATTCTGGCAGATGAACCCACCGGAAATCTGGATTCCAAATCCAGTCACGAGATTATGGAAATATTGGGAAAACTTCATGCAGAGGGAAAAACTGTAATATTAATTACGCATGATGATGGGATTGCGGCTTCTGCAAAACGTGTCATCCGTATTATGGATGGAAAAATAGAATTAGATGAGGAGAAACAGAATGAAAAAGATAAAGAGTAAGAAAAAAATTGTAATACCGGTGCTCGTCGGGGCTGTAATTGTGTTAGTGGCAGTGATAAAAATGAATACAGGAAAAGGAGATGAAATCCAAAGCGTCGATGTTGCCAAGGTGAAAAAAGGAACCGTGACGGCAACCTTAGAGACAAGCGGAATGGTGGACAGTGAAGATACACACAATTATGTGTCACCGGTAAATGCAAAGATTAATACGGTGTCTGTTCAAGTGGGTGATACCGTAAAAGCAGGAGACTATCTTTTAACTTACGATACCGAGTCCTTGGAAAAAAGTTATACAATCTCAGAATTAGAGTCCAAAGCGGAAGGTGCTGCAAGAAAAAAATCTCTTGAATTGAGCGAAAAAGGAAAAGTACAGGTTGCTGAGGCAGAAAGTAAAATAAATGCCAGTCAGGCAAATATCAATTCCTTAAACGGGCAGTTGGCAACACTTCAGTCACAGCTTGAAGCTGCAAGCGGGGAGAGTGCAGATGTGAGTGCCATTCAATCCTCTATATCAGAGGTTACAAAAAAATTGGAGGAAGAACAGGGCAGACTTGAAGAAGCAAAAGCAGAAAAAGAGAGTGCTTCCGCAAGTGTTCTGACAGACGCAGAAAGACAGGGGATTGAGTATTCACAGGAAGCGGCGAAATTGACACTCTCTCAATCCGCCAATGCACTTAAGGATGCAAAGGCAGGAATTATTGCTGAATCGGATGGAATTGTTACTGCCGTTACAGTCAGTGCCGGCGGAATGGCAGAAGAAGGTGCCAGCATGATTTCAGTTGCAAATACATCTTCCATGTGTGTGGATTTTCAGGTTTCAAAGCACAATCTGGAAAATCTTGCAGTAGGACAGAATGTAAAAATTGAGTGGATGGACAGTACATATGAAGGAGTGGTCAGCAGTATCAGCAGAACAGCACAGGCTGCACAGAGCACAAATGAAAATGCAAAATCAACCGCAACCATGACATCGGCAAAGGTACATATTAATAATCCGGATGATAAATTGATTATCGGACTGGATGCAAAACTTACAATTGAGCTGGGAACAGCAGAAAACGTGTTGTATGTGCCGCTGGCAGCAGTCAATACTGACTCAAAAGGTGATTTTGTCTATGTTTTAAAAGATAATATAGTTGAGAAAAAATATGTAACCACAGGAATGTCATCCAAAAATGACATTGTTATTACAGAAGGATTGAAAAAAGGTGAGGAAGTAATTACCACAATCGATTCAAATATTATGGATGGAATGTCGGCAGTGGCAAATGCATCTGATTCTGAGGATGAAAAAGAGTAGAGGAGGCAGATATGTCGCAATTTTTAGAATATTTAAAGATGGCTGTTTCCAATATTAAGACAAACAAGATGAGATCACTTTTAACGATGCTTGGCATCATCATCGGTATTTCATCCGTGTTGTTAATCGTATCCTTAGGGAATGGTGCAAAAAGTGTGATTACGGATGCTATGGCGGATATTGGTTCGGGGCAGATTGCAATTTACAGCTATGACGACAGCGAAACCTATGACATTACCAATGATGACATTGAGGCATTGTATGAGAAAGTAGATGGCATTCGTGCGATTTCAAGCAGTTATTCGGCAGAGGGCAGCCTGTATACAAAAAAGGGAGAGTTTAAAACCGACATAATCGGTCAAATGCCCGATTATCAATATTTTTCCTCAACCGGATTGTTAAAGGGAAGATATTTTACGGAAAAAGAGTATTTGTCAGGTCAGCAGGTAGCAGTAATAGGAGAAAAAGATGCCTTGCGTATTTTCGGTTCCACAGATGTCTTAAATAAAGAGATTAGCATGGATGTTATGGATATGGAATTGACATTCCGTATTATCGGAGTGGAAGAGGCGGAAAAGGAGACGCTGTTTACATTCACATATGAAGATTCTCCCATATATCTTCAGGTGCCGTTGACAGTATTTTCACAGATATATGGAATGGAGGATACCACCTATTGGAATATCATGATACTGGCAGAAGAGGGAGCGGATACCTATAAAATTGCATCCGAATCAACTGCATTATTAGAAAGACGTCATCAATGCAGCGAAGAAGGTATTTATCAAGTTGAAAATTTCAATGACTATATGAGCACTGTAAATAAGGTTATCAATGTGGTAACTGTCTTAGTATCACTTGTGGCAGCAATTTCGTTATTGGTGGGAGGAATCGGAGTTATGAATATTATGCTGGTTTCCGTAACGGAAAGAACCAGAGAAATCGGAATCCGCAAGGCATTGGGTGCAAAGACAAAATCCATTATGCTGCAGTTCCTCTCGGAATCAGCGATTATCACTTTGATTGGCGGTGCAATAGGCATTCTGTTGGGAGTGGGCGGAGCCTTTCTTGTGGCGGCAGTAGTGAGTACGGTAGAGCCGACTTTTGCCTTTACACCGAAAGTCGATCCGATTACCATCCTTGTGACAACATTGTTCTCGGTTGGCATCGGAATCTTCTTTGGAATTTATCCGGCGAAAAAAGCGGCGAAATTAAGCCCTATTGAAGCATTGAGAAGAAATTAAAAAAACAAAAGAAAACAAATCTATCTATATTTTATAGAATATCGCCTTTCGTTTTTGGAATACTGTATAATAGGAAAATCCTGCGTCATGTAATAACTGAGGAACTTTTTTGAAATCGTAAGCAATATGTTCCGGTTTATGGGCGTCGGAACCGAGAGTAAGGATTTCCCCTCCCAGTTCCCGGTAGCGTTTTAAAGCCGCTTCCGTGGGATGGGGATGTCCCAATCCGTATTTCAGACCGGCGGTATTCAGTTCAATTCCCTTTCCACGGGAAATCAACTGGCGAAAAATTTCATCTATGACATCGGAATACTTCTTATAAGAATATTCTGTGTTTTTGTTTGGACCATAGCGAACCACATAGTCGATATGACCATAGACGTCAAAATCATCAAAAACGGCCAGGTTTTCCAAAATAGACTCAAAATATTCCAAATAAGCTTCGTGTTCCGTTTTCCCTTCGTAATATTCGCCATAGTAAGGATCAAAACCATGAACCACATGGGAGGAAGCGATGACAAAATCAAAGTCATACTGTGACAGAAAATTGCGGTTCCAATCTGCAATCTGAGGCTGAAGTCCCAACTCTACGCCGATATGGATGGGAAATCTGTCCTTGTAAGCAAACTGATATTTTTTCATGCATTCTGTATATTTTTCAATATCAAAGACAAATAAATCCGGTTCATTAGGGTAGTCATAATCCATATGATCCGTAAAACAGATGCCGTCCAGACGGTTTGCAATCGCACTTTCAATCATAGCTTCTACGGGAGCGGTGCTGTCCCCGGAAAATTGTGTATGCATATGTGTATCCCAGAGCATGGGTGTAACCTCCTTGTGATAAGTTGAAATTTAATCTATTGTATCACACATTTTCGGAGAAAAAAACTGTTCCAGTTGTATGAATCACATGAATTATTGTAATAGTTTCTACAATTTGTCCCTTAAAAATCTTGGACAAAATAAAATATCTGTAAAAAAATAGTGAAAAGTTTAACAAACCGTAGAAATGCACTTGATATTTTTTGGAAAATTAGTTAAAATGTTAACAGTTGAGCTTGTATGCTCAAGAGTAAGAAAATTTATTCAAAATTTCTAGGAGGAATTACAAATGGCAGTAAGAGTAGCAATCAATGGATTTGGCCGTATCGGTCGTCTTGCATTCAGACAGATGTTTGGTGCAGAAGGATATGAAGTAGTAGCAATCAATGATTTAACAAGCCCTAAAATGTTAGCACACTTGTTAAAATATGATTCTTCTCAGGGTAAATATGAGAAAGCTGATACTGTAAGTGCTGGAGAAGATTCTATTACAGTTGATGGAAAAGAAATCAAAATCTACGCTTTCCCAGATGCAAACAATTGCCCATGGGGAGAGTTAAAAGTTGACGTTGTATTAGAGTGCTCCGGATTCTACACATCCAAAGAGAAAGCTCAGGCACACATCAACGCTGGTGCTCGTAAAGTAGTTATTTCCGCACCTGCAGGAAATGATCTTCCTACTATCGTATACAATACAAACCATGAGACATTAAAAGCTTCTGATACAATCATTTCAGCAGCTTCTTGTACAACAAACTGCTTAGCACCAATGGCAGATGCATTAAACAAATATGCACCAATCCAGTCCGGTATCATGTGCACAATTCATGCTTACACAGGTGATCAGATGACATTAGACGGACCACAGAGAAAAGGTGATTTAAGAAGATCTCGTGCAGCAGCAGTTAATATCGTTCCAAACAGCACAGGTGCTGCAAAAGCAATCGGATTAGTTATCCCAGAGTTAAATGGAAAATTAATCGGTTCTGCACAGCGTGTTCCTACACCAACAGGTTCTACAACTATCTTAACAGCAGTTGTTAAAAAAGCTGGTGTAACAAAAGAAGATATCAATGCAGCTATGAAAGCAGCAGCAAATGAGTCCTTCGGATACAATGAAGACGAAATCGTTTCTTCCGATATCGTAGGAATGAGATTTGGTTCTTTATTCGATGCAACTCAGACAATGGTTAACCAGGTATCTGATGATTTATACGAAGTACAGGTTGTTTCTTGGTATGACAACGAGAACAGCTACACATCTCAGATGGTTCGTACAATCAAATACTTCTCTGAGTTAGCATAAGTTTCAACACTTATAGGACAGAGTAAAAAGACTCAACATGGGTCCGGTCTTTAAAGGACCGGACCCATTTTTATTAAAATCCAGGAGGGAATTAAGAAAATGGGATTAAACAAAAAATCAGTAGACGACATTAATGTAAAGGGACTTCGTGTTCTTTGCCGTTGTGATTTCAACGTTCCGTTAAAAGACGGAAAAATCACAGATGAGAACCGTTTGGTAGCAGCACTTCCTACTATCAAAAAATTAGTAGCAGATGGCGGAAAAGTAATTCTTTGCTCTCATTTAGGAAAGCCAAAGGGAGAGCCAAAACCGGAATTATCTTTAGCACCGGTTGCAGCAAGATTGTCTGAGTTATTAGGACAGGAAGTAAAATTTGCAGCAGACAATGAAGTTGTTGGTCCAAATGCAAAGGCAGCCGTAGAAGCTATGAAAGATGGAGATGTAATTCTCTTAGAGAATACACGTTACAGAGCAGAAGAGACAAAGAACGGAGAGGCTTTCTCCAAAGATTTAGCTTCCTTATGTGACGTATTTGTAAATGATGCATTCGGAACAGCCCACAGAGCACATTGTTCTAACGTAGGTGTTGCTGAATTGGCAGATACCGCAGTAGTTGGTTACTTAATGCAGAAAGAAATTGATTTCTTAGGAAATGCAGTAGAGAATCCGGTAAGACCGTTTGTAGCTATCTTAGGCGGAGCAAAGGTTGCAGACAAGTTAAACGTTATCTCTAACTTATTAGAGAAATGTGATACATTAATCATCGGCGGTGGTATGGCTTATACCTTCTTAAAAGCACAGGGATACGAAATCGGTAAATCCTTGGTAGATGATACAAAATTAGACTACTGTAAAGAAATGTTGGAAAAAGCAGAAAAACTTGGCAAGAAATTATTGTTGCCGGTAGATTCTGTTACTATCACAGACTTCCCGAACCCAATCGATGCACCGGTTGATACAATCGTATATGATGTAGATAACATGCCGGCAGACCGTGAAGGATGCGATATTGGACCTAAGACAGCAGAAATGTTTGCAGATGCTGTAAAATCCGCTAAGACAGTTGTATGGAACGGACCGATGGGTGTATTTGAAAACCCTACTCTGGCAGCAGGAACCATTGCGGTAGCAAAGGCTTTGGCTGATACAGATGCAACAACCATCATCGGTGGTGGAGATTCTGCAGCAGCAGTTAACCAGTTAGGCTTTGGTGACAAGATGTCCCACATTTCTACAGGTGGCGGTGCTTCCTTAGAGTTCTTAGAAGGAAAAGAGTTACCGGGCGTAGCAGCAGCTAATGATAAGTAGAGCACTTGGTTCGAAGGAACTTGGCGACTGGCGAGCTGTGCAGCGAAGCCAGAGCCTAGTGAATCGAACTTCCTTGTTTTTTATATAATAAATAAATACATACAAGAAGGAGATTAAAACAATGGCAAGAAAGAAAATTATTGCAGGAAACTGGAAAATGAACAAAACTCCAAGCGAGGCAGT
>CATWDJ010000007.1:0-110082 GCA_958349535.1 uncultured Lachnospiraceae bacterium
GCTATTTTCATATCAAGAGTTCTCCGAAGGAGAACTTTCCTATAAAGCAAAAAAAGACGCAGGAAAATATTTTCCTGCGTCTTTGTAACAGACTTTCTATAAATCTTACAGAGAAGCTGCCTCATCAACAATCTTCTGAAGAGCTGCTAATGCTTCATCAGGAAGCTTGTCATAGCCTTCTTTCTTAACTGCAAAATCCTGTACTGCATTGACACGGTTCTGCATAGCATTCTTTAATGCTGCCACATAATCCTTGTCGTTTAAGTCCGGTGTGAAGTCTCCGGTCTTTCCGGACCAGTCATACATAATCTCGATATCTTCGAATGGTCCCCATTTCTCGAATTTTGCTTTTCCTTCTACGATTGTCTCAAGGATTCCCAGAGTATCCTCTTTCTGGCACTTGTGTCCCATGAAATCACCTGTATTGACAATGTAGCAGTCTACGTTTTTCTCTTCTACTAATTTTTTGAACTTCTCATAGTCATTTACTAACGGATAAGTTCTGAATGGGTTAGCATAAGGTACGATTCTCAATGCATTTAAGTCTGTACCTGCAACTACACGCTCTGCGGAAGAAGTCTTGGTTGCAAGAGTTGCTCCCATAACAGATGCCAAAGCAGAACCTTTTAATTTTACTACCGGTGGAATGGTAGGGTCTTTCATAATCCAGAAGATTGCATTTACAGGTGCGTCAATCTTATCTACACGGTTTGGAGACCATAATTTAGATTTGATTGCACGGCCGTTACCGTTTCTGATATCCTCTGTTACTAACTGAACTTTTCCATCCTCGTCTAAGGTTGCGGAGCAGTTCTGAACAGTTAATAAATATTCATTGTCAGGGCATCCTGTAGGATAATCTGCTGTTTTATCAAAGTAAGACGGCTCTAATGCTACGGATGAGCAGGTGTCTGTGTTAATGATGAATGCATCGTCATGTAAAACAGTGATTGGGTATTTTCCGTCATGTTTTGCATGAGTTAAAGTAGATTTACCAGATCCTGATAAACCGAATACAGATGCAACATATTTAGAACCATCTGCTAAGGTATATTCTTTCTGTCCGCCGTGGCAGGAAGCATAACCATTTCTGTTAGCAAGTGCCCATGCCATGGTTAATGTACCTTTTTTGTGCTCTCCAAAGTATCTCATACCAAGGATTGCTGCACAGTTCTGGTCTGTGTCGAAATAGCAAAGTGTTAAAGGATCGCTTAAGCAGCTGTAATCTACGTCAGGTCTCTCCTGTGGAATCCACTGTGGGTCAGAGAAGATATAGATATCCGGCTCTTTTCCGTCAGCGATTGGTTTGGACTCTTTGTACATTTTTACATACTCATCTGACATATACTGGAAGTTCAGCATCCAGTTGTAAAGGATGTTCTCTTCTCCTTCCGGAATCAGAAGATGTGCTTTTACCATGAATTCCGGATCCAGACCGATGAAACACTCAGCATGATACATGGTTTTCCATCTTGTCTCATAAACAGCATCCATAACTACTTTATCTAATTTAACAGCATCTACACCTGGCTCGCCTTTGATACGGCGTGCTGCTGCGTAACGTCCTGTTACGGCACCATCATTGAATAATAATACTTTAGCGTCTTTTTCAAGACCAAATGTATCACCATCTTTGATTGGCATATCTGTTACGATAGTACCTGGTGAATTCTTAGCTAATTCGTAAGCCTCTTTTAAAGTGTTTACTTTTACGACATTGTTGCCGTAGAAAGCAGCTTCAATAATAGAACGTGTTTTGGAAAAACCAACTTTTCCTGCACCGATCTCATTGATTGGGTAATATGCTTTTGTTGACATATATAGTTCCTCCTTCTAATTTTATGTAAATAGTATTACATGTAATTTAACATTGTATTTAAAAAAATACACTACTTTAACTATACACTATGTTATTTTTTTGTCAATATCTTTTGGCTAATTTTTCTCAAATTTTACTTTTCATTTTTATTCCAGATTTGCAGGGGAAAAAGCTGCCGGAAACAGTTCTTCCAATGTCATTTTTTTATACTGTTCTCCGCTTCCTGCCATCAAGACATAAAATTCCGAAGGATTGACAAATTCCATCAACACCTGCCTGCATACACCGCAGGGAGCAAGGCAATCCTCTCCGTCTCCAACTACTGCAATGGCTTCAAATTCCCGCACACCCTGAGAAACTGCATTGAAGACAGCAGTCCGTTCCGCACAGTTGGTAGGGGTATATGCCGCATTTTCTATATTGCATCCCTGATATACCTTTCCGTTTTTTCCAAGCAGGGCTGCTCCCACACGAAATCCCGAATAAGGGGAATAAGAAAACTCCTTCGCTTCTCTCGCCTTTGCTATTAACTCTCTGTCCTCCATAATTTGTCCTCCTCTGCTGTATATCTATGCAATCTATATTAGTATATTTGCATAAAAAAATCCACGTCTGTTTTCTTGGTACTTTTTTCCTAATTTTTATGAAATAACCATAAAATTTTCTTAAAAAAGTTTGAATTCGACTAATTTTTCTTGTGTCAAAATCCATACAATGTTATTATAAGCTGAATAACGATTTAAAGGAGGGGCATTTATGGCAACAAATAAATTTAGCGAACTTACCCCAGAGATTATGGAATTTTCAAAGCTGTGCACTCAGGCAGCTACGATTAATCCTGAATTATATACGGAATATGATGTCAAACGAGGTCTGCGTGATTTAAACGGAAAAGGTGTTTTAGTCGGACTGACCGAAATCTCCGATGTATGTTCCACTCAGATTGTGGACGGTGTTTCTGTTCCTGCTGACGGACGTCTCTATTATCGGGGCTACAATGTACAGGATATTGTCAAAGGTATTCATCCTAAGAGTCATTTCGGATTTGAAGAGTGTACATATCTTCTGCTGTTCGGCAAACTTCCAAATAAAAAGGAACTGGAATCCTTTTGTCGTCTCCTCAGCGAATACCGTACGCTTCCTACCAGCTTTGTGCGGGATATCATTATGAAAGCACCCAGCAAGGATATGATGAACACTTTGGCAAGAAGCGTTTTGACCCTGTATTCCTATGATGACCGTGCAGACGATATTTCCGTTCCGAATGTACTTCGTCAGTGTTTACAGTTAATCAGTCTGTTTCCGTTGCTTTCTGTTTACGGATATCAGGCATATAAACATTATCATGACGGTGCCAGCTTATTTATTCATTCTCCGCAGCCGGAGTTATCTACCGCAGAGACGATTTTACACGTATTGCGTCCTGATAGTAAGTATACACCGTTGGAGGCAAAATTATTAGATACCGCATTAATTCTTCACATGGAACACGGCGGAGGTAACAACTCCACCTTTACGACTCATCTGGTATCTTCCTCCGGTACAGACACCTACTCTGCCATTGCCGCAGCCATCGGTTCTCTGAAAGGTCCGAAACACGGTGGTGCCAACATCAAGGTGGTACGGATGTTTGAGGATATGAAGGAACAGGTAAAAGACTGGACGGATGAAGAAGAAGTCAGCCGATATCTGAAAGCACTTTTAAACAAAGAAGCATTTGACCATGCGGGTCTTATCTATGGTATGGGTCATGCCGTTTATTCTCTTTCCGATCCCCGTGCGGTTATCTTCCGCAGCTTTGTAGAAGAATTATCCAAGGAAAAAGGATTGGAAGAAGAATTTGCACTGTATGCTACGGTGGAACGTTTGGCACCGAAGGTAATTGCAGAGGAAAGAAAGATTTACAAGGGTGTTAGCCCAAATGTAGACTTCTTCTCCGGTTTCGCATACAGTATGCTGGATTTACCGTTAGAACTGTATACACCAATCTTCGCCATCGCACGTATTGCCGGCTGGAGTGCTCACCGTTTGGAGGAGTTGTCTTACAATGGCAAAATTATGCGTCCTGCATATAAGAACGTGTGTGACCACAGAGAATTTATTCCTATGGATCAACGATAATCACAAAAAGGTATCTCGATTGAATTGAGATACCTTTTCTTTTTAGCTTTCTTCTTTCATTGCTTCTTTTATCACATATTCTGCCCAAGCGGCTTTTTCTCTGGATACCTGCGGAACTCCTGTAAGCGGATACTCCAGTCCCAATGCATCATATTTCATTTTACCCAGAGCATGATATGCAAGGACTTCTACCTTCTCTAAATTCGGAAATCCTTTCAGATAATTTCCCAACTGAGTCAATTCTTCTTTCAACAATGTGATTTCCGGCACTACCACATGACGGATTCTCATGGACACTTTTTGTTCTCTTAAAAATTCCGCAAAGGCAAATACATTTTGATTGGAATGTCCGGTCAGTTTTCGATGTTCTGTATCTTGCATATGCTTGATGTCCAGCATGACCAAATCCGTAACGGCTGTCAATTCCTGAAATTTTTCCTTTTTCGTTTCATCAAAAAGGATTCCTGAGGTGTCCAAGCAAGTATGGATTCGCTTTTTCTTTGCTTCTGAAAAGAGGTCTATCAAAAAATCCAACTGCATCAAAGGCTCACCTCCGGTGGCGGTAATTCCTCCGTTTCGATAAAACACTTTATTCTTCTCATAATTTCCCAAGATTTCTTCGGAAGAAATTTCGGTTCCCTCTTCCAGATTCCATGTATCGGGATTGTGGCAATAAGCACATCGCATGGGACAGCCTTGAAAAAATACCACATAACGGACTCCTGGACCATCTACCGTTCCAAAGCTTTCTAATGAATGTATTTTTCCTATCATGGCAGTTGCTCCTTACATTCTTTCGTGGAAGGTTCTGGCGATGACCTCATCCTGCTGTTTTTTCGTAAGTTTAATAAAATTAACCGCATATCCCGATACCCGAATGGTCAACTGCGGATATTTCTCAGGATGCTTTTGAGCGTCCAAAAGTGTTTCTCTCCGGAATACATTCACATTCAGATGATGACCTCCCTTTAAGGAATACCCATCCAAAAGTGCAACCAGATTGGAGATTCTCTCTTCTTCTGTCTTTCCCAATGCATCCGGTACGATGGAAAAGGTATTGGAAATACCATCCTGAGCATCCATAAACGGCAGTTTTGCTACGGAAGCTAAAGATGCCACAGCTCCGTTGGTATCCCTTCCATGCATTGGATTGGCTCCCGGTGCAAAGGCCTCCCCTGCCTTTCTTCCGTCCGGTGTGGCACCGGTGTTTTTTCCGTAAGTTACATTGGAAGTAATGGTTAAAATCGAGGTTGTCTGGATTCCACCCCGGTAAGTATGGTTCCCTTTCAAGTATTGGATGAAGGTATGTAAGACTTCTTTGGCTATTTCATCTACCCGGTCATCATCATTTCCGTATTTCGGGAAGTCTCCTTCCACCTCATAATCCACTACCATTCCCTGCTCATTACGGATGGTTCTTACTTTGGCATATTTGATGGCGGACAAAGAATCTGCCACTACGGATAACCCTGCAATTCCGGTGGCAAACCAGCGTTTTACCCGTTTGTCATGAAGAGACATCTGTAAACGTTCATAGCAATATTTATCATGCATATAATGAATGATGTTTAAGGTATTGACATATACATTTGCCAGCCATTTCATCATTTCTTTATATTTTTCCATTACTTCGTCATAATCTAAATATTCGGAAGTAACGGGACGGTATTTCGGTCCCACCTGTTGTCCGCTCATTTCATCCACGCCACCGTTGATTGCATACAGCAGACACTTTGCAAGATTTGCCCTTGCACCGAAAAATTGCATCTCTTTTCCGATTCTCATGGAAGATACACAGCAGGCAATGCCGTAATCATCTCCGTGAACCACACGCATAATATCGTCATTTTCATACTGGATTGCTGAGTGTTTGATGGAGATGTCCCCACAGAACCGTTTCCAGTTCTCCGGAAGTTGAACTGACCAGAGTACTGTCATATTCGGTTCCGGTGCTGCACCAATATTATTTAAGGTGTTCAGATAACGGTAGGACATCTTGGTTACCATGTGGCGTCCGTCAATTCCGATGCCGCCCAAGGATTCCGTAACCCATGTTGGGTCTCCGGCAAATAACTGGTTATACTCCGGGGTCCGGGCAAATTTTATCATACGCAGCTTCATTACAAACTGATCTATAATTTCCTGAATTTCCTGTTCCGTAAAGGTTCCTTCCGCCAAATCTCTCTCTGAATAAATATCCAAAAAGGTGGAGGTCCTTCCCAGACTCATGGCTGCTCCGTTCTGCTCTTTTACCGCAGCCAGATATCCGAAATAAACTGCTTGCGTTGCTTCTAAGGTGTTGGATGCCGGCTTTGAGATGTCACAGCCGTAGATTTCAGCCAATTTTGCCAGCATTTCCAAGGCACGAATCTGCTCGGATAATTCTTCCCTTTCCCGAATTACATCGGAATACATAATGGTTCTTGTGGTGTTTAACTGTTCTCTTTTATCTTCTATCAAACGATCCGTTCCATAGAGGGCTACACGGCGGTAATCTCCAATGATGCGTCCTCTTCCATAAGCATCCGGCAGTCCCGTAATAATATGGTTGCTGCGGCACGCCCGCATTTCCGGTGTATAGGCATCGAAAACTCCGGCATTATGGGTTTTCCGGTGGGTAGTAAAATATTCCACCACCTCATCATCTACTTCATAGCCGTTGTCTTTGCAGGCTTTTACTGCCATGCGAATTCCCCCGTAAGGCTGAAGGGCACGTTTCAAAGGCTTTTCCGTCTGAAAGCCCACAATCTTTTCTTTCTCCTTGTCCAGATATCCCGGACCGTGGGATGTAATGGTGGATATGACCTTTGTATCCATATCCAGTACCCCTCCGGCTTCCCGCTCTTTTTTTGACAACTCCAATACCTGCTCCCAGAGAGCCGTAGTATCTGCGGTTGGTCCTGTAAGAAAAGCTTCGTCACCGTCGTAAGGTGTGTAGTTTTTCTGAATAAAATCTCTTACGTTAATTTCCTGTTCCCATGCTCCTGTTTGGAAAGTTCTCCATGGATTTTGCATAACAGTATACCTCCTTATGATTCCAAAATTAAACATAAAAGAAGCCGACACATCTAGGCTTCTTTCGCCCAGACGGTCGGCATTGGTTCCTGTTATACTCCATGTGGTTCTTCCACTTCCGTCAGTCATATAACACATTCATTTTTAACACAACTGCTTTAGTTTTGTCAAGTCTTACTTTTACAGGTCCTCCAGCGCAATCGTTTTTCCATCGGTCCACATCCGCTCTAAATCATAGAAAAGGCGGTCTTCTTTGGAAAAAATGTGAACGATAATATCATTGTAATCCATCAAAACCCAACTGGAGTTCTGATTTCCCTCCACTTGCTTGGTATGATAGCCGGCTTTATACAATTCCTCGTCTACCGCATCTCTCATTGCCTGAAGCTGATTCTGATTGGTTCCGTTTGCAATAACAAAAAAATCTGCAATGGTAGAGATTTCTCGGATATCAATCACCCGGATATCCTCTGCTTTTTTCTCTTCTAATGCCTTTGCGGCTATTTTTACCATTTCTTTGGACTGTTCCATACTGTTCCTCCTACTCTGTTTCGCTGCTTTTACTTTGTGGTGTAATATTCATATGTTTTCTGCGTCATAGGATCTATTTTCTTACTGCCTTTTTCCAGATATTGCAAAGTTGCGGACAGGATTTCTTCCATTGCCTGATTCAAATCCCAGAATGCAATTTTACGGACATATTCCAGATTCGGTGCCTCATCACGATTCGGCTCTATAAAATCTGCCACATAGATAATTTTATCCAGAGTATTCATGCCTGGCTCTCCCGTTGTATGCACATAAATGGCATGTAATACATCATCATCTGCCACACCGTATTGTTCTCTGGCAATATATGCTCCCAGCTTTGCATGAAGCAGGGAAGGATTCTCCTTTTCTACATCGGTTACCAAAATACCGTATTTCTTACAGAGCTCTAACTTTTCCTCGTTAGGAATCCCCTTGGCACAGTCATGAAGCAATCCTGCTAAAATGGCTGCCTGCATATTTTCACCATAACGCATGGCAAGACTGGCCGCGGTATAGGTAACGCCTATGGTGTGCTGATAACGTTTCTCATCCAGCTCTTTTTCCAGTTTCTTCATAATGTCTTCAAAAATCTGATTCATTTTCTTACCCTCGATATAAATGATGCTTTTGTATATAAGTTTCCACTTCCGCCGGAACCAATCCACTGATACTCTGTCCCTGACGGATATTTTCACGTATCTGGGTGGAGGAAATATTCGTAGGCGGAATCTTTAACAGGAAAAATTCTGCCCGATACTCTGCGGACAGTTCTTTTGCCAGCCGCATCACATCCCTGTCATCCATCTCATCCCGCATTGCTGCAAGAATTTTACATTTCTCTGTGATAATCTTAGCATTTTTCCATTTTCGGAAATCTTTTAAGGAATCGGCTCCCATCAAAAAATAAAACTCCGTATCCGGCTCCTCTTCCTTTAGTTCCGTCATAGTCTCATAAGTAAAACTCAGTCCGCCCTTTTTTATCTCCCTGTCACTACAGCTAAATCGTGGGTTTCCCTGAATCGCTAAATTGACCATTTCCAGACGCATATGGGCATCCGCCATCTCCGCACTGCTTTTGTGGGGCGGACAGCTATTTGGTATAAAAAGGATTTCCTCCAATGCGTATTCTTTTAATGCACATTCGGCAATTTCCAAATGTCCAAAGTGTATGGGATTGAAAGACCCTCCCATAATTCCTGTTTTCTTCATAAGCTCCTCTTTACAAAGGAAGTTTGATTTTTGCATTCTTTTTTGCCGGACGGTACAGAATAATCTTCTTTCCGATTACCTGTACTACCTCCGAATGGGTACGCTCTCCTAATACCTGTGCGATTTCCTTTGGATCGTCCAGACAATTTTTTAATACAGAAAGCTTAATCAGCTCCCTTTTTTCTAATGCCTCGTCGATTGCCGTTACCATTTCCGGGCTTAAGCTGCCTTTTCCCACCTGAAAAATCGGAGTGATATTGCTGGCGAGACTTTTTAAATATGCTCTTTGTTTGCTTGTCATAGTTTCCCTCTATTATTTGTAATAATCAAATTCTAATTCATACATCCGTACGGTATCCCCGTCCTGAATGCCCAGTTTCTCCAGTTCTTTGATGATTCCCTGCTGTTTTAAGAATTTCTGGAAGAACAAAAATCCCTTCTCGGAATCGATATTGGTATAACCTAGCATCTTTTCGATTTTAGGACCTTCTACGATATAAACCTCTTCCTCTTCCGAATACTCCACGGTAATCGGCTCGTCCTCTGCCATCTGTAATTCCGGGAAATACTCCTGTTCAAAGACAATGGGTTCTTCCGAAAAATGTTCTAAGAGTTTCTTTACCGCATAAAGCAGCTCCTTGACACCTTTTCCGCTGACCGCTGAAATAGGATATACTTCTATGCCTTCCGGTTCAAAGGTTTCCCGCAGCTTTTGGATAATCTCATTTTCTCCCTCGTAGATGGCATCGATTTTATTTGCCGCAATGACCTGCGGTTTTTCCAACAGCTTCGGATTGTAAGCCTCCAGTTCTTTGTTGATGGCACGAATATCCTCAATAGGGTCTCTTCCCTCTACAGATGCGGCATCCACCATGTGAATCATAACCTTGGTACGTTCTATATGCCGCAAAAATTCATGTCCCAGTCCGATACCCTCGGAGGCACCTTCAATCAGTCCCGGAATATCCGCAATGACGAAGCCGCCGTCCTCGAAATCCACCACACCCAGATTCGGGTTCAGAGTAGTAAAATGATAATTGGCAATTTTCGGCTGTGCATTGGTAACTCTGGATAACAAAGTGGATTTTCCTACATTTGGAAATCCCACCAAACCCACATCTGCGATTACCTTTAATTCCAGTTTTACTTCTAATTCCATGGCTTCCTGTCCCGGTTTGGCATATTTTGGTGCCTGCATGGTGGAAGTGGCATAATGTTGGTTTCCCAAACCACCGTTTCCGCCTTTTAGGACAATCTGTCTGCGGTTCTCACCGGACATATCGGCAATGACTTTATCGGTCTCGGCTTCACGGATAATGGTTCCCTCCGGCACCTTTAAGATTAAATCTTCGCCCTTTTTGCCATGACAGTTCCGTTTTCCCCCTTCTTCACCGTTCTGGGCTGCAAACTTTCTTTTGTGACGATAATCCGCAAGAGTATTCATTCCCTCATCCACTTCAAAAATGATGTCTCCGCCTTTCCCGCCGTCTCCGCCGTCGGGACCGCCATTTGGCACGTATTTTTCTCTGCGGAAGGAAACATGTCCGTCTCCGCCCTTGCCTGATTTTATAATGATTTTTGCACGATCTGCAAACATAGTTTTCTACCTCAATCTTTTTATAAACGAAAACTGGACTTATCATATAAAGTCAATTTCCGGTATTATATGACAAAATAGACCCGACTACACCTAGCCGAGTCTATCACATCCTTAATTATTTGCTTTCAACCGGATATACGGAAGCCTGTTTTTTATCTCTTCCTTTTCTCTCGAATCTGAGAATTCCGTCTGCTAAAGCGAATAATGTATCATCTCCGCCTCTTCCAACGTTTGTTCCCGGATGAATCTTTGTTCCACGCTGTCTGTATAAAATATTACCAGCTTTTACAAACTGACCGTCTGCTCTCTTTGCTCCTAATCTCTTAGACTCGGAATCTCTACCGTTCTTAGTAGAACCCATTCCTTTTTTATGAGCAAAAAACTGAAGGTTCATTGTTAACATGGTCTACACCTCCTTGAAGTCTAAAGTAATAAACTCATTTCCATATTGATTTCCAATTCCCTGTAATCCCAACACCATGGATTGTAACAGCAGATAGGCGTCATGTTCTGACGGCTTCTCCAACCGGAATACAATCTCTCCGCTTTCCTCTTCCGTATCTACGGCAAACCGCTCTTCGGTAAAGGAAGCAATGGAATTAATGGTATTGATAACCAGAGCCGAAACACCTGCACAGATAATATCTTCTCCTGCCTGAGCATATCCTGCATGTCCGATACAGTCGAAACCTGTGTACAGATTTTCTTTAT
The DNA here is from genome assembly GCA_958349535.1 of uncultured Lachnospiraceae bacterium. GTDB lineage: Bacteria > Bacillota > Clostridia > Lachnospirales > Lachnospiraceae > Maccoyibacter. Next base: position 11,007 of record CATWDJ010000007.1, read on the forward strand.
TTCGATAAATCGTTATCTTTATCATAACAATTCCTGACTAAGCGTTAATCTTATCAATTTTAACTTTTGTATACGCCTGTCTGTGACCATTTTTCTTATGGTATCCGGTTTTTCTCTTATATTTGTAAACGATAACCTTTTTACCACGTCCGTTCTCTACTACAGAAGCTGTAACGGTTGCTCCCTCTACTAACGGATTTCCGACTTTCATCTCATTATCGCTTACTGCTAAAACCTGGTCAAATGTAACTGTTTCTCCAGCTTCTACACCAAGTTTTTCAACATTAATGATATCGCCTTCGGAAACTTTGTACTGTTTACCACCTGTTGCAATAATTGCGTACATAAGGCACCTCCTATTTATCATTACTCGCCAGCTATGGTGCGTCCTAAAAAAGGACAGACTTATAACCTCGCTGTGCGGCATACTCGAGTATCTTAGCATAATTTGGATGTTACGTCAACTATTTTCCATGATATTTCTCTAAAATATTTCTCTAAAATATATTACAACTCCACAAACGAAACTTCAAGAAATTTATTTTTTTCTATCCTGCCTTGTGATATGATAAATTTAAGCTATTCATTGGGAGGTGCAGAATGTTTGACAGAATAATCAGAAAAGGCGAAAAAACAAAATACCGCTTGGCAGAATCTATGCAGCAATGTATGGAAACCACACCGGTGGATGATATTACGGTTCGCCAGATTGTGGAAGGCTGCGGATTGACACGCCAGACCTTTTACCGGAATTTTTTGGATAAATATGATTTGATCAACTGGTATTTTGATAAACTTCTGGCAGAATCCTTTGTCTATATGGGCAGCGGAGAAACCGTTTATGAAGGATTGGTAAAAAAATTTGATTTCATCAAAAAAGAACGCATCTTCTTTACTGCCGCCTTTCGCTCCGATGACCAAAATTCTTTGAAACAGCATGATTTTGAGGAAATCTTCTCTTTTTATAAAAATTTGATTCAACAAAAGACCGGATATCCGCCGGACAAAGACCTTCTCTTTTTACTGGAGCTTTATTGCCATGGTTCCATTGACATGACTGTAAAATGGGTGCTGGGCGGTATGAAAGAACCCATAGAAGAAATGGCAAAACGTTTGGTTTCTTCTATGCCTGCCCGTTTGGAGACTCTTTTCCGGGAACTGAACATCTACGATTAATCCCCTTTTGATTTTTCATGTTTTTGTCACAAAAAAAGTTACACTTCATTTGTTTTGTAACTTTTTTTTCGTGTTTTGGCTTGCTACAATGAGGTTACAAAGATAGTTCGAACTAAACCAAAAGCAAAGTCAAAAGGAGGATTTTTATTATGGTAAACAGAATTATGCTGAACGAAACATCTTATCACGGTGCAGGCGCGATTGCAGAAATCGTAAACGAGGCAAAAGCTCATGGCTTTACAAAAGCATTCGTTTGCTCTGACCCGGATTTAATTCAGTTTAAGGTTACCACAAAAGTTACAGATGTATTGGACAAAGAGGGACTGGCTTACGAAATCTATTCCGATATCAAAGCAAATCCTACTATTGAAAATGTTCAGAACGGTGTTGCTGCTTTTAAAGCTTCCAAAGCAGACTATATTATCGCCATCGGTGGCGGCTCTTCTATGGATACCGCTAAGGCAATCGGTATTATTATTGCCAATCCGGAATTTGAAGATGTTCGAAGCTTAGAAGGTGTGGCTCCGACCAAAAAACCATGTGTTCCGATTATCGCAGTTCCGACTACTGCCGGCACAGCAGCAGAAGTTACTATCAACTATGTGATTACCGACGTAGAACGGAAACGTAAATTTGTCTGCGTAGACCCGCATGATATGCCTATCATTGCTATTGTAGACCCGGATATGATGTCTTCTATGCCAAAGGGGTTAACCGCTTCCACCGGTATGGATGCACTGACACATGCCATTGAAGGTTACACTACAAAAGGTGCATGGGAAATGACAGATATGTTCCACTTAAAAGCCATTGAAATCATTTCCAACTCTTTAAGAGGTGCAGTAGAAAACACCAAAGAAGGTCGTGAGGGCATGGCTCTGGGACAGTATATTGCAGGTATGGGATTCTCCAATGTAGGATTGGGTATCGCACATTCCATGGCACACACCCTTGGTGCCGTATACGATACTCCGCACGGCGTTGCCTGTGCTATGATGCTTCCGATTGTCATGGAATACAATCAGGAATGTACCGGAGAAAAATATCGTGAAATCGCAAGAGCTATGGGTGTAAAGAATGTAGACGGCATGTCCGTAGACGAATACCGAAAAGCCGCTATCGACGCTGTACGCAAACTGTCTGCTGACGTAGGTATCCCTGCCAAATTAGAGGCATTGAAGGAAGAAGATTTAGACTTCCTTGCAGAGTCTGCATTTGCTGACGCCTGTGCACCGGGAAATCCAAAAGATACCAATATAGAAGACTTAAAGACTCTATTCCGTAAACTCATGTAACCCACTTCCCTATAGAAAAGAGCACCCTCAGATTCGTCTGAGGGTACTCTTCTTTTTATGCATCCGGTTTATCTTTAAATTTGCTGCTTAAAATATCTCCCGCACACCAGATGGCACCTGCCACGGAAAGGGAAAAGATAAACGCAATCACATTTTTCAAAAACTGAATGCTGACAATCGACAATTCTCCTGCCATCAGCTCCTGTATGGTATGGATAAAATTATGAATTCCCATAGTCCATACACCTAAGTATATCGCATAATAAATACTAAGTGCTTTCAGCAGAAATGCCAGTATCTTCTTTAGTAATTTTGTATTCATAAGGTTCATCCCCTCGTAACTGTTCTCTTAAACTTTTCTGCACTTTCTTTCGTGTCAATTCTACCAAGCCAAGCCGTGTAATGTCAACCAATGTAGCCGGAATTTTATCTTTTTTTAGTTCCATCCGTAAAATATGCATCAGTTCCTCCTGACGGGACTTTTCTTTCATATCAATAAAATCAATAATACAGATTCCAGAAATATTTCTCAGGATTAATTGTGCCGCAATCTCCTTTGCCGCCTCCACATTGGTCTGAAAAAACAACTCCTCCCGCTCCAGTTTCTTTTGGTTTCTTCCGCTGTTTACATCAATGACCGTCAAGGCCTCCGTAGGCTCAATCACAAGATAACCGCCGGAAGGCAGCCAGACCTTTGTGTCCAATGCCCGTGCCAGTTCCCGCTTTATATTATTCAAGGCTCCCAAAGACACCATCTTATCCACATACAGACAAAGCTTTTCCATGTCCTGAGGCTGATGTTCACTCAGGTACTTCTGAAGCCTCTTATAAATCTCCGGTTTGTCTGTGGTGATTTTTTCTGTCTCTGCCATATAGAGACCTTTGAGAAAATGGATTTCCTCGCTGTCTGCCTCCCGTAGCAGGGAAAAAGCAGTCTTATGAATGGAAGTCTGTCGCAGCTGCTCATATTCCTTTTTTAATTTTTCCAGTTCCTCCAACAGCACCTGTTCCTCGATTTCTGCCGCATTGGTTCGTACCACCAGACCAAAATCCTCTCCCTTTTTTTCTTCCATCAGGGTTTTTAAACGTTTCCGTTCCTCTCCCGTAATTTTTTTGGAAATGCCCAGTTTCCGGTTCTGAGTGGTAAGTACCAGATATTTTCCGGTAAAATTCAGGTTTGCTGAAACCATAGGGGGTTTTGTTTTTACGCCTTCCTTTACCACTTCCACCAGAAGCTCATCCCCTTGGCACAAAGGTTTCTTTCCCACCTTCTTTGTGAATACCGGAGAAACAATTTCACTTAATGGACAAAAACAGCCCTGTCCACCGGCAATCTCAATAAATGCTGCCTGAATATTAGAAACGATGCTCTGCACCCTTCCAATATAAATATTCCCCAATAACGGCTTTGTATTCTCCCGCAAAAGCCGTACTTCTTTCATATAGTTTCCCTGATAAACTGCCAGAATCTCATAAAGCTTTCCATGCAGCTCTTCTTCTGTAATAATTACTCTCTCAGACAATGTCTTCTCCTAATTCTTCCAAAGATACCAGTTCTCCGGTTTCATTTCTGGCATAGGTATCCAGCCGGTGAATCTGGATTGCCGCCGGTTCATACTCCAACCCAAACCGCTCATACATGGCGGATAACACCAGCTCCGGTTTGATGTTATCTACACTTCCGGTACATACCTTAAGATAAAAAATCGGTTTACCTTCCCGTTCCAAAACCTGAAAATCATAGATTAAAGGCTTCAAGTCCAGTTCCCGTTCACTTTTCTTCGTCTTTTTTACAATGGAAATCTCCGTAGCATTTTTATAAAAATCCTCTATCATTCCCTGAAACTCTTCTACAGTTTTCGGAATGGAATATCCCTCTTTAAAAGAAAGTTCATAGTCCGCTGCCGCCACAATGGACATGGCTGTTTTTGCCGTATCCGGCAGTTTCCGATAGGAAAGCACCTGAACACCCTCCACCATGGCATCATTTAGTTTTTTTAAAGCGGTTTTGCTGTCTTGGGTGGAAAGTACCTCTATATCAAAATACTCTCCTTCACTGGTAATTCCCACACCCAAAGGTGCCGCAAAGGACATAATCATATGAGGATTAAATCCTTCGGAATATTTCATGTCCACCTCTGCACGGCGAAGAGCCTTTTGAAAATATCTCATCATGTCCAGATGTCCGATGAATTTCAAAGCTCCCTGCTTTCCAAAACGAATCCTAATCTTCAAAGCAGACACCTCCCTCGTATTTTCTGGCTCCGCAGCCTGCACAGCGTTCCCTGCAATTCGGGGTTACCGTTTCAGTCTGTGCCGTATGCCACTCCCGCAGTAAAAACTCTTTTGTCACTCCTGCGTCAATGAAATCCCATGGAAAGATTTCGTCCTCACTTCTGGTTCTTATGGTGTAAAAATCCGGATCAATGCCACATTCTTCAAAAATCCGCATCCATTTGTCATTGTCAAAATATTCCGACCAAGCATCAAAGATGGAACCCTCTTCGTACGCTTTTAAAATAGCCTTTCCAAGACGGCGGTCTCCTCTGGCAAAAACACCTTCCAAGACAGTCACATCCGCTTCATGCCAGTTATATTTAATACTCTTTCGGTTCAACTGTTCTTTTACCGCATCGTTTACAACCTTTGCACGGCCAAGAAAATCTTCTTTGGTGCACATCGGTGACCACTGAAACGGAGTAAAAGGCTTCGGCACAAAGAAAGAGGTGCTGACGGTAATCTGGCACTTTCCGTTTCTCTGATCCTTCGGTATTTCATAGTAACGGACAGCCACCTTGTTTGCCAATTCCGCTATGGCACGCATATCCTCCTCGGTCTCCGTAGGCAGTCCCAACATAAAGTAAAGCTTTACCTTCTGCCAGCCTCCCTCAAAAGCAAGCCCTGAGCCATGGAGAATATTTTCCTCCGTCAATCCCTTATTAATGACATCCCGAAGTCTCTGTGAACCCGCCTCCGGTGCAAAGGTGAGGCTGCTTTTGCGAATATCCTGAACCTTTCCCATAACATCCAGAGAAAAGGCGTCGATTCTAAGGGACGGCAGGGAAATATTTACCCCTTTACTTCCAAATTCCTCAATGAGATATTCAATCAATTCCTCTAATTCTCTGTAATCACTGGTACTTAAAGAACTCAAGGAAATCTCTTCGTGTCCGGTATTTTTCAGCATAATTGCCGCCTGACGTTTCAGACGCTCCACATTTTTTTCCCTTAAAGGACGGTAAATCATACCTGCCTGACAAAAACGACAGCCTCGGATACAGCCTCGCTGTACCTCTAACACCACCCTGTCCTGTGTCACCTTAATAAAAGGTACCACCGGTTTATCCGGATAGACCACCTCGGTCATGTTTTTCACAACCTGTTTCTTGATTTTTGTCGGAATATCCTCATATTTAGGGGTCATGGCAGCAATGGTTCCGTCCTCTTTGTAGCTTACCTCATAGAGGGACGGTACATAGATTCCCGGCACCTTAGCCGCTTCATGCAAAAACTCTTCCCGGCTTTTTCCCGACGGCTTCCACGCAATATACAAATCCAAAAGCTCATCATAACTGGTTTCTCCTTCTCCGATATAAATCAAATCAAAGAAATCTGCTAAGGGTTCCGGGTTATAGGTACAGGGACCTCCGCCGATGACAAACGGCATATCCCGTTCTCTATCCTTTGTCAGCAGCGGTATCTGGCTTAAATCCAGAATCTGTAAAATATTGGTATAACACATCTCATATTGGATGGTAATTCCGATAAAATCAAAGTCCTTTAAAGGCTCCTGTGATTCCAACCCAAAAAGAGGGATGTTTTCCTCTTTCATGATTTTGTGTAAATCCGGCCATGGGGAATATACACGTTCACAGTAAACATCCTCTCTTCGGTTGAACATATCATATAAAATTTGAATTCCCAGATGGGACATCCCGATTTCATAAACATCGGGGAAACACATAGCGAAACGTACCGCCACCTGCCGTGGATCCTTTACCACGCTGTTTAATTCATGCCCGATATATCTTGTGGGCTTATCTATTTTCATTAAAATTTCATCTGATAATGCCAATGAATTCATGCAGTTGTATCCTCGTCACTTTCACTTAATCTTTTATCTCTGTGCCAGTTCCTGCGTAATATCCTCCCATGTTACGCCCTTTTCCACCATAAGTACCATAACATGATATAAGAAATCGGAAATTTCATACTTGATTTCCTCAGGATCCGGGTTCTTTGCCGCAATGACAATCTCCGTACATTCCTCTCCTACTTTTTTCAGAATCTTATCAATTCCCTTGTCAAATAGGTAGTTGGTGTATGAGCCTTCCTTTGGATTGGCTTTACGGTCCTCTATTACATTATAAACACTTTCGAATACTTTTAACGGATTTTTTTCAATGTATTCTTTTTTTACAATCTCATTGAAAAAGCAGGACGGACTACCGGTATGACATGCCACTCCCACCTGAGATACCTTTGCCAAAATGGTATCGTAATCACAGTCTGCAGTCAGCTCCTTCACATACTGGATATGCCCGGAGGTAAGACCCTTGGTCCAAAGTTCCTGTCTGCTGCGGCTGTAATAGGTCATCTTTCCGCAGCTTAAAGTCATATTGTACGCTTCTTCGTTCATATAAGCACACATTAATACATCATTGGTGGTGTAATCCTGTACGATAACCGGAATCAATCCCTCGGAATTTTTCTTTAAATCTGCCCACTTTAAGGCAGGAGCAAAATTGTCCATCTTAATGCCGCAACTGGAAAGCTCTGTCTTTAATTTCATAATGTCCGTACCGGAATCATTGATGAACTCACCGCAAATGCCTCTTACATTGTCTCTCTTTAACAGGGTAACCAGCTTTGCCTTATCCAGTTCGTTCTGCTCCACCAGATAGATGATGTCGGTCAGGTTCTCCACAGAATCTAAGATTTCCTGATTCATTACCAGAATCTCATGGACGCTTTCCTGAAGCTCTGATTTGTGTTTGAAGACATAATCTACGTTCTTTAAGGAAATAATAATCTTTTCTTTTCCGAAACGCTTGCTTGCCTCCAGTGCCAGTGCCGCCGTAGTAGGCTTAGAACCGTTCAGAATAACCTCCTTACATCCGGCATAGATGAGCTTCTTCACATCCTCTAAACGGTTGATGTTGCCTCCGGCACACAGAGGAATCTCCAAAAGGCGGTTTAACTCCTTAATGGTATGGATGTTCAACTCATGCTCCTCATCTTCATCGGATAAGTCATAGATTAAAATTTTGTCAATGCCGCTGTCATTATAAAGTTTTACCAGATTCTTCGTGTCTTCAAACTCTTCTAGGTTGTCGATGCTTTTTACGGCCTTTCCGTTCTTCAAGTATAAAGTCGCAACCAAATTCTTATGTTCTCTCATATTACAAACTGCCTTTCGTAGATAAAATATCCGTAATTCTAGGGTCCTTTACTGTAGCTTCATCCAGTGCTTTTGCAAATGCTTTAAACAAAGCCTCTATCATATGATGGTTATTTCCTCCATCCAATATCTTCATGTGCAGGTTCATCCCAGCAGCATAGGATATGGCATAAAAGAACTCTTTTACCATCTCCGTATCCATTCCTCCTACGGAGTCTGTGGTAAAAGTCCCCTCAAAAGAAAAATAAGGACGTCCGGAAAGATCCAAGGCACAAAGAACCAAAGTCTCATCCATAGGCAGAATACAGCTTCCGTAACGGCGAATCCCCTTCTTATCTCCCAGGGCATTCTTAATTGCCGTTCCCAGTACGATTCCCGTATCTTCTATCGTATGATGGGAATCTACCTCCACATCTCCCTTCGCCTTTACTTCCAAATCGAAGAAGCCGTGTCTTGCAAATCCCTCCAGCATATGATTAAAAAATCCGATTCCTGTCTCCACCTGATAGTTTCCCCTTCCGTCTATATTCAGGCTTAGGGAAATATCGGTCTCTTTTGTGGCTCTTTTTTCTTCTGCAATACGATTCTTATCCATCCTCTGCGTCCTCTCCCTTTTTAATCTTCAAATCTTACTTTAATCGAATTTGCGTGTGCCGTCAACTGTTCACACTCTGCAAATTGAACAATATCCTTATAAACCGGCTCCAATGCCTCTCTGGAATAGGAAATGATACTGGATTTCTTAATGAAATCATCCACTCCCAAAGGTGAGAAAAATTTTGCGGTTCCGTTGGTAGGAAGTACATGGTTCGGTCCTGCAAAATAATCTCCCAAAGGTTCGGAACTGTACTCGCCCAAGAAAATCGCACCTGCGTTGCGAATTTTGGTCATTACCTCAAAAGGATTCTTCATCATAATCTCCAAGTGCTCCGAGGCAATCTCGTTGGCAGTTTCGATTGCCTGTTTCTCATCCTCTGCCACCAGAATATAACCATAGTTCTCCAAGGATTTGGAGATAATTTCACTTCTGGAAAGCTCTGCGGTAAACCGTTCAATTTCCTTTGCGGTTTCCTCAGCCAGCTTTTCACTGGTGGTTACCAAAATAGCAGATGCCATTTCATCATGCTCTGCCTGGGAAAGCAAATCTGCCGCCACATAAGTTGGGTTTGCGGTTTCATCTGCCAGCACCAGTATCTCACTTGGTCCTGCAATGGAATCAATGCTGACATGACCGAAAACGGCTTTTTTGGCAAGTGCCACATAAATATTGCCCGGTCCTACGATTTTATCCACCTTCGGAATGCTCTGGGTACCGAAAGCAAGGGCAGCGATTGCCTGTGCTCCGCCTACTTTATAGATTTTATCTACCCCTGCCTCTTTTGCGGCAACTAAGGTAGAAGCACAGATTTTCCCTTCTTTGTCCGGCGGTGTAGTCATGATAATTTCATCCACCCCTGCCACCTTTGCCGGCATTACGTTCATAAGCACACTGGAAGGATAGACTGCTTTTCCTCCCGGTACATAAACCCCTACTCGCTGAAGCGGAGTCACCTTCTGTCCCAGCATGATACCGCTATCTTCCGAGTCGAACCAGCTGTACTGTTTCTGTTTTTCGTGATAGGTACGAATATTGACCAAGGCTTTGCGTATCACATCCAGCAATTCCGGCTGAACCTCCTCATAAGCCTTCTGAATCTCTTCTTCTGTTACCAGAATATTGGAAACATTGATTTTTGCTCCGTCAAAACGTTCCGTATAAGCAAAGACCGCTTCATCCCGTTTTGCCCGAACCGCTTCAATAATCTCGTTTACTCTTCCTTCAAATTCCCCGTAACTGTTGGGACTTCTTTTTAAAAGATTCTCTAATATATTATTTTTTGTCTCTTCGGTTAACTTTAAGACCTTCATCTTCAACCTCCTAACCGTTTAACACAGACTTTAAGTCTGTAATCAACTTTGTAATCCGTTCATTTTCCATCTTCATGCTGACCTGATTTACCACCATTCTGGCAGATAAATCGGTAATTTCTTCCAATACTTCCAGTCCGTTTTCCCTTAAGGTAGAACCGGTCTCCACAATATCTACAATCACTTCCGAAAGTCCCACAATCGGTGCCAGCTCTATGGAACCGTTCAGTTTGATAATCTCTACGGTCTGATGTTTTTTGTTATAGAAGTAATCCTTTGCAATTTTCGGATACTTGGTTGCCACCCGAATCTGCTCTCTGTGCTGCAACAGTTCTTTGGCATCCTTTGGTCCGCAGACACACATTCTGCATTTTCCAAAGCCCAAGTCCAGCACCTCGTAGATATTTCTTCCCTCTTCCAAAATCGTGTCTTTTCCTACGATTCCGATATCTGCGGCACCATATTCCACATAGGTAGGAACATCCGGTCCCTTGGCAAGAAAGAACCGCAATTTATATTCTTCATTGACAAAAATCAATTTTCTTGTCTTTTTATCTTTCATCTCTTCACAGGTAATGCCGATTTTCTCAAAAGTCTCTAAGGTCTGGTTTGCCAGCCTGCCCTTTCCCAGAGCAAAGGTTAAATATCTCATATCTTCCATCTCTATTCTCCGTCCATAAAAGTAATTTCTGTAATGCCCATACGTTTTGCATAAGCCTCATAATCCGATTTTGCTTTTCCCGCTGTCATCTTTTGAAGCTCCACGTAAGCCCCCTGTTCTCTTCGGGTTTTTGCTGTATGGATTGCCTTCTGCTCTTTTCCTTCCGTATAAAGGATAAGCTCTCTCGGTATAATTTCCACATTTTCTGTCTTCTGTCTGCTTACCGCCGCCAGAAGCTGATCCAATGCTATAGCAAAACCGATGGAAGGTGCATCTTTTCCGAAATATTTTAACAGCTTATCATAACGTCCGCCTTTTACCACCGGCTCTCCGCTGCCAAAAGTATATCCGGCAAAAATGATTCCGGTATAATAATGATAATCGCTGATAGCTCCCATCTCATAAGAAATGTATTTCTCCACCTGATAGCTTTTTAATACCTCATGGAGTCTGCTTAAATGCTCCAAAGCATATGCTACTCTCTCATATTTTGCGGCAAACTGTTTTGCCTGTGCAAACTGCTCCGGACTGTCATAGAATCCGTCCAGCAATCCGAAAAGCTGTCGAAGGTCCTCTTCCATTGGAAGATTGGCAATAACCTCCTCCACGCCGAAAAAGTTTTTATTTGCAATCAGTTCCCGCAGCTCATCCTCCTGTTCCTCGGATAATCCTGCTGCCTCCGCCAGTCCTTTGAAAAATTCCGCATGACCTACGCTAATCTGAAATTCCTTCAATCCTGCCCGTTTCATGGATTCCACGGTCATGGCCAGAATCTCTGCATCTGCCTCAATGGAATTATCTCCGATTAATTCCGCTCCCAACTGGGTGGATTCCTTTAATCTTCCCTGATAGCTGCTGTTATTGATGAAAATATTTCCCATATAGCAGAGGCGGATTGGCATGGTTTCCTCTTCAAAATACATAGCCGCCGCTCTGGCAATAGACGGTGTAATATCCGGTCTTAACACCAGAGTATTTCCTTCCCGGTCAAAAAATTTATATAAATCCTTGGATGGAATGGTTCCAATCTCCCGGTTAAATACATCGAAAAACTCAAAGGTCGGGGTCTGTATGGTATGATAGCCGAACTGCAATAAGGTGCGATGCAGTTCCTCCTGTATTTTTAACTTCTTTTCACATTCTCCGTTATAAATGTCACGAACACCCTCCGGTGTATGTAGCAGTTGTCTTCTCATTTCTTTCCTCCGATACTTTACTATGCTAACGTGCTAATCTGATAACACGATAAACTTAACCTATTATATGTCAGTTTCCATAAAAAGTCAATCCCTCACATCCATATCCTTCTGGATTCCCTCCAGATACGGCACCAAGACACCACTTTTTCCCTGAAAAAAGAAGTCCTCCTCCAATTCCTCATAGCGAAAACTCTTCCTGCCCCCCTGCTCCATCCGCTGCCAGAACTCCAACAGCTTCTCAAAGCGAAGATAATAAAATTCATCCTTATGGGTAAAGAAAATCAGAAAGAATGCCATTCCTCCCTGCTTTTCAAAATTTTTCATAAATTCCACCTGATGGGGATGGATGTTCGCCAGAGGAAAGGTATCGGTATGACATTCCTTGGCATCGAAACACACCGGTATTCCCTGCACCACTCCGATATAGTCTACGGTACTCTTTTGGTCAAAATACGCCAATGTAATGTGTCGGGTGGATTTATCAATATTAATAGGAGTGATGGGGGTTGGAATTTTCTGTATCAACGCCAGACCATTCTCCAGATATTTTTCATTTGTACGGTTGATAAACTCCTCAAAGGTAGAACCTCGGAGTCCTCTTGAATTCCATGTAGGCATTATAGGATTCCTCTTGCTGCGACATTTCCCTCATAATAGATTTTCTCTTTGTAAGCAATCTCAAATTGACCTTCCTGTAAGGTCAAGAGGTTCATACAGCAGTTTGGCTGATGAATCTCCCAATAACGGTCAATGTCCCATCCGTTAACGTTTAACAGTAAGGCACGAATCATAGCACCATGGCAGACCACCAGTACATTTTCACAGGTGCCCTCCAAAGGCTTGATTTCATTTTCCAAAAAATCTTTGGCTCTTGCCAGAATCTCTTCGTAGGATTCCGCACCGTCCTTTGCTATGTATTTACTTGGAGCAGAAAAACAATTTTTTAAATTGACATGCTCCGGTTTTTCTTTAATATCCTTGATAAAGAGGCTTTCCCCTTTTCCGAATGCCATCTCCATAATTCGGTCATCCAATATAATCTGATGCGGTTCCCTATCTCCTCTTACGATGGTTGCGGTCTGTACTGCCCGAATCAAAGGGCTGCTGTATATTTTTTCAAATCGGATTCCCTCTTTTTGGATTCCGTCTCTGGTGACCTCTGCCAATTCAATCCCGTAATCATTGAGAGGGATATCAATTCTTCCCTGTATTCTTCCCTCTTTATTGGCTGCGGTTTCTCCATGTCTTAACAAGTAAACATTCATACAACTTCCTCTTTTCTGTCAATTACTTCCAACAAGGTATCTCTTTGCTTTTTCAAACTCCCGGGGCAGCTCTGCCACCACCTCTGTCCCATCCTCCAACACCAGCCGATAGGCATGGAGAAGCTGACTTTTCTGCCCTGTGGCTTTTGCGAACTCCCGGTTACAGGAAATTGCTCCATACTTGGTGTCTCCCACAATGGGATGACCAATGCTCGCTAAGTGGGCACGTATCTGATGGGAGCGTCCCGTAATCAGATGTACCTCCAGTAAGGTGTAGCCTTTCCATATCTCCAAAGGGCGATACTCCGTTTCAATGGCTTTTGCTCCCTCTGAAGGGGTTTTTGTGATTTTTACCTGATTATTTCCATTATCCTTCGTCAGATATCCGCTGATATGGGCGGCATCCGATATTACACCCTTTACCAGACAAAGATAATATTTTTGAACACTCCGCTGCCGCAAGGCCTGACTCATCTGCTGGGAACCCCGCAGGGTCTTTCCCGCAATCAGTAATCCCGAGGTATTGCGGTCTAAGCGGTTGCAAACCGAAGGCTTAAAGGTGTTTAGTTCCTCCGGTGTTATTTTACCATGTTTTAGCAGATATTGTAACAGGTATTCATTGGCGGACACGTCCTGTGGCTTTGCCTTTTGAGACAGCATTCCTGCCGGTTTATTGAAAATCAAGACATCTTCTGTCTCGTATACAATATCCAAATCTGTTTCCGGCAGGTTCTCTGTAGGGATTTCTCTCTGTTTTCCTGCAAATTTTTCAAAGGTCTCATCGGACAAAAACAGCTTGATACTGTCGCCTGCTTTTGTCTTTTCGGAGCCTCCTGCTTTTTTTCCGTTCAGTACAATATTCTTTTTTCGGAGCATTTTGTAAATAAAGCTGGTCGGTGCCTCTTTTAGGATCTTTCCCAAAAGCTTATCCAGACGCTGTCCCGCTTCATTTTCTCTTACTATAAATTCTTTCATCTCTATCTATTCTTCTTTTTGTGGACATTTCGTATTGTTTTTTTCTTTCCCGGTTTTTTCGTCTTCTTTTCCGAAACGTATTCCTTTCCGTTCTGCGTTCTTCCCTTTGGACGAATCAGACATTTTTTATCGAATCCGATTAAATCCTTTCTGCCTGCCTTGGTCAGTGCCTCATAGACCAAATCGTAATTCTTGGGATTACGGTACTGTATCAAGGCTCTCTGCATAGCTTTTTCGTGGGGATTTATGGCAACATATACCGATTTCATGGTTCTCGGGTCCACTCCGGTGTAATACATACAGGTGGAGATAGTGGAAGGTGTGGGATAAAAATCCTGTACCTGTTCCGGCATATATCCGATATCCCGCAAAAACTCTGCCAGTTCTACTGCCTCCTTTAGGGTCGACCCCGGATGGGAGGACATGAGATACGGCACCAGATATTGTTTTTTACCGATTTTCTCATTGGTCTTTTTGTAGGCTTTTACAAAATCATTGTAAACTGCCACCTCCGGTTTCCCCATCATCCGAAGAACACTGTCGGAAATATGCTCCGGTGCTACCTTCAACTGTCCTGACACGTGATACTCACACAGTTCCTCCAAAAAAGTGGAATCTTTATCCGCCATCAGATAGTCAAACCGGATACCGGAGCGGATAAATACTTTTTTTACATTGGGAAGCTCCCGCAATTTCCGCAGCAGCTTCAAATAATCCTGATGGTCCACCTCCAGATTTTCGCATGGCTTTGGAAACAGGCATTGCTTATTAGGACAGGCTCCTTTGGCGAGCTGTTTTTTACATGCCGGTGCCCGGAAGTTGGCAGTGGGACCGCCTACATCATGGATATATCCTTTAAAATCTTCCTCCCAGACCATTTGCTCTGCCTCATGGAGAATAGATTCATGGCTTCTGGTCTGTATGATACGTCCCTGATGAAAGGTCAAGGCACAGAAGCTGCAGCCTCCGAAACATCCCCGGTTGCTGACCAGACTGAATTTCACCTCAGAAATAGCAGGAACTCCTCCCAATTCCTCATAAGAGGGATGGTAGGTTCTCATATATGGCAATGCATACACCCGATCCATCTCCTGCGTACTTAAAGGTTTGGCAGGTGGATTCTGCACCACAAAGGTTTTTCCGTCATAGCTTTCTGCCAGCCTTTTTGCCACAAAGGGATCCGTGTTCATATATTGGGTATAAAAGCTTTTGGCGTAATTTTTCTTATCCTCTTTCAATTCTCTGTAATCCGGCAAAAAAATTGTGTCATAAATATCTTCTTTTTTTCTTGTTTTATAAACAGTTCCATCAATAAATGTAATATCTTTCACGGCAATACCGCTGTTTAGAGCATCGGCAACCTCCACAATGCTCCGCTCTCCCATGCCATACAGCAGCAGGTCTGCCCCGGAGTCCAACAAAATGGAACGTTTTAGAGAATTGGACCAGTAGTCATAGTGTGCCAGCCGCCGCAGACTGGCCTCAATTCCTCCAATGATAATCGGTGTTTTTTTATAGGTCTGCCGTATGAGATTACAATAGGTAATTGTGGCATAGTCCGGACGCTTTCCCATGACACCGCCCGGAGTAAAGGCATCCGTTGCCCGGGGTTTTTTGGATACGGTATAGTGATTTACCATAGAATCCATATTTCCTGCCGCTACCAAAAAGCCCAAACGTGGCTCACCGTATATGGAAATACTCTCTTTATCCTTCCAATCAGGCTGTGAAATAATCCCCACCTGATATCCGTTTGCCTCCAGCACACGGCTGATGATGGCATGTCCAAAGGAGGGATGATCCACATATGCATCCCCTATCACATAGACAAAATCAAATTGTTCTATTCCCCGTTCTTTCATATCCTCCGCACACAGCGGTAAAAATCCATTATTCATCACAATTCCTCATAGGTTCCTTCTGTAATCTCTGCAAAAGAGGTAATATAATAATCTGCCAGTGCTCTTTTCCGTTCTCTCAATTCTACGGAAAACTCGTCTTCTACGGCACAAACCTTCATACCGGCTGCCTTTGCCGCAAGCATTCCGTTGGGAATATCCTCAAATACCAGACATTCCTGAGGCTGTACCCCCAGACGCTCTGCTGTTTTTAAATAGATGTCCGGTTCCGGTTTTCCGTTGGGTACTTCGTTGGAAGTCAGAAGGCAGTCAATATCCTCCATAATCCCATGTGCCTCCAAAGCCGCCTTGGTCAACTGTTGGGAGTTACTGGTGCCGATTCCCACCTTAATTCCCTGCTCTTTCAGATAATCCAGAAACTCTTTTGCCCCCGGTTTCAAGGGAACCTCGTGACAATATTTGTCGTATGCCATTTGATTCCATATCTCCATCAATTCCTCCGGCGTTTCCTCTAATGCAAAGGTTCTGGCAAAGTATTCTGCTGTCTGGGCAAAGCTGATGCCTTCTATATCGTATTTCAACGTAGGGGGCATGGGAATATCTCTTGCCGAGAGAAACTCTATATCTATCTCCTCCCACATCCACATGGAATCCACCAAGGTTCCATCCAAATCAAAAATAACCGCTTTTATCTGTTCTAACATAATTATCTTTCCTTTAACAATCTGATTTCTTCTTCCGTCAAAGCTCTATAAGTGCCGGGTTCCAAGGTTTCTTCTAGTTTCAGTCTTCCCATCTGAATTCTTTTTAAGTAGGTTACCTTTTTCCCCACCGCCTCAAACATCCGCTTTACCTGATGATATCTTCCCTCGGTAATGGTGACAGTAATTTCCGATTTCTCCCCGGACTTTAGAATCTCCAGTTTTGCCGGAAGCGTATCTTTCTCATCTCCGATATCCAGTCCTTCGGCAAAATGCCTTTGATCCTCCTCCGTAATTTTGCCGTCTATTCTGGCATAATAGGTCTTTTCCACATGTTTTTTAGGGCTCAGCAACTCATGTGCCAGCGTTCCGTCATTGGTAATTAACAAAAGTCCCTCCGTATCCAAATCCAGTCTCCCCACCGGAAACAGTTGAAAGCCTTGGGGATTGTCAATGAGTGATAACACTGTGGGATACAGATTGTCTTTAACCGCCGATACATAGCCTGCCGGTTTGTGTAATATATAATAGACATATTCCTGATAAGAAATTTCTTCTCCCTGAAAAGATACTTTATCCTTTGCTATGTCCAATTTTGTCTCCGGCCGCTTCTGTATCTCTCCGTTTATCTGAATCTGTCCCTTTTTTATAAATTGTTTTACCTGAGAGCGGGTTCCCACTCCCATATCTGCCAGATATTTATCCAATCGAATCATATGCTTTAAAATGTAAGACGCCGTTTATTTTTTTCCAATTCCTGTAACACCTGATAGGGATTGATGGGATACTCTTCCCCATTTTGGTCATCCAGATAGATTCCAAAATGAAGATGTACGTCAAAATTTCCGGTGGTTCCCTCAATCTCACTATATCCGGTGTCGCCTACAAAGCCAATGACTTCGCCGGCAGCAATATTATCTCCCTCTTCGTATTCTTCCATGTAATCTGCCATATGGGCATAATAGTAATATACACCATTTTTGCTGCGTATGCCAATACGATAGCCTCCCTGGGGCAGCCATCCGATTTTTTCCAAGGTTCCGTCACAGACACTGACAACGGGATAGACCCCTCGGTGATTGTAATCCGCCATAATGTCACAGCCCTCATGTCCCCGCTGTCCTCCGTAGGTACGTTCCTGCATGAAGCTGTCATAATAGGTTACCGTCTTCTTCTCGTCTGTTTTGGATTCTGCCACCGGAAAATATTTCACTTCTTTTAAAATGGTATCATAGGGGTCCTGATAGGTTTTCAGAACACCGTTTTCTTTTGAAATCTGCAATAATGTCTTTATTCCCAAGCTGTCTGCCCCAATAAGGCAGATAAGGAATAAAAGAAGGGCAAATTTCTTATAATTCATACCTTATTTCGCTCTTTTCAAAAACTCCAAAATAAATTTCCATACACGCTCCGTAGAGGAGATGGACAAACGCTCCTGTGGCGTATGGATGTCAAAATTGTCCGGTCCAAAGGATACACAGTCTAAATCCGGTATTTTCTGGGAGAGAAGTCCACACTCCAGCCCCGCATGAATAGCCTCGATGACCGGCTCTTTTCCATATAATTCCCGGTATACTTCTGCTGCTAAAGGACGGATTTTAGAATCTCTTTTATACTCCCAAGCAGGATAGTTTCCTGAGAAGGTAACCTCCCCGCCCAAAAAGCCCATCAGATATTCCAGTCGTTCCATCAGATTCTCTTTTCTGCTTGCCACACTGCTTCGGATGGAAAAAGACACCAGAAAACGTTCTTCTTCTAATTTCATAATTCCCGCATTCAGAGAGGTTTCCGGCAGTCCCGGAACATCCATGCTCATATGCTGAATTCCGTTTGGCATATTCCGCAGGAAAAACAGCACTCCTGTCTGGGCACGATAGCCTAATATCTTAGCCTGCTTCTCACCGTTACAGCAGAAAGTCAGTTCAATGCCTTTGTCACTGGCAGCATATTCCTTTTGCAGTGTTTCATTCATCTCCTGCAAAAGCTGCTCAAAATCCTTTTTTTGTTCCTCCATAACCAGCACTTCGCTGATGACTTCCCTTGGAATGGCATTGTCCTTCAATCCACCCTGTAAGCTGACAATTCCCATGTCTATGGAATCCTCTGCTTTTTTCAGAATACGTCCCATCTCCACAACGGCATTTGCCCGCTCTTTATCAATTTCGCTGCCGGAATGACCTCCCTGTAACCCGGAAAGCTTCAGGGTATAGGAAACACCCTCCGCCACATCATAGGATACCGGAAGTACACATTCTGCCGTTACGCCTCCGGCACATCCGGTAAGGAAGTATCCCTCTTCATCCGAGTCAATGTTGAGCATCTGGTGACCCTTCAGCATAGACAGGTCGATTTTTTCTGCTCCTAACATTCCCACTTCCTCATCTACGGTAAATACACACTCCAGTCTCGGATGTGGAATATCCTCTGCATCCAAAAGTGCCAGAGCATAGGCGATGGCAATTCCGTCATCTCCCCCTAAGGTAGTTCCTCTGGCTTTTAGGAAATCTCCGTCCACATAGAGCCGCAGACCTTCTTTTTCAAAATCAATGTCGCAGTCACTTTCTTTTTCACAGACCATATCCAGATGTCCCTGAATAATGATAGGCTCCGCCTCTTCATATCCTGCCGTTGCCTCTTTGATGATTATCACATTATTGTATGCATCCTGATATACTTCTAATTCCCTTTTCTTAGCAAAGGCCACACAGTAATCGCTAATTTCCTTTGTGTGGTAGGAACCGTGGGGAATGGCTGCTATCTCCTCAAAAAACTGAAACACCTTTTTTGGTTCTCTGTCCTCTAAAACTCTCATTTTTTCTCCTCCTGACTCATATCTCTTTTCATTTTTAATATATTAGACTATGAAAAAATCATACTTTATCTTTATTTTCATCTTCATATTATGCTTTATGCTCATAGACCCTGTACATGGTATGGAAGGCGTCCGAAACGGTCTCCTGCTGTGGTATCAGCGGGTTCTTCCTGCTCTGCTGCCGTTTTCCATTATCTCCTATATACTGGTAGCCTCCAATAATCTGTATTTTTTCAGCGGTGTACTGTATCCTTTTCTCAAAAAGCTGATTCCCGTTTCTCCCAACGGTGTCTATCCTATTCTTGCGGGATTTCTCTTTGGATTCCCATTGGGCAGCAACATTGTATCGCAGCTTTTTGACGGGAAAAAGATTAGCCGCAGCGAAGCTGACATCCTGCTTTCCATGTGCAACAACATCAGTCCCGTGTTTATCACCGGATATATGGTACATCAGACCATCGGAGATGATTCTTATATGATTCCCGCTTTGCTCTGTATCTATCTTCCTGCCCTGCTGTTCGGTGCCCTTCGTTTCCGCCGAATAAATACCAAGGAAAATTTTCCAAAAAATGAGGCACCAAGATCTCAAATTACTTTTAAAATCATTGATGCCGGTATTATGAACGGTTTTGAAACCCTGCTGAAACTCTGCGGGTATATTGTACTGTTTTCGATTCTCTGCGAACCTTTAAAACTGTTACAGCCTTTTTGTCCAAAAGTCTGTCTCTTTGTAAACGGTATTCTGGAAATTACCAATGGAATCTCCTATCTGGGCAGCTGCGGTCTTTCCAGAGAGCTGCTGTTCCTATTGGGAAATACCTTTACCGCCTTTGGCGGACTCTGCGGACTGGCTCAGACCAGCTCCATGATTTCCAATACCTCTCTCTCCATACAGGGTTATCTGCGGGATAAATGCCTTTACGCACTGGGAACTTTTCTTCTCAGTCTGGTGTTCTTGTCAATTCTCCCGCATTTCTAAGAAAATGTCTAAAGTAAATCTGCCGTTACTTCCGGCTCTGATTCTTCCTGAGACTCCTGTGCCTTTGGCTCTTCTTTGGTTTCCTCCGGCTCTGCAATCACCTGCTCCGGTGCCAGTTCTGCACGATTTGCGATAACCACATCCAAAAATCCCTGCAAGGTATTCAACAGACTGTCGCTTCTTGCCTTGGAAGTGTCAATGGCATGAGTAATGCTTTCCTCTAAATTCTTCAGCATACCATCGGTATAGGAGATGGCTCCCATACGGATGTTGTTTGCATCATTTGTGGCATTGTCCAAAATCTCCTGTGCCTGTTTTGTGGCAATCATGACCACTTCGTTTGCCTGTGCATATGCCTGCTGCATAATCTGATGCTCACTTACCAGCTCGTCCGTCTTAATCTGTGCCTGGGCAATAATCGCATCTGCCTTTGCCTTAGCATCTGCCAGAATCGCCTCCTGATTGCTGATAATCTTCTGATACCGCTTAATCTCCTCCGGCGTCTTCATCCGAAGTTCTGTAATAAGCTCATCAATCTCATCTCTGTTGACTACGATTTTGGAACTGGAAAAAGTATGAGGTTTACAACTGTCAATATAATCTTCAATTTCATCAATAATCTGTTCAATTTTACTGCTCATGGTCTCACCCCTGTTTCTTGATATTATATTTTTCATAAATCCGTTCCACAAACTGTTCCGGTACAAATTTGCTGATGTCACCGCCATAGGAGGCAAACTCCTTGACAATTGTGGAACTCAGATAAGAATACTGTAAATTGGTGGTCAAAAACACCGTCTCTATCTCAGTATTTTCAATATGATTGGTCTGTGCAATCTGCAGCTCATACTCAAAATCCGTGACCGCACGCAGTCCGCGGATAATAATATTTGCATCAATTTCACGCATGTAATCCACCAAAAGACCGTCAAAGGAAGTTACTTTGACATTTGGCAAATCTTTTGTTAACTCTGTTAACATACTAACACGTTCCTCAACCGAAAACAACGATTTTTTTGCACTATTGTTTAAAACCCCTACAATTAATTCATCTACGATTTTCGCTGACCGGTGAATCATATCTACATGACCGTTGGTAACCGGATCAAAGCTTCCCGGATAAATTGCTCTCTTCATCTTTTATATTTCCCCTTATTTTTTTCTTCTGTGTAAAAACAGATGCATATTGGTCTTATATTTTTTTATCTTATCTGTGGAATACCCCATTTCCTCCAGATATGAAAAATCCGTTTCATCCGATGCCTCTACGATAATCAGAGTATCTTCATCTATCAGCTTTGAATCTGCCAGATAGGTCAGCACTTCTTTTTCCAATAGCTGTCCATAAGGCGGATCCATAAAGACCACATCAAAATTCTCCTTGCCTTCCAGAGTCCTCAGTGCCGACAGAACATCCATTTTTAGCAATCGGCTCTGCTCCGTAAATTTGGTAAACCGAATATTCTCTTCGATGCACTCCGCCGCCTTCTTATTCTGCTCCACAAAGACCGCTGTTTTGGCTCCACGGCTGATTGCCTCTAAGCCGATACCGCCGCTTCCTGCAAATAAATCCAGAAACCGACTTCCCGGAATTTCCCTCTGGATAACATTAAACAATGTCTCCTTAATACGGTCTGTGGTGGGACGGACATCCCGTCCCTCCAAGGTTTTCAGCGGCAGACTTCTTGCTGTTCCCGCAATAATTCTCATGCCGTTTCCTCCTGTCTCATGGTTTCTTCCAATAATTCCAAAGCCCGATATACGGCTTGGGTTCGGACCGCCATACGGTCTCCCTTTCCAAGGAAACGGATTCCCACGGTTTTTCCCCTGTAATAACAGCCGATGTATACCTCGCCCACCGGATGTTCTGCACTTCCTCCATCCGGTCCTGCCACTCCCGTTGTGGAAAGTGCGATATCTGCTTCTGCTGTCCGGGCAGCTCCCATTGCCATTTCTTTGGCAGTCTGTTCACTGACCACTCCGTAGTTAAAAATGGTCTCTGCGGATACTCCCAAAAGCTTTTCCTTTGCCTCATCGGAATAAGTAATATAGCCCTCCTTATAGACCTCGGATACCCCCGGTACATTGACCAGTGTAGCTCCCAGAAGTCCTCCGGTACAGGACTCTGCCGTTGTAACGGTTAACTGTCTATCAATTAACTCAGTTACGATTCTCTCTTCAATAGTTTCTGTTTTCATTATTTCTGCTCTTTTAATACATTTTTATTTTTTACGATATAATCAATCAAAGATACCACAGTCAAAATCAATGCCACATATACTAACACTGTGGAAAGTATCTGGAAATACTTGTTTGAGAAATCCAAAATCAAAGCAATAATCATCAACATCTGAAAGGTGGTTTTGAATTTGCCCCAATAGCTGGCTGCGATAACCACACCGTTGTCCGATGCCACCAGACGAAATCCGCTGATAATAAACTCTCTTGCAATGATAATGATAACAATCCAAGCTGCCAGCTTCTTGGTCTCCACCAGACAAATCATAGCGGAGCAGACCAACAGCTTATCTGCTAATGGATCCATAAACTTTCCGAAGTTTGTAACCAGATTATACTTTCTGGCAATCTTGCCGTCTGCCAAATCCGTAAGGCTGGCTACGATAAAAATTGCAACGGCAATGTATTTTCCATATCCCGGAAAATAAGGTGCCAATAAGAAAAACACAAAAAATGGAATTAAGATTACACGAAAAATCGTCAATTTGTTTGGTAAATTCATATTATCTCTCCTATCAAATCATATTCATATGCTCCGGTTACTTTGACCTTTACAAAGTCCCCGCTCATCAGTTGCTGGTCTGTATCCACAAAGAGATAGCCGTCTACATCCGGGGCATCCCGGTAAGTTCTCCCTACATAGGTATTCTCTCCGGAAACCTGACCTTCAATCATGCAGTAGAGTTCTTTTCCTATCATCTCCTCATTCAAATCCATAATGATTTCTTCCTGAAGTTCCATCGTTTCTGCCTGCCATTCTTCCTTACATTCCTCCGGCACCTGTTCCGGAAATTCCGCAGCCGGTGTGTTTTCCTCCGGGGAATAAGCAAAGGCTCCCAGACGGTCAAATTCCATCTCGTTGATGAATCTCATCACTTCTTCATGCTCTTCCTGCATCTCTCCTGGAAACCCACAAATCAGCGTGGTCCTGAGAGCAATGTCCGGTATCTCTCTTCGCAGCTTTTCTATGATGTTTTCTAAATCCTTCCGGCTGGTCTTTCTTCCCATCCGCTTTAAAATCCTGTCATTGGCATGCTGAATCGGCATATCCAGATAATGACAGACCTTTTCATTTCTCTTAATAGATGCAATCAATGCATCGTCAATCTCTTCCGGATAGCAGTAGAGAATCCGAATCCAGTACAATCCCGGAAGCTTATTCAGTTCGTCCAACAATCTGTGCAGAGATTTTTCCCCATACAAATCTATCCCGTAAAGGGTAGTTTCCTGTGCCACTAGAATCAATTCTTTTACCCCGGAATCCACCAGTTCCTTTGCCGAAGCAATCAGTTCCTCCATAGGCACACTCCGATAATTTCCTCTGATTTTCGGAATGATGCAGTAGGTACAGTGCTTATTACAACCCTCAGCTATTTTCAGATAAGCGTAATGCCCGCCGGTGGTAAGATTTCTCTTGGTGTGAAGGGTCGGAAGCCCTTCTAAAGTTTTAAAGTTTTCGTAATGTTCTCCCTGTAATACCCGTTCTACCGCCTCTGTGATAGCATCATAGGAATTGGTTCCCAAAATGGCATCCACCTGAGGAATCTCCTCCTCTATCTCTTTTTGGTATCTCTGTGCCAGACATCCGGTGACAATCAGAGCCTTACAGCTTCCGCTCTTTCGATATTCTGCCATTTCCAAAATGGTATTGATACTCTCTTCCTTTGCGTCATTGATAAAGCAACAGGTATTGATGATAATGATATCTGCTTCTGTCTCATCATCGGTAAAAGAGTGACCTTCCCCTGCCAGCATTCCCAGCATATACTCGGTATCCACAAGGTTTTTATCACATCCCAGCGATATAAATAGAAGTTTCATGGTTCCTCCAAAAAATTCACAAAGGATGCCCTTCCTTTCATCTAAGCGGACATCCTGTGTAACATTATTCTTCCGTATCCTCTTCGGTCTCTTCCCCGACGATTTTTACTTTGCCTTCGTACAGCTCCTGTACGGCAATGGACAACGGTTTCTTTCCTTCGCAGCCTTCCAGCATCGGCTCATCCCCTGCAATAATCTGTCTTGCACGTTTGGATGCTGCAATTACGATGGAGTAACGGCTGTTTACCACCGGTTCCTCCCCGATTTCTACGTCACTGTTTACTACCTTCATTAAATCTACATAAGATGGATGTATCATATTTTATTCTCCTTTCGAAAATCCTTTTAATTCTTCTCTCATTTGTTCAATTGCCGGAAGATTCCGACTAATTCTTGTATGTTCATTGGAAATAATCTGATGCATTTCCTCCACACATATCTCTAAAATATCATTTACCACCAGATAGTCGTAAGCTTCAATTCCCTCTGCCTCTTCCACAGCACGGGACAAACGCCTTTCAATGGTCTCCATATCCTCGGTTCCTCTTTCCACCAACCGATTTTTCAACTCTTCTGCCGATGGCGGTGTCACAAACATCAGAACCGTCTGCGGGAATTTTTCTTTAATCTTCAAAGCTCCCTGTATCTCAATCTCCAGAATTACATCTTTTCCGGCTTCTAACTGTTCCTCTACATATGCTTTAGGGGTTCCGTAGTAATTTCCCACATACTGGGCATATTCTACCAATTCCTCCCCTTCAATCATCTTCTCAAATTCTTCCCGGGTTTTGAAGAAATATTCTACCCCTTCCTGCTCTCCTTCCCTTGGTTTACGGCTGGTTGCCGATATGGAAAGAGCATAGTCATCCGGATACTTTTTCAGCAACTCCTTCATCAGGGTTCCTTTTCCCGCACCGGAAAAACCGGAAACCACAATTAAAATTCCTTTTTTTTCTAAATTCATACTGACTTCCTTATTACTACTCTATATTTTGTATCTGTTCCCGAACCTTTTCTATGTCGGTTTTTAAATTGATTCCCGTATCGGAAATTGCCAAATCATTTGCCTTGGACAAAATGGTATTTGCCTCCCGGTTCATCTCCTGTGCGATAAAGTCTAATTTTCTTCCTACGCTGCCACCCTCTGACAGTGTGTTTTTGGTAGCCTCCACGTGGCTTCGCAGCCGAACCGTCTCTTCATCCACACAAATCTTATCGGCAAATATTGTCACCTCTGCGGCAATGCGGTTTTCATCCAACTGCGTATCCGCCAAAAGTTCTGCTACCTTTGCCTCCAAACGAGCCCGGTATTCCTTTAATATCTGTGGGGAACGTTCTTCGATAAAATCCACATAGGTAAGCATGGTCTCCAGCTTTCCTATCAAATCCTTCTGTAAATTCTCTCCCTCGGTAATACGGCTCTCCACAAACTGCCGGCTTGCTGCCCACAATGCTTTCTCTAAGATCGCCCAAAGCTCTTTTTCGTCCACACTCTGCTCTTCCAAAGTAAGAACCTCTGGATATCTGGAAAGAGTGCTGACCTTCACATCATTTTCCAATCCGAAAGTCTCAGACATTTTCTGTAAATATCCCAGATATTCTTTTGCAGCTTCTTCGTTGTATTTCAGGGAAAAATTGTCCTCATTGTAATCCTCATAAGTGATAAATACATCCACCTTTCCCCTCTGAATGTATTCTTTCAACAGATTGCGGACAGCACTTTCAAAAAAGCTGATTTTCTTTGGCATCTTAATATTGATGTCCAAATAACGATGATTTACGGATTTCATCTCCACCGTGAATTTACGGTTTCCCTCCATGACCTCCGCCCGGCCAAAGCCGGTCATACTCTTAATCATAAAAGCCTCCTGAATATGTATTGTCCATGCATGTCTCTATCTCCTAAAATACCCGCATGCATAGATACTTTATTATAGTCTAAATCTCCGTGTTCGTCAAATAAAAGAAAAATACCGCAGCCTATGCTGCGGTATTCTGAGTGCAATTTTCTTATGCAGTCTCAATCTCTTTCTTTTTCATAGCACAAACACCTGTAAAAATAGCTGCCATTACTGCTAAAACAATCATTGCTGCCATCTGCAATTCATGCTCATGGTATGTACGGGTTAATCCGTGTACATTGGCAACGATGGCTGCCACAAGTGCGATTGCTGCAATTACAACAGCACGTTTGTTGAACCAAACAACTGCTACTCCGATTAATACAATCAAAGCTGCTGCCATTGCGATTCCAAGATAGGTTGCTCTTCCCATCAAACGGTCTGTGGTTGCAACAGTTTCCTCATCCACTACTTCATAAGCTGCGTCCAGAATTTCCATTCCTCCGTCAACCTTTGCCGCTATCTTTTCGTTTTTCAAAACAGTGGCATATCCTGCGTCAACCTGTGCCTGTCCTTCTTCGAAGACTTCTAACTGTGCTTTTCCGTCTGCTAACTGTACTTCTGCATCTGCTAACTGTACCTCTGCATCTGCCAGTTTCTTCTCACCTGCCGCGATTTCAGTTTCTGCATCTGCCAGTTTTTTCTCGCCTGCTGCGATTTCTTTCTCTGCTGCTGCCAATTTCTGTTCGCCTGTTGTGATTTCCTTCTCTGCTGCCGCCAGTTTCTGTTCGCCTGCTGCGATAGTCACTGCAGCCGCATCCAGTTTTGCTTTGCCGGCATCCAATTCCTGTTTGGAAGATGCAATTTTTTCATCTACCGCTGCTGTAACCTTTTCCTGAACACCTGCCTGAACCGTTTCTGTTACTGCGGCTTCCACTTGTGCCATGGTTGTCGGATTGGACTGAATTGCGTTAATTGTACCTGCAAGTGTTGCCTGCTGAGTTGCATTCAGAGTCATTTGACCTGCACTTATCTGTGCAATCTGCTCATCAGAAAAGCCCATAGCTTTTAAGGCTGCCAGTTTCACACCAGCCGGCATATTCTGAGCAACCAATGCCTGCACTTCCGGAGTTCCCATCTGTGCCGCAGTCTGCTGCTGAATCAGTGCATCTTTATTGGCAATTGCCGCATTGTATGTAGCAAGACCTGTTTCATAATCCTGCTGTCCTTTCGCATACTCCGCCTTTCCTGCCGCTAAATCCTGCTGTCCTTTCGCATACTCCGCTTTTCCGGCTGCTAGATCCTGCTTTCCTTTTTCATACTCTGCTTTTCCGGCTGCAAGTGTTTTCTTTCCGGCTTCATATTCCTGTTTGCCGGCTGCCAGATCCTGCTTTCCTTTTTCGTACTCTGCTTTTCCGGCTTCGTACTGTGCCAGACCGGTCTCATAGGCCACAAGACCTTCCTCATATGCCGGACGATTCTCTTCCAGTTTCTCTACACCTGCTTTCAGAGTATCAAGCTGCTCCAGTGTTGCTTCTTTTTCCGCCTGTTTGTCTTTTGCTTCTTTTTGAATCTCCCAAAAGCCAACACCGCCTGCCACAAACATAAATACGCAGGCACAAGCTGCAACAATTCCTACAATCTTTTGTTTCATATGTGTCCTTCTCCTTATCCTGTAATTGTAGTCATAGACTAGCTCTTCAATTTTATCATCTCGCTTTTTTTCTGTAAATATTATTCAAATACTTTTTTCCATTTCTCCCATTTTTTGTTAACAATGCTGAATTTCTTTGCACATTTTCGTTTCTGTAACGGTGTTTTTTTTGCCTCATTTTTGTGTATTTTGCACAATTTTGAATCTGTCCAAAAAATCTGAAAACACCATATTTTGTCACTTTTTTTCTGGGTTTTGAAAAAAGATTGACAGCCATCGTTTTTTCAGCTTACACTAAATAGATAAATACGAATGAAATTTGGAGGTAGCTATGGCTTTTGACGGAATTACCATTGCAAATATCATACATGAACTGAATACTACCATTTTAAACGGAAGAATTGCAAAGATTGCTCAACCGGAAAACGATGAGCTTTTGCTGACTATAAAAGGCGGTGAAATAGGACAGACCAGACTGTTGCTCTCAGCCTCTGCTTCTCTCCCGCTGATTTATCTCACGGATAAGAACAAACCAAGTCCTATGAACGCTCCCAACTTCTGTATGCTTCTTCGGAAACATATCGCCAACGGCAGAATCGTCCGTATTACCCAACCGGAAATGGAACGTATCATCCGATTTGAGATTGAACATCTAAATGAACTGGGAGATTTATGCACCAAATCTCTGATTGTGGAAATTATGGGGAAACACAGCAATATTATTTTCTGTGACGATAAAGATATGATTATTGACAGTATCAAGCACATCTCTGCACAGGTCAGCTCTGTCCGGGAGGTGCTGCCGGGACGTACTTATTTCATCCCAAAAACACAGGAAAAACGGAACCCGCTTACTGAAACCGGTGAAGATTTTCTTTCTTGTATCAGCGTTCAGCCTAAGACCCTTGCCAAGGCAATTTATACCTCTTATACCGGCATCAGTCCTTTGAGTGCAGAAGAAATCTGTTATCGTGCCAGTCTGGACGGGGATGCACCGGTTGCTTCTTATTCCTCAGAGGAACTGTTACATCTGTCCAACCAGTTTTTATGGTATATGGAGGATATCAAGGAACATCGTTTTGCTCCTAATATCATTATGAAAGGAAAAGAGCCCATTGAATTTTCTGCCTTTCCTTTAAAACAATACGGCGATTTAGAAGCTGTTTCCTATCCCTCCATGTCAGCGGTTCTGGAAACCTATTATGCAAAAAAAAATCTCTACACCCATATGCGACAGAAATCCACCGACCTGCGGAAAATCGTTTCCACCGCATTAGACCGCAGCCGAAAAAAATATGAATTACAGAAAAAACAGTTAAAGGATACAGAGAAACGGGAGAAGTATAGGGTTTACGGCGAATTAATCAACACCTACGGATATGGTGTTGCAGAAGGTGCCAAGAGTATGGAAGCACTTAACTACTATACAAATGAAACAATTACCATTCCTCTGGACCCTCTTTTAAGTCCTATGGAAAATGCAAAAAAATATTTTGAAAAATATAACAAATTAAAACGTACCGACGCCGCTTTAAGCGAATTTATCGAAGAAACGAAAAAAGAGATTCTCCACTTGGAATCCATTGAAACCGCATTGCAATTAGCAGAAAACGATTCCGATTTAAGTCAGATTAAGGAAGAACTGATTTCCTACGGCTATATCAAAAAACGTTCTCACGAGAAGCAGAAATCTGCCAAGAGCAAACCTTTGCACTACGTGTCTTCCGATGGCTATGATATTTTTGTAGGAAAAAATAATTATCAGAACGATGAACTGACTTTTAAGACTGCCACAGGAAATGACTGGTGGTTCCATGCCAAAAATATGCCCGGCTCCCATGTAATTGTAAGGGCAAATAATGAGGAACTGCCGGATTCCACCTTTGAAGAAGCCGGCAGGCTTGCAGCCTATTATTCCAGCGGACGGGAGGCTTCCAAAGTAGAAATCGACTATCTGCAAAAGAAAAACATCAAAAAACCCAACGGTGCTGCTCCGGGATTCGTGGTTTACTACACCAACTATTCCATGACCAGCGAAACCGATATTTCAGGAATTACCCTAAAGGAGAGCTGACAGCTCTTCTTTTTTATTTCCAGAACAAGCTTTTCTCTGAGAACAAAGCGGGCAAGCTAAATAAAAACAGAATCCGGGATATTGATATCTCGGATTCTGTCTGCATTCCGGGCGTCGGGCGATCCGCACCTCCCAATACTCTTCCTGCTCTTCTCTTTTTCTACTTTTCGGGCTTATTTACCAGCCATCTGACGCTCCTGGGCCTCAATCATTTTCTTTACCATATAACCTCCCACAGAACCGTTCTGCTTAGAAGTTAAGTTGCCGTTGTAGCCGTCAGATAAAGGTACTCCTAACTCGCTTGCTACCTCGTATTTAAAGCGATTCATTGCACTTTTTGCTTCCGGTACATTTGTTTTGTTAGATGACATTTGAAATTCCCCCTCTTTTACTTTTGTAGATTGTAACCTTTGTTACGCTCTTAGTATATGCCGACATTCCGGTTATAGTCCTACAAATCATTGGGGTTTCTGTCAAATTTTATAAATTCAAACGGGATGCCCAGCTTTCGCCGTAGGCTTCCATATAACGTTTTAACGCCTGATGTTCTTCTCTTTCTAAATATTCATCCTCCAGAAGTATCTGTTTTGCGTCTTCGGACGCCTCCTGTAAGATATCTGCATCTGCAAAAATATCTCCTACGGCAAATTCCATTTCACCACTCTGCCGTACACCGAAGAAATCTCCCTGTCCACGAAGCTTCAAATCCTCTCTGGCGATAGCAAAACCATCGTTAGAATCATTTAAAATCTGCAATCTTTTCTTCGATTCCTTCGATTGGGAGGTATTCATCATAATACAATAGGATTGAGCGTCTCCTCTTCCCACTCTTCCTCTTAACTGATGAAGCTGTGCCAGTCCGAACCGCTCTGCATTTTCAATCAGCATTACCGTGGCATTTGGCACATTCACGCCCACCTCGATAACTGTGGTGGAGACCAGTACATCTGTCCTCTTTTCCAGAAAATCCTCCATAATCTGATTTTTCTCCGCCGCCTTCATCTTCCCATGTAAAAAGGCAATCTGTAGCTCCGGTAACTCTTCTTTTAATATTTTTGCATAATCTATAACATTTTCAGCCTCCAGATTCTCACT
The DNA here is from genome assembly GCA_958349535.1 of uncultured Lachnospiraceae bacterium. Lineage (GTDB taxonomy): Bacteria > Bacillota > Clostridia > Lachnospirales > Lachnospiraceae > Maccoyibacter. The sequence continues at coordinate 41,961 of CATWDJ010000007.1, forward strand.
TTCCTCCACCAGAGGACAGATGACATATGCCTGGTGACCTGCCTGCACCTGCTCTCGGATAAACTGGTAGGCTTTCGGGCGAAATTCCGTTCCCACCACGCAGTTTTTTATAGGAAGTCTTTTTGCCGGAAGCTCATCCATAACGGAAATATCCAAATCTCCGTAGAGAATAATGGCCAAAGTCCTTGGAATCGGTGTGGCACTCATTACCAGAATATGGGGATGTGTTCCCTTTTTCCCCAGAGTTTCCCTCTGCCGTACACCAAAACGGTGCTGTTCATCGGTAATGACCAATGCCAGATTATCATAGACCGCTTTCTCCTGTATCAAGGCGTGAGTTCCTACAATCATGGCGTTTGGATATATCTGCATTTTCTCATAGGCCTCCCGCTTCTGCTTTGCCGTAAGGGAACCGGTCAATAGAATCACCGGAGCCTCCACACCATAATCCCGGCACATCTGTGAAAAGCTCTCATAATGCTGTCTCGCCAAAACCTCTGTAGGCACCATAATTGCCGACTGATAACCGCTATGGGCAGCATCTGCCATTGCCAAAAATGCCACAATGGTCTTTCCCGAACCCACATCTCCCTGTAAAAGCCTCTGCATCACAAAACCGCTTCTCATATCCCTTCCGATTTCTGACACAGCTTTTTTTTGGGCATTGGTCAATGTATACGGAATCTTTGCAATGACAGACTCTACATATTCCGTGGTTCCAAAAGAAAACTCATTTTTCTGGGTACTCCGCTGCTCTTTTGACATCTGCATCATCAGAATAAACTGAAAGAAATCATCATAGGCAAGACGGTTCCTTGCCCGAACCAGCGAATGCTCTTTTTCCGGGAAATGAAGCTGTCTTACCGCCTCTTGATATTCCATAAGTCCGCGTTTTTTTCTTAAATCTTCCGGTAAATATTCCTCCAGAAGATAGGAAAGTTCCAATGCCTGTCCTACCGCCTTTCCAAAGGCATGGTTGGACAGTCCCTTTGTCAACGCATACACCGGCTGCAATCCCTCTGTAAGGAGGCGATACTGGTCAATATGATAAATTCGGGGCTGTTCCATGGTGAGAACTCCCTTTTTATCTTTGATATTGCCATAAAAGACATAGGAAGTCCCCGGTTTTAAGGTTTTCTTTAAGTAGGGCATACGAAACCAGACACAGGCGAGGGTTCCGGTCTCATCCGACACCGTTGTGGTGGTAATTGCCATCCTTCCGCCTCTTCGCACCAAAGGCGTCTTTAATATCCTGCACTGTACTGCCGCAGCTTCGCCGTCCTTTAATTCTGCAATTTTTTTTGGTTGTTCATATCTGTGATATTCTCGGGGAAAATTTAGGAGTATATCACGAATCGTGTATACTCCTAAATTTTGAAATAATTCTTCTGTTTTACTGCCGATTCCCTTTAATTCACGAATGCTTGAATCTAAGTTCATCTATTCTCCTATTCCACGGAAATAATATAATAGTAGATTGGCTGACCGCCGAACTCTACTTCCACATCCACATCCGGATAGGTTTCTTCCAGATATGCACCTATCTCTTCCGCTTCTTCCTCTGTGACCTCTTCTCCGTAATAAAGGCTGATGATTGCTGCATCTTCATCCATCAACTGTGCAATCATGTCCTTTAAGGTGTCATCTCTGTCACCGCCTACGGAAAGGATGGTTTTATCACCAATTCCCATGTAATCGCCGCATTTGATTTCTTTATCGTCAATCACGGTATCCCGAACTGCATAGGTAATCTGTCCGGTTTTTACATTGGCAATCTCTTCTTTCATATTCTCTTCATTCTCTTCCGGGGTTTTTTCCGGCATAAAATTAATCAATGCGGTAATTCCCTGAGGAATGGTTTTGGTTGGAATTACAATAATATTCTTATCTTCCACCAAAGATGCTGCCTGATTTGCAGCCAAAATAATATTCTTATTATTCGGGAAGATAAAGATATTGTCTGCATTCACATGGTCTACGGCTTCTAATACATCCTCGGTACTCGGATTCATGGTCTGACCGCCTTCAATCAGATAGTCCACACCCAGTCCCTTGAAAATCTCATTTAATCCTTCTCCGATGGAAACGGAGATAAAACCGTTTTCTTTGCGTTCCTGCGGCACCTCTTCCTCTTCTGCTTTCTGCTGCTCCGCCAGCTTCTCAGCATCTTTAATCAGCTTCTCCTGATGCTCTTCCCGCATATTGTCGATTTTCATACGGCTCAAGGCTCCATACGTCAATGCCCGCTGAATTGCCAGTCCCGGATCATTGGTATGTACATGAACCTTGGTAATCTCATCATCGGCAACCACTACGATAGAATCTCCGATGGACTCCAAATATGCTTTAAAATCCATCTCCTGTTTATCTGTCATCGGCTGATTTAACATGATGATAAATTCTGTACAATAACCGAATTTGATATCTGCCTCTGCCTGAGGAGTAATCTTTGTTACACCGGAAACAGCCGGTGCACCTTCGATGGTATAATCAATTTCTTTTCCGCATAATGCATCATATCCGCCTTTTAAGACCTCAACCAGACCCTGTCCGCCGGAATCCACCACGCCTGCCTGTTTTAATACCGGCAGCATGTCCGGAGTCTTTTGCAGCATACGGTCTGCCGCCTTGATGACCTCTTCCACAAAATAAAGAACATCATCGGTCTCCTCTGCCAGTTCCATTCCACGATGGGCACCGGCCTTTGCAACGGTGAGAATCGTTCCCTCTTTTGGTTTCATAACTGCTTTATACGCCGTATCCACAGCCTTCTGGAGTGCTTCACTGAGAATCAGCACATCCAGTTCCTCATATTCTGAAATTCCCTTGGTAAAGCCTCGTAAAAGCTGTGAGAGAATAACACCGGAGTTACCTCTTGCTCCACGCAGGGAACCGGAAGAAATAGCCTTGCCCAGAGTCTTCATATTCGGATTCTCCAGAGCACTTACTTCCTTTGCCGCTGCCATAATGGTCATACTCATATTGGTTCCGGTATCTCCATCCGGTACCGGAAAAACATTTAATTCATTAATCCACTCTTTCTTTGCTTCTAAGTTCTTAGCACCAGCCAAAAACATTTTAGCCATGAGAGACGCATCTATCGTATTGATTTCCAATTTCTTATCCTCCTTAATCAATTACACGGACACCCTCAACGAAAATGTTGATTTTATCAATCTGCATTCCTGTAAATTCCTCTACCTTATATTTTACGGTCTCCATCAGATTTTCGGAGACAGTAATGATACTTACTCCATAAGAAATAATCATATGAAAATCAATGGTAATCTTATTTTCTTCATCCAAGGTCACATTGATTCCGTGGTTCAGATAATCCTTTTTTAAAAGCTTTACCAGACCATCCTTCATATTCACAGCTGCCATTCCTACAATGCCGAAACACTCTACCGCAACGGAGCCTGCATAGGTGGCAATTACATCGGTATCAATGATGATTTTACCCAACTGGGTTTCCATGGTTCCTTTCATCTATATCCCTCCATATAATGAGTTTATAAATATACTACGTTTATATTCTGGTCTATTATAACCGTTTTTATAGGAAAAAGAAACCTTTTCTTTTGGTTTTTTATATTTTTTTGAGAAAAGGCTTATTTTTTCCTTGCAATATCCCCCTGTATCTGATAGAATATCATTGTTGTGGGTTCGCTAATCGTGCGAACTTAGGATATTTGCAAGGAGGTGCAATGACATGGCAAAATGTGCAGTATGTGGAAAAGGTGCTCATTTCGGTAACAACGTGAGTCATTCTCATAGAAAATCTAATAGAATGTGGAAATCAAACATCAAATCTGTAAAATGTAAAGTAAATGGTACACCAAAGAGATTATATGTATGTACTTCTTGTTTGAGATCCGGTAAAGTGGAAAGAGCTTAGTCTTGAAACTTCAGAGGTTGTCCAGTAGGACAGCCTCTTTTTTGTTGCGGCAAGCCTGGTTTGAATAATAATACCTCAAACTTCACTTACAGCAAAAAAGATTGTATCCCACGATGAGACAGAGAAAAATAATCAGAAATCCCACCACTTCATTTGACAAAAACTGCATCACCAGCATTCCAAGTGCAAAGCAGAACAAACCGAAACCGCAAACTCTTTTCATATCCGGACACCAAAAAAAGCATATATTACTATAATATATGCTTTTTCTCTTAAAATAGTCTCTATTGGTTTACGGAATCGGACAAAATATCTTCCATTTCTTTTGCAGCCGCCTTTTCTCCTTCGGTCGGCTCCTTATCCTTGGATGTAAACTTGTTTACAAAGTCCGGTACCATATCTAAAATCTTGGTAATGCCGTCCTGATTCTTAACATTCACCAGCTTGGTGGTTCCATTCTGGATTACCAAAACGGCACTAGGGGTAATCTTACCTCCCATACCGCCGCCGCCGTTATTCTTCTTATCTTCGGAAAAAGCACCTGCTCCTACTCCGAAGGAGACATCTACCAACGGTAAAATAATGGTGTCTCCAATATGGATGGCATCTCCCACCACGGTCTTTGTGGTAATGAAGCTGTCCATTCCTTTAAATAATGATTCCACGGTTGAACTGAAACTGTTATCTGCCATAGTAACCCTCCTATTTGAATTTTCTGATTAATGCTTTCACATCTTTGTCTCTGTATAATCTGATTGCGGTTCCTAAGAACCGAAACAACTGTATATGTCCGTTTATCCGAAATGTTCCTCTCACGTAAAAATGCTCGGCTGTAAAATCCGGTCTTACACAGATACCCTTCTTATACATCAAAGGCATCATACTTAAAATTCCCGTAAACTGTCCGGTGGTTGCCGGGTCTCCCGTACTATAGGACAAATCGGCTCGTCCTCTTCTTGGCCCCACATGCCGCAGGATGGACTTCAACTCTTTGAATAGTTTTCCTGCCGCCTTTTTATTAGTTTCATCCGAAAGATTCTTTTTTATGTTGGAAAAATTCTTTTTTAAAGAAAAAAAGAATGCTTTCATCTTTTGTATCCATGTTCTAATGATATTCCATGGAAGATATTTTTTCAAGGATTTTCCATCCTTTTTTTTCCGGCTTCTGTTTTGCCGCTGTTCCTGCTGTTCGGATTCCTTTTGCTGTTCTTTCTGCTGTTCTGAAGTCTCTTGCTGTAAATCCTGCTCTACAGGAATCTCCGCAGCCTGTATAGAAGCTGTTGTCTCTTCTGAAGGCTCTTCTTGTTCATCCTTCTTCCTGCTTTTTTTCTTAGGTTTCGGATGTTCCTCTGCTGGAAAAATATTCTTTTTGAAGATACCCAGAATCGACATTTGAACATGGGCTTCCTTGTTTATGACCTCAAACCTGAGAGCAATCAATGAAAACAGCCAGGAAACCTTTCCCCGTATCCTGATTTCCTCTTCCAACTCTCCCCTTACCCCATAGGTTACAGGGAAAAACAGTACTAACAGCAACAGGGCAAGTATTACTGCCAGAAGCACCAGCAGAATGATTCCGATGACCTTTAATATGGTTAAGAGTATCGTCATGTGTTACTGCTCCGTTTCTCTTCGCTTTTCTTCTTTTTTAAATAGGTTCTGATATCGGTGTTTCCCAATTCATTCATGGTTTCCACTACGATGGTCGCTGCGATTTCCACAGCCTCCTCATATCCCTTTGCCATACCTACTATTACCAACTGCTTCTTGGGATAGTATCTCTGCATCAGCTCCTTGGTACTGATGATTTCCAACAGATTTTCTGAATTTGCCGCCAAAGCAATCACATACATATTCAACATACCTGCATTGTGCTGAATTTTCCATTTTATCTTATCTGCCTTCTGCTCTATATTTTCTGATAAATATAATGCATCATACCAAATCATAGGAACTCCTTACTGTCTTCTCCTGTAAAGAAAAGCAGTTCTTACAAACTGCTTTTCTTCTAAAAATATTTCCGATTGCCCCATAAATTACTTTTCTTTAAATCCAAATATTCATTGTACGCCTTCTCCAAAATCTGCTTTTCATTTGCAAATTTCAAAAGATGATAAGCCTCGTGAAACTTGTAATATCCGGAATCGACAAAATATTCTTCTCGTTGTGGTTTGCTGTAATAACTGTCCGCCATCATCAAATACCAGTGAACACTTTTTTCTACGGTATCTTCCGGTACAGTAAAAGTATATTGACTTTTCCCAACATATTTAATTATGTTCGCATCTACGCCTGTTTCTTCCCTGACTTCTCTTATAGCCGTATCCTTATACTCTTCGCCGGGTTCTACGGTTCCCTTTGGTAAAACCCATCCTTCATATTTGTTCTTATAATTCTTATATAAGACCAATATTTTTCCGCGAAAGATTACCACACCACCACAACTTGTTGCCTCTATCATAGCAATCCCTCCTGATGTGGTTATTTAACTTAGTTCTAGTATAACCTTTTTTTTATAATCTTGCAACAAAACCCATCCATAGTTTTCGCTTTTTTTACTGACCATAGTAAGTGTCAAATACCTGCTTTGCCACCGGTGCCGCATACTTGCCTCCGGTACCGGCTCCTTCTACAATAACCGCAATGGCAATATCCGGTTTTCCCGAATCTTCCTTGGAGGCATATCCTACAAACCACGCATGGCTGTCACGGTTACTGTTAATCTCCGCAGAACCTGTTTTTCCGGCTGCCGTATAGCTCTGACCTTTTAAGGCACTGGCGGTTCCGTCATTGACTACCTGCTTCATATATTCCTGCATAATCTGTGCCTGACTTTTGGACAATAGCTTTCCGTATTCCGAATTTTCATACTCTTTGACTACGGTTCCGTCGGCATTTTCCGTGTGATCCACCACATATGGATTCATCAGTACTCCATCGTTGGCGATGGCAGAAACCACCAGCAGCATATGGTACGGAGACACCAGTGTCTCCCCCTGTCCGATGGCAGTCTGCATGGTCTGCATGGTGGTGGAATTTTTATCCAGCACAAAGCTGCTGTTTTTTGTTTCAAAAGGTCCCGGAAGGCTCTGGTTAAACAAAAGGCTCTCACAGAGTTTCCGATAGGAAGTCTTATCCAGACTCACACCGATATTGGAAAAGGATGTATTACAGGAATTGGTAAAGGATTCCTCCAGATTTTCACTTCCGTGTACCTCATTTCCAAAACAATGAATCACTGAATCCTCTATGGTCAGTGTTCCACGGCATTGAAAAGAATAATCCTCGTAATTCGGATTTTCCTTCATATATTCCAAGGTGGTAAAAATTTTAAAGGTAGACCCCGGCGGATATAATCCCTGTGTGGCACGGTTTACCAGTACGGAGCTTTCCTCATCCCCGGAAATGCTCTCCCAATCCGTGGCAATCTCATTAGGATCAAAATCCGGTTTAGACACCATGGCGAGAATTCTTCCGGTGGAAGGCTCCATTACCACCACAGCTCCTTCCCGGTCTCCCAAAGCTTCATATGCCGTTTCCTGCAAATCCACATTCAAGGTGGTATATACATTGTCTCCCACATTTTTCTTATTGGTAATCTCATTGACCATCCGCTGTAAGAAAAAGGTATTGGAACGCAGTAAATTAAAGTTTGCCTGAGATTCAATTCCCAGCTTTCCGTTGGTGGAATATCCCACCACATGGGCAAACTCTCTTCCATAAGGATAATTTCTGGTTTCCTTTCCGTCCTCATCCACTTGGGTTTCTGCCAGCACCTCTCCTTCGGCTCCTAAAATTTTTCCTCGGATGACACTGCTGGAAAAGGAATCCTGCCTTGCATTATAGGCAGAGTTGATAAAATCCTCACTCTTTACGGTCTGGAAATAAGCGAAATATCCCATAGTAGCAATGAAAATTGCCAGAAAGGAATATGCGATTACCGCAAATTCTCTGTTCCTAGTCGAGTTCTTCAATTTCTTCGTCGAATCCTGTTTTCTTTCTGCGTCGCTGGTTTCCAACGGCTGGTTTTTCCGATTCTTCTCTTCTGACTTTCTTTCTTTTCTTCTTTTCATCATGGTTTTTATTTCCTTCTTCGTCCTGTCTCATAATATAGAGACCCTGAATAATCGCAAAAATGATAACGGTGCTCAGCAGAGAACTTCCGCCATAGCTTACCAGTGGAAGTGTCACTCCCGTAGACGGTATAAACTTGGTTACACCTCCTATGGTCAAAAATACCTGAAAACCGTAGACCGTTCCCAGTCCCAATGCAATCAATTTATAGAACTGATCCTTAATCTGCATGGCAATGTTTAAAAACATCAGATAACAGCTGGCACAGACCAGAATCAGGCACATAGCAAAGACACCTCCCATTTCCTCCGCAATGGCGGAAAATACGAAATCACTTTCCACCACCGGAATCTTATCCGGCATACCTTGGAAAAGTCCCATTCCAAACCATCCCCCGGTACCGATGGCAAAGAGAGATTGGCAAATCTGATATCCCTCTCTGTCGATAACACTCAAAGGGTCACGCCACGCAATAACCCGGACTCTTACATGGTTAAACAGCTTATATGCCACAACGGATGCCAGAGCTCCCGCTGCCAGTCCCGCCAATGCATAGGAAGGTTTTCTGGTGGCAACATAGAGCATTACCAGATAAACCGTGAAGAAAATCAAGGCTGCTCCCAAATCTTTGGACACTACCAGAATCATTACATGAAGTGCCGCCACTATGGTTGCCTTTACCACCTGCTTAAACTCCGTGGATTCATACAGCATGGATGCCACAAAAAACACAAATACAATCTTGATAAATTCCGATGGCTGAATGGTGATTCCCGCCACGGTAAAGGACAGCTTCGCTCCGTAGCTTCTGGCACCCATCACCGCAACGATACTGAGACACACCAGTCCCACTATGGCATAAATCCATGTCAGCTTGTGGAAAAATTTCAGCTTATGAATGATAAAGGGAACTAAGAGGGTAATTCCAATGGCAATCACTGCAATGATACACTGTTTTACCGCTTTCTCAAAATTCAATCTCGCCAGTATGATAAATCCGATGGTCAAAAGCATACACATATTGTTGACCACCAGTCTGGATGCTTTCTTATAAAAAATCTTATAACAAAGCTGAATTACCACCAGAAGAATCAACTGTATCAGATACAATCCTATATATTTCAATTCCTCTGTAACCGCCAGCATCACCAAGAATGCATCCAAATGCATCAGATACATCAATCTGGCCTGACTTTTAAATATTCTGTTTTGATGTTCCTGTGATTTGTGTCTCCGAAATACCGCAAAACATTCATATGTATAGAGTGCAAACAGCACAATCATCAGGTATTTGGAAACCTCTACAATAATATGAACCATAAATCTTCCTACTCTACACCACGCTTCATATGCCCGTTGGTGTATTCAAATTTTATTTCATCCTTTAAGAAAGGCTGGTTTTGTACATAAACCCGTCGGAATAGCTCCAAAATCTCCTCCATCTGCTTAAGATTCTCTCCGGTAAAATGCAGCCGGTAAGAAGCAGGATGTATCTTTTTTACTTCCTTTGCCATTCCAAAAAGAGCCAGCGGCTGACTGTTGTAAATCAGATTATAACAGTTGGTACAGTCGGTTTTTATCGAAAATTCTTTGCCATAGCGGTCTTTTAAAAAATAACGGCTTTTTTTCTTCTGACATCTGCCCAAACTCTTTGCCACACAGCCTGCGGTAATCATCAGCGGTATCCTTCCGTAAATCAACATCTCGCTTTCTTCACAGTTTCTGTGCAACAATTCCTTGTAATTCAGTTCCAAAGGCAATGTGTCCTGTGAAATTCCCGCCTGCCAAAAGGCTTCATGGGTTCGGTTGGAATAGGTATACAGATTACTGTCTGCCTGAATCCTTCCTTCATATCCATGACTTTTTAAAAATCCCAGTTCCTCGTAATTTCTGACAATCATGCCATCCAACGGAATCTTGGACAATTCCTGCCACATCTGCTCATAACGAAGGCTTGTACCCTGACGGAAAATATAAGGCAGCATCAGATAACATTCTTTTTCTGACTGATGTATTCCGGTACAGACAGTTCTCAATTCCTCTGTGAAATCCGGTTCCGAAAAAGCACCTTCCTCCAGACAGATGCCTGTGACAAAATCTTTGCTGCATACAAGGGATAATCCCTCCAAGGATTCCAAAGCCACTCTGCATTCCGGCTTTCTCTCCTTTCTCCTCTGCTTGCCTTCTGTTCCAAGAGGAGAAAAACCATCATTTCTGCGATACTTTTCCAGCATTTTGGTTTCCAATGCTCCCAAAGCTTTCCGCCGCAGTGCATTTAACTGACCGTTGGGAAGAAATATTCCATCCTCCATTTCTATCTGAAGCTCTTCAAACACAAAGGGCATATTTCCGGTTTTGTACATCCGATTCCGTACATCCGATTCCTCCAAAGGCTTGCTCTTTGCCTCCTGAAGGATTTCTCCTGTTGCCGTTACTTCGTATCCGCCGCAGCTTACTGTAAGTGTAGCATTTTTTCCCTTGGAAAGTATTAACTTTCCCTTAATTTTTTCCTGCAAAATCTCTTGCGGTCTTTCCCCGGTCTGCTCTGTCTTTCCTTTGGCATGATTAGGCTTTTCAAACGTAATCATCTCCGGTCCGTTGTGCCGCTTGTAATAGCCGTCGGTAAAACCGCTGCGGTTTCCCAAATCCAATAACTGCTGTCTGTCCTTAGTGGAAACCTGAAATCCTTCTTTTCCATAAGACAGATAGCGGTCTATGTAATTGCGGTAGACAGCGGTGACCCCCGCCGCATATTCCGTCTGCTTCATACGTCCTTCAATCTTAAAGGAATAGATTCCTGCCTCTGCCAGCTCCGGTATCAATTGTACTGTACATAAATCCTTAGGACTCAGCACATAGGAGGCTTCTCCTGTCAAAGAGGTATGCTTTTCATCCAAAACTTCGTAAGGCAGTCTGCAAGGCTGTGCACAACGTCCTCGATTTCCGCTTCTTCCTCCTAACATACTGCTGAAAAGACATTGTCCCGAATAACAGTAGCAAAGAGCTCCATGGACAAAGCTCTCAATCTCCACTCCTGTTTTCTCCCGGATTGTCCGTATCTCCTTTAAGGAAAGCTCTCGAGCTGTGACAATTCGCTTCGCACCCTGTTCCTGCAAGAACGCGGCTCCCTCTGCCCCAGTCACCGCCATCTGGGTACTGGCGTGAATATCCATCTGTGGAAATGCCTGTCGTACAAAGGACAGAACCCCGAAATCCTGCACAATGACCGCATCCAATCCCTGCTCATAATAGGGCAGGAGATATTCGTAAAGCTGTTCCTCCATCTCCCTCTCCTTCAAGAGGGTATTTACCGTAAGATACAGCTTCTTTCCCCGGATATGGAGATAGTCCATTGCCTCCAACAGTTCTTCCTGTGTGAAATTGTTCGCATAAGCTCTGGCACCAAAGTCTGTTCCACCTGCATAAACCGCATCTGCTCCTGCCGCAGCTACGGCTTTTAAGGTCTGATAAGAGCCTGCCGGTGCCAATAATTCTAATTGTTTCATATGATAAAAGAAAGGACAGATTTTGACTGTCCTTTGTACTCCTTACTCTTCTGCATCTGATGTTCCGAATGCTTTGACCTTTCCCAAAAGAGAATCCTCCAAAGAGGCCTCCAATCTGGCTTTGTTCAACAGAAGTTCTTTGTTTTCTGCTTCCAGTTCCTCTAAACGCTTTGTATTGCTTTCCGTCTGCACCTGATTGGAAATCAAATCATGCTTGAGATTGTATATCTCCCGCTCCTTTGCCTCCAACTCCAGTTCCAGCTTGTCCGCCTGTGATTTTGCCTTGAAATAGTCGTCTGCAATATTCAGCTCTATCAAGGTAGCCTTCATATCACCGGGAAAACGTCTGAACGCCTCCACTTCATCAATCTCATTGATTTTGGCATTGATATAGGATGCAACCTTCTGCAAGTATTCCTCACTCTCAAATCCGCTTAGGGTATATACTTTTCCTCCGATAATCACTTCTGCATTTGTCTTTGCCGACATCTTCTTCTCCCTCAACAATATGTATCTGAACCTTCCCTGTCTACTATATATTGTATTCCTATTATACTTGTTTTATTGGGGTTTTGCAATACCAAAATGATGATATGCAAAATCCGTTGCCACTCTTCCCTTTGGAGTGCGGTTGATAAATCCGTTTTTAACCAGATATGGTTCGTAGACATCCTCAATGGTACCTGCGTCCTCTCCGATGGCTGCCGCTAAGGTATCTAATCCCACAGGACCACCGTGGAACTTTTCAATAATGGTATAAAGGATATTCCGGTCATTCATATCCAATCCCATCTTATCCACTTCCAGCAAATCCAAGGCAAAAGAAGCTACCTCCTGATTGATATTTCCGTCATATTTTACTTCCGCAAAATCCCGGACACGTTTTAAAAGACGATTGGCAAGTCTCGGAGTTCCTCTGGAACGTCTGGCAAGTTCCAAGGCTCCTTCTTCGTCAATGCCCACTCCCAGCTTTGCCGCAGAGTGAAGAATAATTACCTTTAACTCCTCCGGGGTATAGAATTCCAGATGATGGACTACTCCGAAACGGTCCCGAAGAGGTGCCGACAGCAATCCTGCTCTGGTGGTGGCTCCCACCAAGGTAAACTTGGGCAAATCCAGACGGATGGATCGGGCAGAAGCCCCCTTTCCCATCATAATATCGATGGCATAATCCTCCATAGCCGGATACAAAACCTCCTCCACCTGACGGTTAAGGCGGTGGATTTCATCCACAAACAGCAAATCTCCCTCCTGCAAGTTGCTGAGTATGGCTGCCATTTCTCCCGGCTTAGCGATGGCTGGACCGGAGGTTACCTTCATATGTACTCCCATTTCGTTGGCAATAATCCCCGCTAAAGTGGTTTTTCCCAAGCCCGGCGGTCCGTAGAACAGCACATGGTCTAAGGATTCCCCACGGTTTTTCGCCGCTTCGATATAGACCTTCAGATTTTCCTTCGCCTTCTCCTGTCCGATATATTCCTCCAAAGTCTGAGGTCTTAAGCTCTTTTCAATTTTGATGTCTTCTTCCTGTACCTGTGTGGAAATTACCCGTTTTTCCATGAACCAACTGCTCCTTCATCTATAAAAATGCCATCTGTTTCAACGCTTCTTTTAACACATCCTCCACTGCAGAATCCTCTTTGATTTCAATTCCCGAAAGCACCTGCAAAGCCTCACTCTGAGAGTATCCCAGAGAGGTTAATGCAAGAATTGCTTCATTTTTCACCCCTGTTGCAGGGCTTTTCTCTGCTTTTTTTCCTTGATTTGCAAGTTTTTGTTCAAAAGCGTCCTCTAAACTGATTTTATCTTTTAATTCAATAATCAAACGCTGTGCCGTCTTTGCACCGATTCCCGGAGCCCTGGCAATGGCTTTTGCATCCTCCCCCAGAATCGCAAACCGCAAATCATCGGTACTCATTACCGAAAGAATTGCCAATGCCCCTTTGGGTCCGATACCGCTGACACCGATGAGCATTTTAAAGATATTCACATCCTCTCTGGTCAAAAATCCATAGAGGGCTATCATATCCTCTCTCACATAATGGTAGGTATATATCTTGACTTCCTCCCCGATGGACGGAAGATACTCCAACACCTGCCCCGGCACTAAAATCCCGTAGCCGATGCCCTGATTGTCCACCACAATTCCCTCGGCAGACGCCTCTACCAGCGTACCTTTAATATATGAATACATATCATCACCTCTATATCCGATTGGACAGCCGTAGAATCATCTCCTGTGCAATGATTCCAATCACAAAACCTGTCACGGCTCCCGCCACAATCAAAACCGTTCCGTAATATAAAATATTATAATTGGAAACCACCAGGGCTGCAACCAAAAGCTGCCCGATATTGTGGCTGATACCTCCTGTTACGCTTACGGATACCACTTTTAATTTTTTCGTCTTTTTCAGCAGATACATCACCAGAAAGCTAAGAATCCCTCCTGCCAGACTATACAGGATACTAAAAGCATTCCCAAAGAGAAATCCCGAAAGGATGACCCGCAGCACGGAAATTCCAAATGCTTCCTTTGCTCCGACACAATACAGTACCGTTACGATTACCACATTGGTAAGTCCCAGCTTTACGCCCGGCACTCCGAAATAAAAGGGAATCAGGCTTTCTACATATCCGCATATCAGTGCAAGGGACAAAAACAATCCCATATATGCCACTTTATTTTTCATAGCAACCTCATTTTACCACTGCATCATAATCCTTTTTGTCCCCACTGCCCTGTACTTCCACCACTACCTTATTGGGAAGACAGACAATGGTCTCCTTTGACTTTGCAATACTGCTCTGATGAACACAGAGCTGATCCGGGCAATCCGCAGAAATCATTTTTGCCTTTCCATCCTCAATCTGTAAAATATTGGTGGTTTTTCCTTCCTGTTCAATGGGTATGGTCTGATTTTCTTCCAAGGAATAAGTTCCGTAGACTTTTCCGTCTATAGTAACCTGAACGCTGCTTCCCTCTGCCCCGGTATTTCTTCCAAAAAACCAGATGAACAGCAGAAGGATTGCTAAAATTCCTAAAAAAATCACATCATTTCTTCCAAATCTTTTTTTCATTTTTATACCAAAGTCCCCATGTAGTAGAAACCTCTGCACTCATCCAGTGTCACTTCCACAATCTGTCCAATCAATTCTTTTCCTCCCCTGATATGAACCACGGAGTTGTTGCTCAGTCTTCCGGTTACCAGCTGTTCATCCTGTGCATTGACATCCTCCACCAGTACCTTTTGTCTGGTTCCGGTCAATGCCTCTGCTTTTTCTGCTCCTATTTCTTGCACCACCTGTAACAGACGGTCAAAACGGTCTTTCACAATCTCCTCCGGTACCTGTTCCTCTTTGGCTGCCGCCGGGGTTCCGGTTCGTTTGGAATAAATAAAAGTAAAGGCACTGTCATATTCTACCTGCTTTACCACATCCATAGTCTCTAAGAAATCTTCTTCTGTCTCTCCCGGGAATCCCACGATAATATCGGTGGTAATTGCCATATCCGGCACCGCTGTTCTTATTTTTTTCACAAGCTCTAAATACTGTTCTTTGGTGTAATGCCGGTTCATTTCCTTTAGAATACGGGTACTGCCGGACTGTAACGGCAGATGCAGATGACGGCAGATTTTTTTGGATTCCGCCAGCACCTGAATCAATTCGTCGGATAAGTCCTTGGGATGGGAGGTCATAAAGCGAATCCGCTCTAAGCCCTCAATTTTTTCCACTTCTCTTAGAAGCTGTGCAAAACTTATGGGATGTTCCAGATTCTTTCCATAGGAATTGACGTTCTGTCCCAAAAGCATAACTTCCACTACGCCGTCTGCCACCAAACGCTCAATCTCCCGGATGATATCCTTTGGCTCACGGCTCCGCTCTCTGCCCCGCACATAAGGGACAATACAGTAGCTGCAAAAATTGTTACAGCCAAACATGATGTTGACCCCGGACTTGAAGGAATACTTCCGTTCCACCGGTAAATCCTCTACAATCTTGTCCGTGTCCTCCCAGATATCCACAATCATTCCCTCGGATTCAAAGGCTGCCACAATCAATTCCGCAAATTTATAGATATTATGGGTACCAAAGACCAAATCCACAAATCGATAACTGGTACGGATTTTTTCCACCACATTAGGCTCCTGCATCATGCAGCCGCAAAGACCAATCATCATATGAGGATTCTTTTTCTTCTGGGCATGAAGATATCCCAGCCGCCCGTACACTTTGTTATTGGCATTTTCCCTTACGGTACAGGTGTTATATATGACGAAATCCGCATCCTCCGTTTCCTTCTTCTCATATCCGATTTTCTCCAGAATTCCCACTAATTTTTCCGAATCTCTGGCGTTCATCTGACATCCGAAGGTATTGACACAGAAGGTCAGAGGACGTCCCTTTTCTTTTGCCTTTTGTGCAACATATTCTTTTGCTACTTCCATATAGTAAAATTGACGCTCCGGTTCCGTAGTAGGAGCCTCGCTGTGATTTCTCATTGTATCTGTACTCATTTTTCTTTTCCTTTTCTTCCTATGGATTATGGACGAATCTGTCCGTTTCCATAAATAATATATTTTGTACTGGTCAAAGCCTCCAGTCCCATCGGTCCTCTGGCATGAAGCTTCTGGGTACTGATTCCGATTTCCGCACCGAAGCCAAACTCAAAGCCATCGGTAAATCTTGTGGAAGCATTGACATAGACCGCCGCTGCGTCCACTTCATTTAAAAACTGCTCCGCATGATCATAGCGGTTGGTAATAATAGCTTCGGAATGTCCCGTATTATAACGGTTGATATGGGCGATGGCTTCGTCGATATCGGAAACCGTCTTAATTGAGAGGATATAATCCAGATATTCCGTTCCCCAGTCCTCTTCTGTGGCTGCCATAATCTCTTTACATGCCTCCCGGCTTTTTTCATCCCCACGCAGTTCCACATTTTTCTCTTTCAGCCGTTCTGCCAGCTTCGGCAGTAACGCATCCTTTACCTGTTCATGAACCACAAGGGATTCACAGGCATTGCACACGCCGATTCTCTGGGTTTTGGCATTGAAGATAATCTCCACTGCCATGTCCAAATCCGCACTTTCATCCACATAGATATGACAATTTCCGGTTCCGGTTTCAATCACCGGTACTGTGGCATTCTGTACTACGGCACGAATCAGTCCTGCTCCGCCTCTTGGAATCAGCACATCCACATAGTCATTCAGCTTCATAAACTCTGTGGCTGTCTCTCGGTCCGTATCGGTAATCAGGGAGATGGCATACTCCGTTACCCCGCATTCCTTCAGGCTCTCCCGGATACTTTCCACGATTGCCATGTTGGAATAAAGGGCATCACTGCCACCCTTTAATATAACGGCATTTCCGGTTTTAAAGCAAAGTCCGAAGGCATCTGCCGTCACATTCGGTCTTGCCTCATAGATGATTCCCACCACGCCCAGCGGTACGCGTTTTTTTCCGATACGAAGTCCGTTTGGACGGTTCTTCATGGAAAGTACCTCTCCGATTGGGTCATCTAAATCTACAATCTGCTCTAATCCTACTGCCATCTGTTTGATTCGTTCTTCCGTCAAAAGCAGACGGTCTAACAAGCCCTCCGGCATCTGATTCTTTCTGCCGTTTTCCATATCCTTTGCATTGGCGTCAATCAGCTTTTTGCTGTCTTTCACCAGATTCTTCGCTGTGGTACGCAATACCTCGTTTTTCTGATTCACACCCAGCTTTCCTAAAATTGCCGCCGCTGTCTTTGCTTCTTTTCCGATTTCAATTAACTGTGTATTCATATCCGTTTACTCCTTTCTGCTGTCGCAGTCTATCCAACGCTTTGGTGTTGCCAGATATTCCATGGGAATGTCTGTCTTCTCTGTGGGGATACTCTCCGCCAACTGCTGTTCATAGGCAATTCCTACTTTTTTCAACCGGGGATGTCTCTGTAAATATCTGTCATAGTAGCCTTTTCCGTGTCCGATTCGTGTTCCTGCTTCTGTAAATCCCACGCCCGGTATCAGACAAACAGCTTCTTCCCACGCAGTTCTTAGTTCACCCACAGGCTCCATGATTCCAAAGCTGCCTTTCACCAAGCCGGAAACCTCCGTAATCTCATAGAAATCCATCTGCTCTCCCCTTACCCGGGGCAGGGCAATCCGCTTTCCTGCATCCAATGCCCACTCTAAAAAGGGCAGCAGGGACAGTTCCTTTCCCTGGGGATAATAGGCGTAAAAATAACCGTATTCCTGTACCAACGGCTGTTTTTTCAACAACTTTGCCAAGCTTTCCCCGGCATCGGTCCACTCCTGTTCTGTTATCTGTTTTCTCTTATATAGAAGCTTTGCTCTAATTTGCTCCTTTGTTTCCATATTTTTCACCCAGATTTACAATACTTCCGTCTTCCTGTATTACATCTACATTATTTAACTGTGCCTGCAAATTTTTGCGGACATTTGCAATGTATTCCTTGCGAAGCAGCTCCTGCTCCCTCTTTTCTGCCTCGGTTAAACCCTCCGCTTTTGATTTTTTGTATAATTCATTAATTCTGTTTATCTTTTTCTGATCCATCTATTCCATATGCTCCTCTATAAAATCCGGTATGTAAAAGTCCTCGTCTTTGTTTGCTTCAAATACAGTTCCCACAAAATCATCCTCAAATATTTTATGCAGGATACCCACATCCTTTCCATTGGCAATAACCATATCCGCCCCGGAATAGGTAGCAATCTTTGCAGCATTCAGTTTCGTAGTCATGCCTCCGGTTCCCACATCGCTTCCGGTACTCTCCTTTGCCATGTGAAGCAGGTTCTCATCCAGTTCCGTCACCGTTTCCACCAGCTTCGCCTCGGAATTTTTCCGTGGGTCATCCGTAAAAAGTCCGTCGATATCGGAAAGCAGAATCAATAAATCCGCTCCCACCAAAGATGCCACGATGGCAGCCAGAGAATCGTTGTCACCGAATTGGATTTCGTAGGTGTTTACCGTATCGTTCTCGTTGACTACCGGAATCACTCCCAACCGGAACAATTCCTCAAAGGTATTCTGGGCATTTTTTCGTGCCACATTATCTAACATGGTCTTTTTGGTCATCAATACCTGCCCGCAGGTCTGATGGTATTCTCCGAACAGCTTCTGATAAGTCATCATCAGACTTGCCTGTCCCACCGCAGCACATGCCTGTTTGGTGGAAATATTTTTCGGCCTTTTGGTAATTCCCAGCATTTTTCTGCCCACCGCAATGGCACCGGAACTTACCAGACAGACCTCTATATTCTGATTTCTCAAATCGCACAGTTCCCGTACCAGACGCTCCAATTTGATAAAATCCAACTGTCCTGTTTTCTTGTGATTCAATGAAGATGAGCCTATCTTTACTACAACTCTCTTTTTATTCTTAAACCGGTTCTTTTTCATTTTTTTCTTCCTCCTCAACCGCTTCTTCTAACCAAAGCACCAGACGCATTTCTATTTTCCCTTCTTCTGCCATATTTCTCAGGATATGAAATGCTTCTTTCCTGGATACAGGTTTTTTGTAGGGTCGGTCAGTGGCAGTCAACGCATCATAAATATCTGCGACAGTTAAAATCCGGGTTTCCAAATCCAGTTCTTCGGCTGTCAAATGATTGGGATAACCGCTGCCGTCCAAAAATTCGTGATGTCCTGCTGCCCATTTAGGAATTTTCTCATAGTTTTTTGTGAAATGAACCTTACCCAGAATCTTTGCAGTCATGGTCACATGACCTTCCATTAGTTTTCTTGCCTCTTCTGTCAAGGTTCCCCTGCGAATGCTCAGACATTTCTTTTCCTCTTCTGTAAAATAAGGAATCTCTTTTCCGTCAGCACTCTGATATCTTTTCCGGGTAATCTCCTGTACTCTTTGGTAATTTTCGTCATCCAGAAATCCTATTCCGTTTATCTCTCTGACAAAGTCAAGAATCTCTGCTAATTCTTCTGTTTTCTCCCTATACGCTTCTTTGGAAATATTACCCTTCAGCATATCATTTTCATAATATGCCTGTAACAGCTCAAAGCGGCATTCAATCCGTTCCAAATCCTTGTCCAGTCTAGTGGAACGATTCATCACAGACAGCGGAACCACCATTTTTCCGATATCATGGAGCAATGCGGCGTACCGCAATTTTTCCATTCTTTCTGCATCAAACTGTTCTTCACATCTGCCCTTTTCATATTCTTTATTTATCTGATTTGCCAGAAGTTCCGAATACTCCGCCACTTTTCTGGTATGGGTGCCGTTATAAGGGGTTCTTTCATCAATTACTGTTGCTAATGCTTCCACAAAGGAATAGATTAGCTCCTTTATCTCTTCCATTTTACTTACTCCTGCGGGAGTCCTATCTATTAGATTTATCCCTAAAACTCCATAATAATTATATCGGATATTCTTTCTATATGCAAATATTTATGCTAAGATAAGAAAAAGGAGCGATTTTATGAATAAAGAACGAATCATTTTTTCGGTTTTCCTTCTCTTGCTGCCTGTATTTTTTACCGGCTGCAACCGACAGGAAGAACCGATTTCCAAAACCGGATTTTATTTTGATACGGTAATCACCGTTACACTATACGATGCCTCCGCCACTGAAGAATTAGAAGAATGCTTTTCTCTGGCGGAAAAATATGAGAATATGCTCAGTGCCACCAGGGAAGGCAGTGACATCTGGAATCTTAACCACGCCGCGGGAAATGCTACGGAGGTTTCCGAAGAAACCGCCGCCCTCATCCAAAAAGCTGTCACATACAGTGAATTAAGTAACGGTGCCTTTGACATTACCATAGGAGAACTGTCCTCTCTTTGGAACTTCAAGGAAAATGACGATACGGTTCCATCAGAGGCTTCCATTGCTTCCGCCCTTGCCACCGTAGGTTATCAGAATATCCAAATAGATGGAAATGAAATTACCCTTACCAATCCCGACACCCAAATTGATTTGGGTGGAATTGCCAAGGGCTATATTGCAGATCAAATGAAGTCCTATTTGAATCAGAAAGGAATCACAGAAGGGATTATCAATCTTGGAGGAAATATTCTCACCATAGGTCCTAAAAGTTCCGGCGATTCCTATCACATCGGTATTCAGAAGCCTTTTTCCGAAGACGGTTCCTCCATTGCCTCTGTAAAAATTACCGACGCTTCTCTGGTTTCTTCCGGTGTATATGAACGCTGTTTTAAGAAAGACGGCGTGCTTTATCACCATATTTTGAATCCCAAAACCGGATATCCTTATGACAACCATCTGCTGGGCGTTACCATCATCACTCAAAACTCCGCCGACGCTGATGCTCTTAGCACCACCTGTTTTGCATTAGGATTGGAGGACGGGATGAAGCTGATTGAAAAGACACCGAATACGGAAGCTGTTTTCATTACCGATGACTATGAACTCCACACCAGTTCCGGCATAGGGGATAAGATTCCTCTGGAAAAAGAGTAGCTTATCCCTCTGTCATATTATTCAACCAGACACCTTTTTTTACCAACACATATCCGATGATACATTTTACGATTTCCATCATCTGTACCAAGAAAAATACCAGTACCACATTCCAATCTGTACATCTGGTCAACAGTAACGCCATAGGAATATCTGCTACCCAGATATAAAAGCTGTCAAACAGAAAGGTAATAATGGTTTTTCCGCCGGAGCGAAGGGTAAAATAGGTGGCATTCATAAAGGAATACATCGGCATACAGAATGCCATAACCCAGATAATGCATTTTGCAATCTCTTTCACTTCCTCCGTGGTCTTGTATATCTGCGGGAAAAACGGAGCTATCACAGCCATAAGCACCGCTACTCCCAGACAGCTTACCACGGAAAAGAAAATCAGTTTTCGGTCTGTATCCACAGCCTCTTCCATCTTTCCCGCTCCCAGCAGCTGTCCTACAATAATGGCAATGGCACTGCCCATGGCAATATAAATAATGCTGAACACATTGGAAACCGTAGTGGCAATATTAATTCCTGCCACCACAGCCAATCCCCGTATGGAATAACACTGTACCAGCATTGCCATCCCTCCCGACCACATGGTCTCATTGATTAACAAAGGAGTTCCCTTTTTCAATACTTCTTTTACCATGGAAGCCGGCACATGCAAAGAACGATATACGCCTTTGATAAACGGATTCCTCTCTGTGTTTTTGTGGGTCCATACAATGACCACTGCCGATTCTACTACTCTTGCCAATACGGTGGCAATGGCTGCCCCTAATACTCCCATCTTCGGCAATCCGAATTTTCCAAAAATCAAACCATAATCCAGAATCAGATTTACCAATACTGCCGCCATGCCTGCTTTCATAGGCAGTACGGTCTCTCCTGTTTCACGCTGAGTTCCGCCATATACCTGTGCCAGAGCAAAGGGTATCAGACCTACCATCATAATATGCAGATAGTCTTTGGCATATTGAAAGGTCAGCCTTGCATCGCTTCCCGTGGCATCTCCCTTTAAAAACATCTGTATCAGTTGGTCTCCGAAAAAGGTAAATACGAAAAACCACAGTGCCACCAAAACTGCCGCAATGATGATTTTCAACCGGAAGGTATGACGAACTCCTTTTTGGTCACCGCTTCCATAATACTGTGCCGTAAAGATTCCAACCCCCGACATTCCGCCGAATATGCAGAGATTGAACACCACAATCAACTGGTTGACAATGGCTACGCCGGACATCTGTTCTGTTCCAATCTGGCCTACCATAATATTATCTAAGAGACTGACAAAATTGGTCAGTCCATTTTGTATCATAATCGGTACTGCAACCATCAGTACCATTTTATAAAATGCTTTATCTCCTATAAATTTTCTCATTTTTATTTCCTCTGTTTCTTCTGTCTATCCTATCTGACCATGCTTACAGAAAAAAGACACCATAATGTGAAATCCAAAAGGTTCTCCATTACAGTGTCTTTATTTATAAGAGATTGTTTTTGTTTTTAAAGAATAACATTCTTTGGACATTTCTCTGCACAAACGCCGCACTCAATACACAAGTCCTTATTGATATGAGCAACGTTGTTCTCCACATGAACTGCATCCTGTTCACAGTTCTTCTCACAGAGACGGCAGGCAATACAGCCCTCTGCACAGGCTTCCATTACCTGTTTGCCCTTGTCATGGTTACTGCATTGCACGAAATGAATTCCCTCATAAGGAACAAATTCAATCAATTCGTGCGGACAGGCTTCGATACATTTTCCGCAAGCCTTACACGCCTCCTTATCCACCACTGCAATTCCATCTACGATATGAATTGCATCAAAAGGGCATGCTTTGACACAGCTTCCAAATCCCAAACAGCCATAGTTGCATGACTTTGGTCCGCCGTTTGGCACGAATGCCATAGCTGAACAATCTTCTACTCCTGTATATACATAATCCTTTTTTGCTTTTTCACAATTACCACCGCATTTTACGAAGGCTACCATTCTGGTTCCCTCTTCAGCGGAAACTCCCATGATTTCACCAATCTGAGCCGCAACCGGAGCTCCGCCCACCGGACATTGGTTTACCGGAGCTTCGCCTTTTACGATGGCAGCCGCCAAACCGGAACATCCGGCATAGCCGCAGCCGCCGCAGTTATTTCCCGGCAGAACGCCCACAATGGCTTCTTCACGTTCATCTACTTCTACTTTAAATTTTTCTCCAAAAAATCCAAGGAAAAATCCAATCAATATACCGGTGCCTCCTACTGCCAGACCGGCAATGATAATCGCACTTACGCTCATATTCCGTCCCTCCTATATCATTCCTGAAAATCCCATGAAGGCAATGGACATCAATGCAGCCGTAATCAGTACGATTGCTGTTCCCTGAAAACGTTTTGGAATATCATTATATTCAATTTTTTCACGGATACCCGCCATAATTACGATTGCAATAAAGAAACCGACAGCGGTTGCCAATCCGTTTACAACACCTTCTAAGATACCATATGATTTGGTTACATTGGTCAATGCCACACCTAATACGGCACAGTTTGTAGTAATCAGCGGAAGATAGACTCCCAGCGACTCATAGAGAGCCGGCATTGATTTTTTAAGGAACATCTCCACAAACTGAACCAATGCAGCAATTACGAGAATAAATACAATCGTCTGCAGATACTGCACATTCAACGGAGTCAGTATAAATTTATAAATCAGACCTGTCACGAAGGATGAAAGGGTAATAACGAAAATAACCGCTCCACCCATTCCGGCAGCAGTCTCTGTCTTTTTGGAAACTCCGAGGAACGGGCATATTCCCAAGAACTGGCTCAATACTACATTGTTTACAATGGCAGAACCAATTGCAATGATTAATAATTCCTTCATCTTATCTGCCCTCCTCTTCTGTCTGTGGCTTTTCTGCTGTCATATCTGCGTTTGCCTTTCCGGTACACATTGCAGACTGTCCGCAGCTTGCACAGTCACCGGTCATACAGCCGCTAGGAGCTGCCAAAGGTTTTCCTTTTTTCTCCATCGCCTCTCTGACACAGTTCATGCCTGCCACCAAAAATGCCAATACTAAGAAGGCACCCGGTGCCAATACGAAAATAGTAATGCCCAGTGTAGATCCTAAAATCTGACGTACCAGACCAATCAGTGTCAGTCCGATGGTAAATCCAAAGCCCATGCCTAATCCGTCAAAGATCGATGGCACAACCGGGTTTTTCGAAGCATAGCTCTCTGCTCTTCCCAAGATAATACAGTTTACAACAATCAAAGGAATATAGATTCCAAGGCTTGCATAGAGACTCGGTGTAAACGCCTGCATCAAAAACTGTACGATAGTAACCAAAGAAGCTACGATGACAATATAGGCCGGCATACGCACACCGTTTGGAATAACCTTACGGAATGCAGAAATCAAAAGGTTGGACATAACCAGAACTACTGTTGTGGAAAGTCCCATTCCCAGTCCGTTGATGGCGGAAGATGTAACCGCCAGAGTCGGACACATACCCAACATCAACACGAAGGTCGGGTTTTCTTTGATGATTCCATTGTATAATCTTTCAACATTTTTATTCATACTTAATTACCTCCCTGCAAAGCGGTTCTGAAGTACACCAAAGAAGCATTTACCGCATTGGTAACTGCTCTTGAAGAAATCGTAGCACCTGTAACAGATTCAATTTCATTGTCCGCTGCCGGTGTGGATTTCACCACGTTATAGGATTCTTCCGCTTTATTCTCAAACTGGGAGTAGAATGGCTTTTCTTTTACCAACATACCAAGTCCCGGGGTTTCGCTGATGGATGTGATGGAATATCCGTTTAAGGTTCCATCCATACGGATACCTACGGAAAGGCTGATATCTGCCTGGCTTCCTTCATGGGAAGTTACATTGATGACATATCCCAGAATATTTCCGTCCTTATCCTTTGCTGCGTTGACATCCGTAATTTCATCTGCGGTATACTCGCTCTTTGCAATAATTTTAGCGGCATCTTTCGCTGTAAAGCCCTCCACCGCTTCAAAGGAATCGGCATCTTTAAAAACTTCCCGGTAAGCATTCTGCTCAATTTCATAGTTTACCTTTGCAATGGGTTCTTTGGTTATCTCATTTACGATACCCAAAAGCAAACCTAATACCACGGTAAAGGCAAATAAAATCATTGCATCTTTTACAATCTTTTTATTCATGCTTCTTTACCTCCTTTTTCTCCTTCTTCAGTCCGAAGGCTCTCGGGATGGTATATTTCTCAATAATCGGCACCAAAAGGTTTCCTAAAATAATCGCAAAGGACACTCCCTCCGCATTTGCTCCGAAAAGACGGAACAATCCGGTGAGAATACCTAAAATAATACCATAGAGAATCTGTCCTCTCGGTGTAATCGGCGAAGTCACATAATCCGTTGCCATAAAGAAAGCCCCCAGCATCAGACCACCTCCGCAAAGCTGTGCTACGATATAATTCCAGTCGAAGCCTCTGTCGCCAAACAGTATGATAAATACCACAAAGGTCAGGATATAGCTTCCCGGAATTCGAAGGTCAATGACTCCCGTTAAAATCAGAAAAATAGCTCCGATAAGAATGGCAATCACGGAAGTCTCTCCGATGGTTCCTCCGGTTGTACCCAATAACATTTTCATGGTATCCACGCTCTCGCCGTTTCGCATCATGGCAAGAGGTGTGGCTCCTGTTACACCGTCATAGGTAAAGCTGGTCATGGTTCCCGCAAAGGACACCAAAAGAAAACATCTGGCTCCCAATGCCGGGTTCATAAAGTTCTGTCCCAGACCGCCAAATAACATTTTTACAATCACAATGGCAAAAACGCTTCCCAATACTGCCTGCCATATCGGAAGAGTATACGGAAGATTCAATGCCAATAAAAGTCCTGTCAAAGCAGCACTGAAATCATTTATGGTACTTTTCTTATGTATGATTTTTTCAAAAATCCACTCCGATGCCACACAGGTTGCGATACATACCGCAATCAAAAGCAGTGCCCTTGGACCAAAGTTGAAAATACCGAAAATCGTTGCCGGCATCAATGCGATAATCACATAGAGCATGATTCTGGCAGAAGTATCCTTTGCCCGAATATGCGGCGACGAAGATATATTATATAAGTCACTCACTAGGTTCCACCTCTTTCTATTTCTTTCTTCTATCCGCTAAAATCTGTTTCTTCATGGTTTTGATGTACTGTGCCAGCGGACGTTTTGCCGGACAGATGTAACTGCAGCTTCCGCACTCAATACACTCCATACCATTCCATTTTTCAAATGCAGCCTTGTCTCCGAATTCAGACATTTTCGCCAGCTTGGACGGTATAATCTGTTCCGGACAGGCACCCACACAGCGGCCACAGTTAATACATGCTGTCGTTTCGCTGGCTGCCACCTCATCCTTTAAAAAGCACAGAAGAGATGAGGAAGTCTTTGTGGTTGGAATCTCCAATTCAAACATGGAAAATCCCATCATCGGACCACCGGAAATAATCTTCTCCGGCTGTTCCTTGAATCCTCCTGCTGCTTCTAAAAGTTCTGCATAGCTCATACCGATACAGTATAAGAAATTTCCCGGTTTTACCACCGCATCTCCCGTTACGGTAAAGATACGCTCCATTACCGGTTTTCCAAATTTAACAGCGTGATAAATAGAAATAAGTGTCTCTACGTTGTCAACAATACAGCCGGCATCTGCCGGAAGCATTGTGGAATTAATCTCACGTTTTGTGGTTGCATAAATCAACTGACGTTCTCCACCCTGCGGATATTTGGTCTGCAGCGGCATAACCTCCACCCGAGGTTCGTCCTTTGTCAATTCCTGCAGTTTTTCAATAGCGTCAGGCTTGTTATCTTCTACCCCTAAAATTCCTTTCGCTCCTTCAAATAACCGCAGTACAATCTTCATACCTTCCACCAGTTCCTCCGGTGTCTCCATCATTCTGCGGTAATCAGCGGTAAGATATGGCTCACATTCCGCACAGTTTGCAATAATAAACTCTATTTTCTCCGGCTCTTTCGGAGAGAGCTTTACATGTGTTGGGAATCCTGCTCCACCCATACCTACAACTCCAGCCTCTTTGATTCGATTCAAAATCTCTTCTTTGGAAAGGCTGTTTATATCTTCCACGGGATGAAATTCTACCTCTTCCATCAATCCGTCGTTTTCAACGATGATGGAATTTACCATATCCCCTACAGCTGTACGTCTCGGCTGAATCGCTTTTACGGTTCCTGACACAGATGCATAGATTGGTGCAGATACGAAGCCTCCTGCCTCTGCAATTTTCTGACCTCTCAATACACGGTCTCCCACCGCTACAATCGGGGATGCCGGTGCTCCAATATGCTGTGATACCGGATAAACCATCTCACCCTTGGGCATTATTTTTTGGATTGGCTGATCTTTGGCAAGATCTTTTCCATCATATGGATGGACGCCTCCTTTAAATGTAGAAAAACCCATTTGTTTCCCCTCTTTCCTTTTTTATTTAAAGCTGCTCGTCCCCCTCGTTACAACTTCCGCTCTATTATAGCGGAAAATGACGAATTTTACAACCATTATAGTTTTTCCTATTAATAATATTTGTAAAAAAAACAAGTTATGATAAAATAGGTTTAGAATATAATGAAAGGCGGTTATTTCATGCAGACATGGCATAAGGAAATCCGGTACGAAAACAAGAATCCGTTTTCCGAATCGGTGTTTACCGAAACTTCTATTTTTTTCGATATTGAAACCACCGGATTCTCCCCATCCAACACCACAGTCTATCTCATTGGCTGTGCCCGCAGAAAGGGGGATTTTATCTGTGTTGACCAATTTTTTGCGGAATCCCCAAAAGAAGAAAAGCTGTTACTGACTGCCTTTTTGGATTTGTTGGGACAATATGATACCATCATTACTTTCAACGGTATTGGATTTGATATTCCTTATTTAAAGGCAAAGTGTGACCACTATGGAATGAATGAGGATTTTTCTGATTTTTCCTATATTGATATTTTTAAATCCCTGTCCAAATTCCGTCATCTCTTCAAACTGCCAAATTTCAAGCAGAAAACCGTAGAGAAATTTTTAGGCTTGGAACGGGAAGATTTGTATTCCGGCGGGGAATTGATTAATATTTACCACGACTATGTGAAGAGCCCGGATGCCCAGCAGGCAGACCTTTTAAAGCTTCACAATTATGAAGATGTTCTGGGAATGGTGGATTTGCTTCCTATTTTGACCTACCTACAATTATTTCAGGGGGCTTTTTCCATCCAGACCATTGAAAAAAACATTTACGAAGACTATTCCCGAACTTCCAAGGACGAGTGTATTTTTACTTTGAAGAATCTCTATCCGGTGCCGAAACGTATCTCCTTCGGCTATGAGAATATTTATTTTACCAGTTATCAGGATACCACAAAAATCAGTATCCGCATCTACGATGGGGAATTGAAGTATTTTTATCCCAACTACAAAGACTATTACTATCTTCCTCACGAGGATACGGCGGTTCACAAAAGTGTGGCTTTCTATGTGGACAAAGATTACCGTACCAAAGCGAAGGCGGCTACCTGTTATAGCAAGAAAACAGGCTGTTTCCTTCCACAGTATGAGGTGGTGGTCTCCCCTTATTTCAAATTAGAATATCACGACAAAATGTCCTATTTTGAACTGACGGATGATTTCTGGGATGACGAAGACACGGTACGGCAATATATTATGCATATATTTTCTATTCTGTTGCAACAATCAGGAAAAAAGCAAAAATAAAGGGTTCTCAAAGTCTGAATGACTTGAGAACCCTCTTTTTATGCCTTTTCAAAAAAGAACGATTTGTTCCGTATGTAATTCAAATCCTTATAGTTGGTAATCTGTTCCGTACTTCCGATAAACAGAACACCTTCCTTTACCAATGACTGGTTGAATTTACGATAAATCTCGTCTTTGGCCTCTTCGGTAAAATAAATTACCACATTTCTACACACAATCAGATGACATCCTGTAGGATATGGGTCTTTCAAAAGATTATGTTCTTTGAACTCCACGCATTTCTTAATCTCATCTGATATCTGGTAGGAACCTCCCACCTGTGTAAAATATTTCTTCTTGAAATCTTCCGGTACGGAAGAAATGCTTTTGGCATTGTATAGTCCCATTCTCGCTTTGTCAAGCACCTGCTTGTCAATATCCGTTGCAATAATCTTGATGTTTGACAACGGCACATGTCTGGACAATGCCATTACCAAAGAATATGGTTCATCTCCGGTGGAGCATGCTGCACTCCAAACCTTTAATGACTTACCAAACTTTTGGACTAATCTCGGAAATACATCCTTATCTAAAACCTCCCACTGCTCGGGATTGCGATAGAACTCAGAAACATTTATGGTAAGGAAATTAACAAACTCCTCAAATTTTTCCGGGTTGCTTTTGATTAGTTTTACATAATCATCATAAGATGTAATCTTATTCTTGGTGATTAATGTATCAATGCGACGCCTCATCTGCTTCTCTTTATAGCAGTTCAAATCAATTTTGGTCAAAGCGTATACATCTTTTTTCAGTTTTTCGTAATCTTCAAACATGGGACGTACTCCGTTGTTACTCTACTTCATTTGCTACTGCCTCGATATCTACATCTGCGATATCTGAGTCATCTTCTTCCTCTGTCTCTGGAGCATTCAAAGCCTTGATGCTCAAGCTGATTTTCTTGTCTTCTTCGTTGAAGTCCACAATCTTTGCTTCTACTT
Organism: uncultured Lachnospiraceae bacterium; assembly: GCA_958349535.1. Classification (GTDB taxonomy): domain Bacteria; phylum Bacillota; class Clostridia; order Lachnospirales; family Lachnospiraceae; genus Maccoyibacter. Next base: position 71,645 of record CATWDJ010000007.1, read on the forward strand.
CCTGACCAACCTTTAATACATCAGCCGGTTTCTCTACATGCTCAGCAGAAATCTGGGATACATGTAATAAAGCATCTACGCCCGGTGCCAGTTCTACGAATGCACCAAAGTCTGTCATTCTTGCAACAACACCTGTTACAATGGTTCCCACTGCGTATTTCTCAGCGGCATTGTTCCAAGGATTATCCTCTTCAAATTTCATGGATAATGCAATCTTTGTATCGTTGATGTCTTTGATGAAGGCTTTTACCTTCTCGCCAACCTTGAATACCTTCTTAGGATTCTCAACTCTTCCCCAAGAAATCTCGGAGATATGAAGCAGTCCGTCTGCTCCGCCTAAATCGATGAAAGCACCGAAATCTGTTACATTCTTAACAGTTCCTTCTACCACATCACCTACATGGCTGCTCTCAAATAAAGCTTTCTGCATCTCTGCTTTCTTAGCCACCAGTAACTGTTTTCTGTCACCGATAATTCTTCTTCTTCTCGGATTGAACTCTGTGATAACAAATTCAATGTCCTGTCCTTCGTATTTTGTTAAATCCTTCTCATATACATCGGATACCAAGCTTGCAGGGATAAATACTCTTGTCTCGTCGATGATGACACTTAATCCTCCTGCCAATACCTGTGCAACCTTTGCGGTTAAAACTTCCTGATTTTCGAAAGCTTCCTCTAATCTCTTGCTGCCTTTCTCTGCTGCAAGACGTTTGTAGGAAAGGAGTACCTGACCTTCGCCGTCGTTTACTTTTACGACCTTTGCTTCCATGGTATCGCCAACGGAAACAACAGTTGTCAAATCCACGTTTGGTTCGTTTGTATACTCATTACGTGTAATAATACCGTCTGATTTATAGCCAATATTCAGGATGATCTCATCCGGTTTCACATCGATAACTGTACCCTCGACTACCTCTCCATTTCTTATTGTTTTAAATGATTCTTCCAGCATTTGTTCAAAGCTCATTTCTGACATTCTTTTGAACCTCCTCAATAATATTGTTTGGGGTGGAAGCCCCTGCGGTAATACCTACGTTATCAATGGATTCTAATTGTGTTAAATCCAAGTCTTCTAGTGTCTGTATATAGTAAGTATTTTCACATTCTTTTTTACATATTTCAAATAGCTTCTGTGTGTTGGAGCTGTGTCTGCCGCCGATGACAATCATAGCATCTGCCTCCTTGGCAATTTTCCCGGCCTCTGTCTGCCGTTCCTCCGTCGCATTACAGATTGTATTTAAAACAATTATATCATAACCTTTTTTTTGAATAATTTCAACTAATTCTTGAAATTTCTTGTAGTTAAATGTCGTTTGTGATACAATACATATCTTTTGTTTGTCCTTTACCGAAAATTCTTCTGCCTCTTCTACGGATTGAAGTACTGTCAACCGGTCTGTGGCACACCAGCCTTTGATTCCCTCCACTTCCGGATGTTCATTGTTTCCGATAATAACGATATGCTCTCCCGCCTTTGAGTGTTCCTCCACAATCCGGTGGATTTTCAATACAAAGGGACAGGTGGCATCTTCCACGGTAAATCCACTGTTTTTTATCCGCTCATAAACTTTTTTTCCGACGCCGTGGGAACGGATTACTACTGTTCCTTTCGGAATCTGTTCCAGACATTCCAATTCTTCCAGCACGGTTACACCCTTCGCCTCTAAATCCTTTACAACCTCCTCGTTGTGGATGATGGGACCATAGGTGTAGATAGGTGCTTCCTGTTTTTCTACTTCCTCGTAGACTTTGTTGACTGCCCGTTTGACACCGAAGCAGAATCCGGCACTCTTTGCAAGTGTTACTTTTCTCATCTAGCTTCTTTCCTTATAAATAGATTTGATGGTTTCTACCACCTCTTCAATTCCCATATGGGAGCTGTCTACCAAAACCGCATCCTCCGCCTGCTTCAACGGAGAAATCTCCCGGTGCATATCCCGGTAATCCCGGTCTGCAATATCCTGTTCGATTTCTTTCAATTCACAGTTCTGACCCTTCTCCGTTAATTCCTCATAACGTCTTTTGGCTCTGGTCTCCACACTGGCAGTCAGATAAATCTTCACCTGTGCCTTTGGCAGAACTACGGTTCCGATATCTCTGCCATCCATAATGACATCTGCCTGTTCAGCAAGCTGCTGCTGAAGCTCCACCAATTTTTTGCGGACCTCCCCATAGGCACTGGTTACGGATGCCGTATTTCCCACTTCTTCCTTCCGAATCAGTCCGTTGACATTTTCTCCGTTTAACAATACCTGCTGTTCCCCGTTTTCATAACGGATGGTCACATCCACCTCCCTGGCTGCCTTGCTGATTGCTGCCTCATCCTCTTTTGCAATGCCGCTTCTTAAAAAGTAAAGAGCCATAGCCCGGTACATGGCTCCGGTATCCACATAGATGAATCCCAGCTCCTTTGCCAGCCTTTTTGCGATGGTACTCTTTCCGGCTCCTGCCGGACCGTCTATTGCTATATTAAAACTCATATTGTTGTTTCCTCCTCTATTTATATCATGTGCCTTACACACATATGTCTCCGTTTTTTGCTATCATTCTGCGATACTGCTTCCCGCCAGATATCCGGTGGACCATGCAATTTGAAGATTGAACCCTCCGGTATAAGCGTCCACATCCAGAATCTCTCCTGCAAAATAGAGTCCCTTTACCAGTTTGGATTCCATGGTGGAAGGGTCTACCTGTTTTACGGAAACTCCGCCTCTTGTGATGATTGCCTCGTTAAATCCCCTCAATCCGGTTAAGGTTAAAGGAAATGCTTTGATACACTCCACCAGCTTTTTTCTCTCCTGTTTTGTAATTCCGTTGATTTTCTTCTCCGGGTCGATACCGCTGAGGGAAATGACCACCGGAATCATCTTCGCCGGAAGCAAGCCCTTGACAGAATTTTTGAACTGTCTGTTTTTGTTTTCCTCAAAATCCCTTAAAATTCTGGCGTCTAACTGTTCCTCTGACAATGCCGGCTTCAAATCAATGGTCAGGGATAAATTCTTCTTTCGCAGCCTGTCATTTACCACACTGCTGGCACTTAACATCAAAGGGCCACTGACCCCGAAATGGGTAAAGAGCATCTCTCCGAACTCTTCAAAAAATACTTTTCCGCCCTCCCGAATCGTAGCTTGTACATTCCGAAGGGACAGCCCCTGCATTTGCATACAATAGTCTTCCAAGACAGTCATAGGCACCAGGGACGGCACCGGTTCTTCTATCTTATGACCTAATTGCTCGGCAAATACAAAGCCATCTCCGGTGGAGCCTGTGGAAGAATAGGATTTTCCTCCCGTTGCAAGAATTATTGCATCTGCTGTTCTTTTTTCTCCGTTTTTCAGCCGAACTCCTGTAATTTTTCCGTCTTTTGACAGGATTTCCGTCACTTTCGTGTGTAACAAGACCTCCACCCCAGCCTTTTCCAATGCCTTTTGTAAGGTGGAAATGACGTCGGAGGAATGGTCCGAAACCGGAAATACCCGGTTGCCCCGTTCTGTTTTTACCGGCATTCCATTGGCTTCAAAAAAATCCATCACCCGGAAATTATCATAGGTATAGATAGCACTATATAAAAATTTTGCATTTCTGGGAACATGGGCGAAAATTTCTTCGGTATCACAGGCATTGGTCAGATTGCATCTGCCTTTTCCCGTAATATAGATTTTCTTGCCCAGCTTCTCGTTCTGTTCCAGAATCGTAACTCGATGTCCCGCTTCCGCAGCTCCCAATGCCGCAAACATTCCTGCGGCTCCGCCTCCGATTACAATTACGTTACTCATTCTTGTCCCCTAATTTTGCATACCGCATCTTCATAGAATCATCAATAAAATTAATTTCATCATTATCATACACCTGATACTCGTCCCAAATATCCTCCAACATCTCCAGAGTCTGAACCACTTCTCCCTGTTTTTTCATACAAAGTGCCACAATCAGGGCATTGATAACAGAAAGGGGTGCCACCAGAGAGTCCACAATGGACGCCATGTCGCTCTTGGCAATCAGATTGCAGGAGGAATAGAGATTCATTGGCGAATGGACACTGTCGGTAATGGTAATAACCTTGGCACTTCGATTATTGGCAAATTCCATCGCCTTTAAAGTCCTCATGGAATACCGAGGAAAACTGATACCGATAATCACATCATCTTTGCTGATACGCACCATCTGTTCAAACAACTCACTGGAGCTGTTGGTGGAAAGCAGATGTACATCATCAAACATCATATTCAGATAAAATGCAAGAAAACTTGCAAGGGGTGCACAGCTTCGGATTCCCACAATGTAGATTCTCTTGGCATTTAAAATGGTATCTACTGCCAGTTCAAAAGCGTTGTCATCAATTCTGTTCAGCGTTTCTTTGATTCGTTCCGCATCTGATTGCAGAACCGATTCCAATATCTTGGACTGGCTGATTCGTCCGTAAGTCACTTCCATCCGTTGTACGGAATTTAATTTGTTCCGCACTAGTTCTTCTAAAGCTCTCTGAAATTCCGGATAACCCTTGTAGCCCAAGTGGGTGGCAAAACGTACCACCGTAGACTCACTGACTCCCACCACTTCTCCCAGCTTTGCCGCTGTCAAAAAGACCGCCTTGTCATAGTTGTCCGTAATATAGGTTGCCAGAAGCTTCTGTCCCTTGCTCAAACTTCCATATGCTTCATTAATTCGATTACTTAAATCATTGCTATTTCTATTCATGGTTATTTTCTCACTTACTTATACTATATTATTTTTATTTTCCCCGTTTTCTTGCCATATCCTGTTTTTGTTTATGTGCAATATAAGCACTGAGGTCCACATTTGCCTTTTTAATCAATGCTCCGAATACTTTTTTGTTTTCAACGTCATCTTCCCGGATTACCTCACCTTGTAAGGTAATATTCAATCGTTCCTGAGTATCCTCAAATTCCAACTGGAATTTCCGAATATCATCCATGGTAATATCATCCGTTGATTCCATAACAAAGGACACTCCTGTAGTACTGATATTTTTGACAATGACTTCTTTTCGTTCTCTTGTACTTTCAACCATCAGTTTTCCGAGAATACCCAAATACTGTCGGAATGCCTGACGTCTGTTCAGATGTATACCGTCTCTTTTACAAAAGATAGCATGGTATTTCTGTGTCTTAGTCTGAACATAACGAATAGTACACCCCTCCCAAACCATAGGTTTTTCATTATTTACAATGTAAACCACACTGATTTTAAGGCGTTCCCCATCAAAGTTCAAAAGCTGTCCCTCATAATACATAGGCTTCACAAAGATTACCCCGTCTTTGGAGAATTCTATAAATGCTGTTTGCTCAAGTTTACTTTTTTCTGTACTAGCTACAACCCTTATTTGTTCTCCCTGTTCAATTTCCCACAGTTTCATCTATCGTACCTTCTCAATCGTAAAACCTTATTTAATAATCATAGCAATTTTCATTAAAATTGTCCACTTGATTTTTGACTATAAAACTCCTCAAATATTTTTACAAAACAAAAAGAGGAAACAACAAAATGTTTCCTCTTTTTCGCTTTTTAAACTCTGATTATACCGGATATGCTCCGTTTTTTGTATCAGCAATATTCTGATCTACCTTTGTCTGCTGTGCCTCACGGTATTTGAAGAACTCTGTTGCTACCTGTGGGAACAATGCATAAGTCAGAACGTCCTCATCCTGCTGTTTCCACTGTTTCATCTCATTCTCCAAAGTCTCCAGCTCCGGCTCAAGTAAATCTGCCGGACGACAGGTAATGGCGTTCTTTTTCTCTTCGCCCAGAACCTTCTCTACTACTTCAGGGTTGAATGGTTTTACAGTCTGACCATATTTTCCAAGCAATACATCCTTGGTCTCTTTGGTTGCCACCTTGTAACGTTCTCCCATCAGTACGTTGAACACTGCCTGAGTACCTACAATCTGAGAAGAAGGTGTTACCAGTGGTGGCTCACCTAAATCTTTACGAACACGAGGTACCTCTGCCAGTACTTCTTCGTATTTATCTTCTTTGCCCTGTTCTTTTAACTGGGAAATCAGGTTGGATAACATACCACCCGGTACCTGATATAATAAGGTCTTGATGTTTACGCCTAATACCTTTGGATTCATCAAACCGTTCTCCAAACATTCCTCACGGAACGGACGGAAGTAATCAGCAATCTCTGCCAACTGGTTCTGATCCAGTCCGGTATCAAATTCTGTTCCCTTGAATGCCTCTACCATAACCTCAGTTGCAGGCTGGGAAGTACCAAGAGCAAACGGTGACATTGCGGTATCGATGATATCGCAGCCTGCCTCTACAGCTTTCATGTATGTCATAGAAGCAACACCGGAAGTATAGTGTGTATGAAGCTCAATCGGTAAGCTGGTTGCATCCTTCAATGCCTGTACCAGTTCGGTTGCTTTTGTCGGAACCAAAAGTCCTGCCATATCCTTGATACATAAGGAATCAGCACCCATATCCTCAACTTTTTTCGCCATGGTCATCCAGTAATCTAATGTATAGGCATCTCCTAAAGTATAGGATAATGCAACCTGTGCATGACCTTTCTCTTTATTACAAGCGGTTACGGCTGTCTGCAAGTTACGAACATCGTTCAAACAGTCGAAAATACGAATGATATCAATACCGTTTGCAATGGATTTCTGTACGAAATACTCTACCACATCATCTGCGTATGGACGGTAACCTAAGATATTCTGTCCACGGAATAACATCTGTAATTTTGTATTCTTGAATCCATCTCTTAATTTTCTAAGACGGTCCCACGGATCCTCTTTCAGGAAACGTAAGGATGCATCGAAAGTAGCTCCGCCCCAACACTCTACTGCATGATAGCCAACCTTATCCATCTTGTCGATAATCGGCAACATTTCTTCTGTCGGCATTCTGGTGGCAATCATTGACTGATGTGCATCACGCAGTACGGTTTCTGTAATTTTTAATGGTTTTTTTATAACTTCTGCCATGATATTCTCCTCCTAAATTCCAAAGATTGCCATAAATACTCCGGCTGCAACCGCAGTACCGATAACTCCGGCAACATTCGGTCCCATTGCATGCATAAGTAAAAAGTTTGTAGGATCCTCTTCCGCACCTACCTTCTGAGATACACGGGCTGCCATCGGAACCGCAGAAACTCCGGCAGAACCAATCAACGGGTTAATCTTTCCTTTTGTAATTGCACACAATAATTTACCAAACAATACTCCGGCTGCTGTACCAAACATAAATGCAACCAGACCAAGAACTACGATTTTGATTGTTGTTATATTTAAGAATGCCTCTGCACTGGTGGTAGCACCTACGGAGGTACCCAGTAAAATAACAACGATATACATCAACGCGTTGGATGCTGTCTCGGAAAGCTGATGAACAACTCCTGACTCACGGAATAAGTTACCCAGCATTAACATACCAACCAATGGTGCTGTTGTCGGAAGAATCAGACATACAATGGTAGTAACAATGATAGGGAATAAAATTTTCTCTAACTTGGATACCGGTCTTAAGTTCTCCATCTTAATGGCACGCTCTTTTTTGGTTGTAAATAATTTCATAATCGGCGGCTGAATAATCGGAACCAACGCCATATACGAATATGCCGCCACCGCAATCGGACCCATCAGTCCCGTCTGCCCCAGCTTACCCGCCAGGAAAATAGAGGTCGGTCCGTCTGCACCACCGATTATAGATACTGCCGCTGCCGCCTTGTCATTGAATCCCATCAGGATTGCAAGGAAGTAAGCAGAGAAAATACCAAACTGTGCTGCTGCTCCCAATAAGAAACTGATTGGGTTTGCAATCAACGGTCCAAAGTCGGTCATGGCACCAACACCTAAGAAAATCAGGGATGGTAAGATTGACCATTCATCTAATGAATAAAAATAATACAGTAAACCACCTACACCATTACTGGTCTCTTCCGGGCTTGCAATGATATCCGGGTAAATGTTTACCAACAGCATACCAAAGGCAATCGGTACTAACAGCAATGGTTCGTATCCTTTCTTAATTGCTAAGAAAAGGAAGATAAAAGCAATCGCAATCATGACAAAGTTTCCCCATGTCAGATTTAAGAATGCTGTCTGATGCAGGAGGTTTGACATTGTTTCTCCTACGTAGCTCATAATTCGTCCTCCTGCTCAATTATTTTAAGGTTGCTAATAAAGCTCCTGCTTCTACCGCCTGTCCTACAGTTACGTCAATGCTTGCAACTGTTCCGTCTTCAGGTGCTACAACAGGTGTCTCCATCTTCATAATCTCTAAGGTTACAACAGTGTCACCTTTCTTTACGGCTGTTCCTACTTCAGCATCAATGCTGAATACTTTTCCTGCTGCTCCTGCTTCAATCTTAACACTGCCTGCTCCTGCGGATGCAGCCGGTGCTGCTGCCGGTGCAGGTGCTGCTGCTCTCGGAGCTGCTGCTACCGGTGCGGATGCGGTTGCTCCTGTCTCTTCTACAGTAACATCATAAGCGTTTCCATTTACAGTAATTGTATAACTCTTCATCTTAAATATCCTCCTAATATACGATTAATATCTTCTCTTAATGGAACGAACTACAAAGTCATCTGTAGAAGTTCCGGTAGATGCTGCGATAGCTGCTGCAATAACAGCAATCAGTTCCATATCATCCTGCTGCTGTTCCCGTTTTTCAATCTGCTGTACCACTTCATCCTTGCTCTCTGCCACAGGCTGTTTTGCCGCTGCTTTTTTCTTCTCCAGATATGGGAAAATCTTGAAGCAATTAATAACCAAACAAATCAGAATCAGTACCACAAATACGGTTCCCATTCCCATAAGTGTATTCATACCTGCCTGGCTCATTTTCTCGCCCATGGTATAAATCTTATCGATGGTAACATCTTCAACCTCCATAGAATTGTAATTGTATACATAGGTCAAAGATACTTCACGTTTTTCAAATTTAATTAACTGTTCACAGGTAAGTGTCTTTCCGGATTTTGTAATTGTGAAATCGGAAAGTCCTACATAAGAACCAACATCGGAACCGGTTGCTTCATCCCATCTGGAAGCAATGTTCGCCGTCAACTCATCATCACTTTCCTTGAACGCCTCTAACTGCTCATCTGAAATATCAAGCAAAGTGGAAACGGTATTCTGTGTCACAGCCTTTAACTGATCGTAAGTATATCCGTTATAGTCAACGTCTCTCGGATCCGTTTTTTCACATGCTGTAAGTCCCAGTATCAAAAGACACATACTTACCATCAGCAATATCTTCTTCTTCATAAACTTCACCTTTCTATTTTGTTCCGTGTTTTTTCATCGGTCCTTCTACTTTTTTTGTAAATAACATCTCAAATCCTGCAATCAGGTATTTTCTTGTATCTACCGGATCCATAATCAAATCTATGTATCCTCTTCTTGCTGCGGATGTGACATCAGACTGTAAAGCCTCGTATTCCTTTGCTTTCTCATCTAACACATCTGCTGCTGCGTCTGCATACATAATCTTAGCTGCCAGCTTGGCATCCATCATTCCAACCTTGCTGCCCGGCCATGCATAAACTAAATCTGCACCGATGGCTTTGGAGTTCATCATCACATAGGAGGTTCCGAAAGCATCTCCTGTAATCAGATTGATTTTTGCGGTTGTGGCATTTGCAAAGGCATAGGTTAAACGTGCCAAAGCTTTTGCAAGACGAGCTTCTGAACATTTTGTTGCATCAAAACCCGTTGCATTTGTCAAAGACAATACCGGAATGTCAAAAGCGTCACAGTACTGAACGAATTCTGCCGCTTTCTCACAGCCATTAACTGTCAGAGTATCCTCTGCATTTCCTACAGCTCCCACAGTCATTCCGTTTAACTTTATAAATCCGGTTACCATCTCTTTTGCATAGTCCTTCTTAGTCTCCACAAAGATACGGTTGTCTGCCATCTCTGCCAAAACATAACGCGGATCATTCTTCATGGTATCCATGCTCTCACAGCCACGGTTTAAATCGTCTGTACACTCGTCCACACGACCGCTCTCTTCATTACAGCCCGGAAGCATAGTTACCAGTGCACGGATATTGCTAAGCACCTCATCCTCTGTTCCTACTGCGTCAATGATTCCCGTGTTTTCACTCTGGAATACCGCACCTGCTGTATCACATTTGGATACGCTGTTGCCTTCGATAGCATCCGGTGAATTCACAAACAGTTTGCTCTTATCTGCTTCCATATAAGCGAAATCACATAAAGCAGGAACTACTGCCAGTCCACCTCCACAGTTACCGAATACGGCACTTATCTGTGGTACTACTCCGGAAGCTGCGGTCTGTTTTGCATAAATCTGACCGATTCCCTCTAAGGCATCTACAGACTCCTGTAAACGTACGCCGGCACAATCCAAAAGACCGATGACCGGTGCCCCCATTTTCATTGCCATGTCATAAACAGAAGCAATTTTCTTGGCATGCATCTCGCCGATTGTTCCTCCTAATACGGAAGCATCCTGGCTGTAAACAAATACCAAATTCTCATCGATTAAACCATGACCTGTGATAACTCCATCAGATGGGGTTTCCTCTGCGGTCAGATTAAAATCTGTGCTTCTTGCAGTTACAAGAGAACCTAATTCTACAAAACTGTTCTCATCCAGTAACTTGGCAATTCGCTGCATTGCTAAGCTATTTTTTGTGCTACTCATTTATTAGCCCTCCATCTATATATTGAAAATTTTAAAAATTTCGCTATGCTAATTGTATTACTTTTAATACAATTTTTCAATAGGAATTTGTTAAATTTTTCACTATTTTTCCGGATATTTCCTCTTATGTAAAATTCCTGCTAACTTCCCGTTAAAATTATGCAAAGAAATACTTCTTGCAGACACAAATCATATACCATTTTGCCGTTCTCTGCTTTACATTTTCTGTGGTTACCAAAGGATAAGATGCCACCTTGGTTCCTCCCACATAGTATTCCGCATTCCCAACAACCACACCTTTTTCAATAGGTGCTTTTAATTTTTTCTTCCCGGTATATTTTACCGTTACCTCTTCGTCTTTTTCTTTTAACAGCTGAATATCTTTTCCGGCAATCTCCACCGGCATCAATACTTTTCTGTCGGAATTGTAATTTTCGTCAGCGGCATTGACCACCGGAAGGGCTTCTAAATTCCGTTCCACCTTTACCGCTACCTTTTCATAGTTTTCCAGTCCGTAGGTCATCAGTGTTTTGGTATCCGTCCACTTATAGCCTTTATTATTGGGCCATCCGCAAGCCAACAATGATACAATGAAGGTTTTCTCTCCCTTTCTTAATGCTCCCACATAACAATACCCCGCATCTCCGGTAAAGCCGGTTTTTCCGGAAAGGGCTCCGTCCATCATCTGTAAAAATGCATTGTGATTGGTACAACTGTAGTTTTTGGTTCCTTCCAGATTGGTAAAGCTGTACTGTGGCGTTCTTGTAATCTCCAAAAAGGTTTCGTTCTGTATGCAATACCGCATAATCAGGGCAAGGTCCTTTGCCGTTGTGCCGTGGGCACTGGTATCGTCCTTTGCATCCAGTCCGTTGGGCGTAATGAAATGTGTGTTGGTACAGCCCAGTTCCTTCGCTTTTTGGTTCATCATTTTTGCAAATTCCTCCACACTTCCTCCCACATGCTCTGCAATGGCTACCGCAGAATCATTGTGGGATTCCAGCATGAGAGAATAAAGTAAGTCTTTTAATTTATAGGTATCTGATGTGGTCATACCCAGATGTACTTGAGGCATAGAAGCGGCATAGCTGCTGACCTCTACCGTGTCCTCCAGCTTGCCGCTTTCAATTGCAAGAATGCAAGTCATAATTTTTGTGGTGCTGGCATTGGGCAGAAAAGTCTCCTCGTCCTTTCCGTAAAGGACTCTTCCGCTGTCGGCGTCCATCAGCACCGCGGATTTGGCATAGAGGGAAAACTCCGGTTTTCCCCCCTGCTTTTTTTCCTCCTGCTTATTTTCCGCCGCCACGCTCATATTTACAAAAATCAAACTTACGCATATGAATAATAGAAATAATCCTTTTAACTGTTTCACCTGTTACTTCATTCTTTCTATCCTTTTCCTTCTACTATATGCCTAAAGAATGGTCGGTATGTAACAGTTCGTGTGATTTGTGTGACAATGGTTTTTCCAAGAAATCCTCATACAGCTTTTGAACTGCCGGATTTTCATGGGAGAAGCGAATCTCATTCTCTTCATCCAGCTGATACAACATTTCTGAACGCTCCGCTGCCAGTTCCATATTATCATGGATTGGCTGGCCGCCTCCGCCGGAACAGCCTCCCGGACATGCCATAACCTCCACAAAATCATAGTCCACTTCTTTGTTTCGGATACGCTCCATCAGCTTTCTGGTATTGCCCAGTCCGCTGACAACCGCTGCTTTCAGTTTCACGCCGTCAATCTCTACCTCTGCTTCACGGATACCTTCCTGTCCCCGGACAACCTCAAAAGCATCCGGTGCCGGATTCTCACCGGTTATAAAATAGTAGGCACTTCTCAATGCGGCTTCCATAACACCTCCGGTTGCACCAAAAATAACTGCCGCACCGCTTCCACAGCCCAATGGGGTATCAAATTCTTCTTCCTCTAAGAGATTCGGCTGAAGATGTTCTGCACGAATCAGTCTATCCACTTCTCTAGTGGTAATAACTGCGTCCACATCCGTTCCCGTTCCGGTCACATCCATCCACGGCATACTTCTCTCGTATTTCTTAGCCGTACAAGGCATAATGGAAACACAATAGATATCTTCCGGTTCCACTCCCAGAATATCTGCATAGTAGGTTTTGGTTATGGCACCAAACATCTGCTGCGGGGATTTTGCCGTAGAAAGATGTTCCAGCATATCCGGGTACTCGGTTTTGATAAAGCGAATCCATCCCGGACAACAGGAGGTAAACATCGGGAATTTGTGTTCCTCTTTGTGTTTCACTCTTTCCAAAAGCTCATTTGCCTCTTCCATAATTGTTAAATCCGCTGAAAAGTTGGTGTCGAAGACATAGTCGATACCGATTCTCCTTAAGGCTGCCACCAGACGTTTCTCTGTTGCCTCTTCTCTGCTGATTCCCAACTGTTCGCCCCATGCGGCACGGACTGCCGGAGCCACTTGGGCAATGACAATTTTCTTTTTGTCTGCAAGGGCATATACCAGTTCATTCAGGTCATCTCTTTCCCGTAAAGCCCCCACCGGACAATGGGTAATACACTGACCACAGAGGGAACAATTTGCATTTTCGATGCTAAGATGATCCTTTACGCTTACTCTGGTACGTTTTCCGGTATTTTCAATCTCCCAAATATTTAAGCCCTGAATCTTATCGCAGACCTGTACACACCGCATACATTTGATACACTTCTGGGATTCCCAAATCAGCGGAAAATCCATGTTCCATTTGTGCTTTTCAGGCTCTTCTTTGAACGGAACCTGCAAAATATCCAAGTCATTGGCAAGGGTCTGTAAAGAGCAGTTTCCGCTTTTTACACAGGTAGCACAACGGTAGTCATGCTGGGATAAAATCAACTCTACATTAGTACGTCTGGCATTCATAACCCGCTTGCTGTTGGTGTAGACTTCCATTCCCTCTTCCACCAAAGTGTTACAGGATGCCACCATTCTCTCTTTGCCTTTTATCTCTACGATACAGACTCTGCAGGCACCAATTTCATTGATATCTTTCAAGTAGCACAGGGTAGGAATTTTAATTCCCGCCCTTTTTGCCGCCTCTAAAATTGTCGTTCCTTTTTCAACCTCTACTTCACGGTTATCTATCATTAATTTTACCATACGTTTTCTCTTCCTCCTCTCAGTACGCCACATCCAAAGGCATCACATCTCAAACATCTTCCTGATTCCTGTCTTGCCTCTTCCAGACTCATGGAATTTTCCACACCTGCGAAATCTCTCTTCCGCTCGCATGCTTCCCTCTCTGTCAGATGGATTCTTCCGCTTTGAACCTTATCCTCCAGATTCGGCTGCGGAATTTCTACGTCGGTGCTCATCTCATGATGATAACCCAGATATTCGTCGATATTGGCTGCTGCTGTTTTTCCGGCTGCTATGGCTTTAATTACGGTTGCTGGTCCGGTGACACAGTCTCCGCCGGAGAACACGCCATCCTGTCCCTGTACCGCAGTATAATCGTCTGCCACAATCCGGTTCCGCTTTGTGGCAATTCCGCTTTCTGTAAAGTGTGCGGAATCAATCTCCTGTCCGATTGCCAGCAGGGCAATATCACATTCGATTCTCTCTTCCGGTTTCTGTGCTTTGTTCGGACTTGGTCTTCCTGCCTTATCGTAGGCACCGCTAATCTGCGGCTGTACCCAGAGAGCTTTTAAGACTCCGTTGTCATCTGCTTCCATACGTAGCGGTGCTTTCAAAGTTAAAAGTTCTACACCCTCTGCAATGGCACCCTCTATCTCTGCCTCCAATGCAGTCATATCCTTCTGGCGGCGGCGGTATACGATACTTACCTTTTCCGCCTTGCAGCGGATTGCAGTTCTGGCACAGTCCATGGCCACGTTTCCACCGCCGATAACTGTTACCTTCTTTCCTGAAAAATCAGGATATTTTCCGTAACCGATATCCCGCAGCATATTTACTGCCGGTATAACGCCTTCGCTTTCCACACCTTCTACCTTAAATTCTTTGTCTGTATGAGCACCGATGGCTATGTATACCGCATCATATTTTTCTTTTATTTCTGCAAATGTAATGTCCCTTCCCACTCTTATGTTGCATTTCAGTTCAATTCCCGTAGACAGGATGGCATCGATATCCTCCTGTAAACGTTCTCTCGGGAAACGGTAGTTTGGAATTCCATACCGTAGCATTCCGCCCGGTTTCTCCTTCTCCTCAAAGACAGTGACCTGATGTCCCATAAGCTGTAAGAAATATGCCGCTGTCAGACCGCTTGGTCCACCGCCGATAACTGCCACCTGTTTTCCGGTGGACTCTGCACATTCCGGTACCGGAACCTGATTTGCCGGTGCCTGCTCCACTGCGAACCGTTTTAATCCGCGAATATTGATGGAGCTGTCCAGCATATTTCTACGGCAACGTTCCTCACACGGATGCTCACATATCAAAGCACATGCCGTAGGGAACGGATTATCCTTTCGGATAAGCTTTACAGCATCCTCATATCGTCCTTCCCTTACCAAAGCCACATATCCCGGAATATCTACCTTTGCAGGGCATCGTGTAATACACGGAATCGGCTGCTCAAAGGAACCGATACATTTATGATTCTGAATATGGGAAATGTAATCCTCTTCAAAACCTTCCAGTCCCACTCTTACCAGTCTGGCAGCTTCTGAACCGATGGCACAGTCTGCCGTCATATAAATATTTCTGGCAGTCTCCTTGATTAAATCCAATGTCTCCATGGTTGCCCGGTTTGCCAGTACATCCTCCAAAAGATTCTCCAACTGTCCCAAACCGATTCGGCAAGGAACACATTTTCCACAGGTCTGTGCGTGGCATACCTTTAAGAATGCCAACTGTAAATCCACCGGACAGACCCCCGGAGGGCTGGCAACGATTCGCTGCTCAAACTCCTGCATGATTCGCCGGGTAGTGGATTCCACCCGGGTTTCTCTCTCGGATTCCAATTTTAACCTTTTCTCCATTTTTTTACCTCCTAGTAACATTTATTTCTTGTGAAATTTTTGACAAAAAAAGGAACAGTTCTTCTGAACTGTTCCTTAAATATCCATCTTCATCTGCATTTCTTCTTCCGCTTCTCTCTTAAAGGTCTCTAGCTGATCCGCATCTAAGACCGGAAGCTCGTCAATGGAATGCACTCCAAAACTTCTTAAAAATTCTTCTGTTGTTCCAAATAAAAGCGGTCGCCCCGGTGCATCCAAACGCCCCAATTCGCATACCAGATTGTATTCCACCAGCTTGCTGACTGCATGGTCACTGGATACTCCGCGGATTTTGGAAATCTCCGCTTTGGTAATGGGCTGCTTGTATGCAATAATGGAAAGGGTTTCCAGCAAAACATCTGTCAATGCATATCGCTTTGGCTGTTTTGCTATCTTAATCAGGTACTCATACATCTCCGGCCGGGTACACATCTGGTAAGCTCCGTCCAATTCGGTAATAGTAATTCCCCGATTCTCCGCCTCGTACTTGCTCTTTAGTTTTTCTATCTCGGCTCTGGTCTCATCCTTTTCCAGTTCCAATACCTCTGCCAGCTTTGAAAGCTCCACAGAATCTCCCATGGTAAAAAGGATGGCCTCTATAATTGCCCCGTAATTCATCTTTTAACCACCTTATGCCGCCATCTTGGATTCAATGCTGATATCATCAAAAATGCGGTCCTGTGTAATATTTATTTTTCCAAGCTTCATCAGCTCTAAAATTGCAAGGAAATTTACAATAATCTCCATCTTGCTGCTCTTGGTTTCCAACAGGTTTCGGAAACTAAAGCGTTTATGTGTTCTGGCATAGTCTTCTAAGTGTGCCATGGTATCTGCTAAGGATACCTCCTCTTTTTCGATTTTTCCGAATTTGGAACGAACCGGGTCAATCTTATCTACCTGTCGTTTCATCATGGATTGAAAAATCTCATTCAACTTGGCAAGAGTGTTATCCGCCACCAATTCTTCCATATCTATGGGTTCTTCATAGGCTGCCACTTCATCGGGAATACTAGGCTCCCGGAAAAGTACCTTTCCTGCATCCATCTGTCTGTCTTTTAATTCATAAGAGATACATTTGTACATCTTATATTCCAAAAGCTGCTGTACCAGTTCGGCTCTCGGATCTTCCTCTTCCTCCTCCGTCTCCTGTTTCGGAAGAAGCATCTTGGACTTGATATCCAAAAGAGTGGCTGCCATAACCAGAAACTCGCTGACCACATTCAAATCATGTCTTTGCATTTCCCGGATATATTCCATATACTGTCTGGTAATCTCTACGATAGGAATATCATAAATATTCACTTTATTCTTTTCCAACAGATGTAAAAGCAAATCCAAAGGACCCTCAAACACCTGCAACTTTACTGTCATTTCCATATATTCCTGTATCTTCCTGCCTTTTGGGCAGAAAACTCCCTATGCATAAATATGTTAGTATTTTACATGATGTAGTGGGAAATTTCAAGCATATTTACTACATTTTGTGTTTTCTTTGCACTTTTGAAATTCTGTCAATTTATTTCCAACAGTAACACCTCTGCCCGATTCAATATACGGATATGAAAAGTGTGGGTTCCCAATCCCTTACTTACATAAATCTTTTTTCCGAAAACTTCGTAGGCTCCGCCGTCATATTTAGGAAACAATAAAAGCTGTGGGGACAGAATACTTCCGATTTTCGGAAAACGCACCAATCCTCCGTGGGTATGCCCACAGACCGTAATATCTGCTCCCCACCGGGCGTATTCCTTGGCATACATAGGATTGTGTGCCATAAGGATTTGCAGATACTTTTCCTCCGGCTCTCCCAATGCCTCCTGCATAAATCCCTCCGGCAGCAGAACCCGTTCTCCTTTTGTGTAGCATTTCAGCGGAATTTCCAATCCGCTCAGAGCAATCTTTTCTCCTTTTACTTCTATCAGCTCTGTTTCATTTCTCAAAAAATGCACACCCAGTCTGCGTACCTTTTCCTCATATTCCAAATAAGCCCCGGTCTGTCTCACCGTAACCTTACTGACACGGCTTTCATGGTTTCCGTAAGAGAAGTAAACCGGTGCGATTTTTACCAGTTCCTCAAAGGCATGGTATGCCACCGGAAAAGTCTCCGTATATTTGCTGATAATCATATCTCCCGGTACCAGAATCAGATCCGGCTTTTCTGCTTTGATTCTCTGAAACAAACTATCATTCTTATTTCCATACTCATGGGCATGAAGGTCTGCCACCACTGCAATCTTCAGATGTCCTTTAATTTTCGGACTTTTACTTCTGTAAGTTGTAATATTAAATTTTTCTAATTCCCATTTTTGCCACAGCAGATAGCCTGCCGCAGCCAAACATAAACCTTTTATTTTTTTCATAGACACAGCATACCACATTCTCGGAAAAATTCCCAGCATCAGGCATATTTTACCGTTTCTCCTATTAAACTAGAACAGATAATCTTTCAGGAGTATGGTATGAAAAAATTCCTTTCTTTTTTTATTGCATCGCAGTTAGCCTTTTCTCCTGCCTTGCTCTTAGATGCCTCTGGGGCGGCACCGCAGATTACATATGAAGCAGAAACACGGGAGGAAGATACCGCTTCTTCCTCTGATAAGAAAAGCGACGGTCCTCAGGTTTCTGCTCCCAGTGTGGTTTTGATGGAAGCAAAAAGCGGAACCGTCATCTATGAAAAGGACTCGGACACCTCCCGACATCCTGCCAGCATTACCAAAATCATGACTATGATTTTAATTTTTGATGCACTGGATGAGGGAAAAATCAAATTGGACGATATGGTAACGGTCTCCGACTATGCCGCCAGCATGGGTGGTTCTCAGGTGTTTTTAGAACCGGGAGAAACCCAGACCGTGGAGACCATGTTAAAATGTATTTCCGTTGCCAGTGCCAACGATGCCTGCGTTGCCATGGCAGAACACATTGCCGGCTCCGAGGAAGAATTTGTTGCCAAAATGAACGAGCGGGCAGCATCGCTGGGCATGAAAAACACCACCTTTGTAAACTGCTGTGGTCTGGATGTGGATGGGCATATGACCACCGCCTATGACATTGCCCTAATGTCCCGGGAACTGCTTACCAAATATCCGCAGATTCACGACTACTGTACCATTTGGATGGAAAACATCACCCACGAAACAAAAAAAGGCAGCAAGGAGTTCGGTCTTACCAACACCAACAAGCTCATCCGCCAATATCAGTATGCCACCGGATTGAAAACCGGTTCCACCGATGAGGCAAAATTCTGTGTTTCCGCCACGGCAAAAAAAGATAACATGGAACTGATTGCCGTGGTTATGGCGGCACCGGATTCCAAAACCCGTTTTCAGGATGCCACTACCCTTTTAAATTACGGTTTTGCTAAGTGTCAGCTTTTTACCGACAAAAATAAGGATTCCCTGAAAAATTTAAAGGTAACCGGCGGAGTCAGCGACACGGTACCCATCACTTACAAATCCTCTTTTGAATATGTGGATACCAAGGGAAGTGATTTAAATTCTATCAAAAAGAAGGTATCTCTTCCAAAATCCATAGATGCTCCGTTAAAAAAAGGGGACTCTGTGGGAAAAGTAACCTATTCACTGGATGGAAAGACCATCGGCGAAGTTCCCATCATCTGTACCAAGGAGGTGAAAAAAGCCACCTTCAAGCACTATTTCTTCCGTCTGTTTTCGGAATATTTCTAATTTATAACTTATAACAAAAAACTGTGGTATTGTGATTCCTGTTCTCAATACCACAGCTTTTTATTGGATTCTTTTTAATATTTCTTTGGCTGCTTCCTGAATACCCAGATTAGAGGTATCTACGGTAATATCCGCATATTTTTCATAAAGACTTGTCCGCTCCTCATATAATTCCTTTAAGGTCTCTCCCTGCCGCAGTACAACTCCCCGCTGATTCAGGTTCCCCAACCTCCATTCTAATTCCTCATAGGGTAGCTTAAGATAGACAATTTGGGAAATCTCTCCCAAATGCTCCATGGCATTTTCCGCATAGACCACACTTCCTCCTGTGGCTATCACAGTCCGCCGAACCTCCAGTCCGGCGTTGACTCTTCCTTCAATTTCCAAAAAGCCTTCCCTTCCGTATTCTTCTATTAACTGGTGCAACAGCTTTCCGGTCTCCTCCTGAATTACCAAATCGGAATCCAGAAAACGATATCCTGCCATCTTGGCAAGTACTACACCAACGGTACTTTTTCCCGCACCGGGCATTCCTATTAATGTAATGTTTTCTTTCTTCATCATTCCCTCTTACAGCAACGGTGCCAACAACCGCAATACACATTGCAACACCTTAATAAACCAGAAGCGGTTCTCACAAAATTCCAATGTCATTCTTTCAGACCTGTCAATGGTGGTTAAGGCATCTTCCTTTACCTGCATCACTGCCTTGGATTCATAGAGAAAAATACCACATTCATAGTGAAGATACAGGCTTCTGTAATCCAGATTGATACTTCCTACGGTGGCAATCTCGTCATCACACACAAAGCACTTGGCATGGATAAATCCTTCTTTGAACTGATAAATCTTTACCTTTGCCTTTATCAGCTCCTGATAATAGGACTGGGTCAGCAGAAATACCATCTTTTTATCCGGTATTCCCGGTGTGACAATCCTTACATCCACCCCGGATTTTGCCGCATTGCAAAGTGCGGATATCATCTCTTCATCAATAATCAGATACGGGGTAAAAATATAGACATAGTCTTTGGCATGATTGATGATATTCAGATAGATATTCTCCGCCTGATTCTCATGGTCCACCGGGGAATCCGCATATGGCTGTACATATCCGTCAGATTCATACAATCGGTCCCATCGGATATCCGGCTGGTATGCCAGATAATCTTCGGTGGTTCTTGCGGCAAAATTCCACATTTTTAAAAACATTGCCGTAAAGCTCCAGACCGCTTTTCCCTCGATACGGATACCCGTATCCTTCCAATAGCCAAAACGCTGAATCTCATTGATGTATTCGTCGGCAATGTTGATGCCTCCGGTAAACGCCACTTTGCCATCCACCACCAGAATTTTTCTGTGATCCCGGTTATTCATAATAATAGACATCATAGGACGGAAAGGATTAAAGGCAATGCATTTGATACCGATGGCTTCCATCTCTTTGTAATACTTAGACGGAAGGGTATTGACGCAGCCCACATCATCATACATCAGACGTACTTCCACGCCCTCTTCTACCTTCTGTTTTAACACTTCCATCAACTGCTCTAGCATTTTTCCTTCATTCAAGATGAAGTATTCCAAAAAAATAAACTTTTCTGCTCCCCGGATTGCCTCCAGCATTGCCGGAAAAAGTTCCTCACCCGATGGGTAATATTCTGTTTTGGTATGCTTATAAATAGGATACCCTGCCCACTCTTTGATATAACGGACTTGATTATATACTCTTTTATCCTTTTCCAGAATTTCTTCTTCCGCTGTTTCGTCCCCCGTCAAAAAGGGGTCCACTTCTTCGTTGACCCGCTCCAGACGCTCTTCTGTCTTTTTTGTAAGATTTGCTCTTCCGAAAATGAAATAAAGTGCAACTCCGAAAATAGGTACTGCAAGAATAAGAAAGACCCAAGACATTCTGCCGGCAGCATTTCCATCCTTATCGGATATAATCACAGCCAGCAAAATAGCAATGGCACTAAAAGCTATATTAATAAAAGTATATTGCAGACTGAATTTGTATAAAACCAATGCCAGCCAAGAAAACTGTATCACAATAGCCAACACAATCAATACCAATCTGCTGAATATCATGTTTCCTATTTTTTTCATGTTCTCACCTACTCTTTTGCAACTTCTATTTTACAATAGTACCTCAAATAAATCAAATTACTTCATTAGCTTTATCAAATCCAGACACCCCCATACATGCTGTTCTCTGCTGTCACAGCTTCGGTTTGCGGTCTGATATAATTTTAGTTTCACCTCTTTTGGGGTCATCTCCGGATATTTTGACAACAGCAATGCAATGGCACCGGAGACAATAGGCGTTGCCATAGAAGTGCCGCTTTTGGTAGTATAGGCATTCTCCCGCAAATCACAGCTTGTAATCCGAGTGCCGGGAGCCAGAATCTCCGGCTTTATGACACAACTGTCCGTAGGTCCTCTTCCGCTGTATCCTCTCCGCAGCCCTTGGGAACGGATACCTGCCTCCTCGTCATCACTGCTTCCCACGGTAATGATACTACGACAGATTCCGGGAATGGTTACGGAATTAGCCACCGGTCCGTTGTTTCCCGCTGCCGCCACTACCACAATACCTTCCTCCCAGACCTGTTCTACCAATTTAATCAATTCCACCTGTTCTTCTTCTCTCGCATTTTTTAACATTCCCACAGATATATTTAATATGCGAATCTGATACTTTTCTTTTTTCTCCAGCATCCAGAAAATTGCCTGTCTGACCTGCTCCGTATTGCCGCCGCCTTTGTGATCCAACACCTTGATGGGCAGCAGTCTGCATCCCGGAGCCATTCCCGTATAGGTTCCTCCGCTGGCATAGCCATTTCCTCCGATAATCCCTGATACATGGGTTCCATGGCCATTGTCATCATAACACTCCTCACGCTCTCCCACCACGTCATAAAAATCCAGAATACGATTTCTCAAATCCCTGTGGGGAAACAGCCCGGTATCCATAACAGCTACCGTAATTCCTTTTCCGATGTATCCCCGTTTATGCACATAGGGGGTATTCAAAACTTCCTTTATCCTGTCCATGCAATACTCCCTTTTTCTTTTAGAGTATGCAAAAAAGGCTGTCTCGGAAACCTTCTCCGAAAACAGCCTCTGCCAAACAGGCAACGTTTATTTTGCGTCTGCCGGTACATCCTTGATGGAGAAGCTCATTCTTCCCATCTTATCTTTACCTAAGCAGATTACTGTTACTTTGTCACCCAAGGTCAGAACATCCTCTACGTGATTGATTCTCTCCTTGGCAATCTTAGAAATGTGAACCATTCCCTCTTTGCCCGGTGCAAATTCTACGAATGCACCAAACTCTTTGATACTGATTACCGTACCCTTGAAAATCTGTCCGGCTTCAAAATCCGTGGTGATAATCTGAATCATCTCTACGGCTTTGTTCATTGCCTCTGCATCTACGCCACAGACAGATACGGCACCGTCATCGGTAATGTCAATCTTAACACCGGTTCTCTCGATAATCTCGTTGATGGTCTTTCCTCTCTGACCTACTACATCACCAATCTTAGCCGGGTCAATCTGAATCTGGATAATCTTCGGTGCATATGGTCCAACCTCTTTTCTAGGCTCTGCAATGGCACCCTTCATAACATCCATGATTACCAGTCTTGCCTCTCTGGTTCTGCGGATAGCTTCCTCTACGATTGGTCTGGTTAATCCGTGAATCTTGATATCCATCTGAATTGCTGTGATACCCTCTGTGGTTCCGGTTACCTTAAAGTCCATATCTCCAAAGAAATCCTCTAAGCCCTGAATATCGGTAAGTACGATATAATCATCATCGGTGTCTCCGGTTACAAGACCACAGGAAATACCTGCTACCATTTTCTTAATCGGTACACCTGCCGCCATCAGGGACATACAGGATGCACAGGTAGAAGCCATGGAAGTAGAACCGTTGGACTCAAAGGTCTCGGATACGGCACGGATTGCATATGGGAATTCTTCTACGCTTGGCAATACAGGCATCAAAGCTCTCTCTGCCAATGCTCCGTGACCAATCTCACGACGTCCCGGTCCTCTGCTCGGCTTGGTCTCACCTACAGAATAGGATGGGAAATTGTAATGGTGCATATATCTCTTGGATACTTCATTTTCATCTAATCCGTCAATTCTCTGAACCTCAGATAACGGTGCTAAGGTTACCACATCGCAAATCTGAGTTTGTCCACGGGTAAACATGGCAGAACCGTGAACTCTCGGAATCAAGTCTACCTCTGCTGCCAGCGGACGAATCTGGTCAATGGCACGTCCGTCCGGACGTTTGTGGTCTTTTAAAATCATCTTGCGGACGGTCTTCTTCTGATACTGGTAAATTGCTTCACCTAAAATTTCCAGCCACTCTTCGTTCTCCGCAAATGCCTCTTCTAATTTCTCGGTAATCTGACGAATATTCTCTTCACGAACCTGTTTCTCGTCGGTAAATACCGCTTCCTCCATCTCTGCCGGAGGTACAATCTCTTTGATAGCCGCAAACATTTCCTCTGGAATTGCACAGCTTGTATACTCATGTTTTGGTTTTCCAACCTCTGCTACGATTTCATCGATGAATTTGATGATAGTCTGGTTTACATCATGTGCCAGATAGATAGCCTCTATCATTTTTGCCTCAGGAATCTCATTGGCTCCTGCTTCAATCATAATTACCTTTTCTCTGGTGGAAGCTACGGTTAAATTTAAATCTCCCTCTTTCCACTGTGCCTGTGAAGGATTGATTACGAACTCGCCGTCAATCATTCCCACCTGTGTCATAGCACATGGTCCGTCAAAAGGAATGTCTGAAATACAGGTTGCGATTGCGGCACCCAGCATACCTACGATTTCCGGTCTGCACTCCGGGTCTACACTCATAACCATATTGTTTAAGGTTACGTCGTTTCTGTAATCCTTCGGGAACAACGGACGCATTGGTCTGTCGATAACACGGGAAGTCAGGATTGCATTCTCAGATGCCTTTCCCTCTCTCTTGTTAAATCCTCCCGGAATCTTTCCTACGGAATATAATTTCTCTTCAAATTCTACGCTGAGAGGGAAAAAGTCAATTCCTTCTCTTGGCTTATCGGAAGCTGTTGCAGTGGACAATACTGTGGTCTCACCGTATTTCATAAATGCTGCTCCGTTTGCCTGTTTTGCCACCTTGCCCACTTCTACGGTTAAGGCTCTGCCGGCAAGTTCCATACTAAATGTCTTTACCATTTCTCTATCTCCTTTATATACGAAAGCAATGCTTTCTTAGTTATGACAGAAGATACGAAACTACTGAAAAAAGCACCTTCGGATGCACTTTTCAGTGGTCTCGTGTTTTCTTCTGCCGGGTTCACAATACGAAAAATAGAGCGGAAACTCCGCTCTATTTTATAAAATTCAATTACTTTCTGATTCCTAAACGCTCGATTAAGGAACGATATCTCTCAATATCCACTTTCTTTAAGTAATCTAATAATCCACGTCTCTGACCTACCATTTTCAGAAGACCTCTTCTGGAATGATGATCCTTTGGATTCTGTTTTAAATGCTCTGTCAACTCTTCAATTCTTGCAGTTAAAATTGCTACCTGTACCTCTGGTGAACCAGTGTCATTCTGTCCTCTTCCATACTCTGCAATAATTGCCTGTTTCTTTTCTTTTGCTATCATATTAGCATCCTCCTTCAAATATAATCGCCCGAATTGTATGATACTCAGTAAAAGGTCGGAGTGTCCATCTACCGAATATGGGCTAAATTTTCATACCTATGCATTATATCATAGGTACAAATTATTGTAAACCATTTTCCCTCAAAAAATTCTGCTCAAAAGCTCTAATCGCTCAGAACTCTGGTCACACAGATTGGGGAACGGTAATAAGCGTTGGAAATCTTAATACCTGTCTTCTTGTTACTTGCGTGGACAATCTGTCCGTTGCCGATATAAATGGCTACGTGATTGATACTCTTGCCACTGCCGTAGAAGAACAAATCTCCCGGTTTTGCCTCAGAAGCACTGATTCTTGTACCGCAATTTGCCTGTGCTTTAGAAGAATGTGGCAGATACACGCCGTATTTTGCCATAATCGACATGGTAAAGCCGGAACAGTCTGCTCCCTTCGTCAGGCTGGTGCCGCCCCATACATATGGATTTCCTACGAACTGAGTGGCATAGGATACCAAATCCACTCGCACATCCGATACGCCCTGACCGTAACGCACCTCTGTCATGGTCATTGCCTTTGGAAGCTGTACGGAAATCTCTACAAATTCCTTGCTGACATAACCTTCAGAGCTGTCTACATCTACCTTAATCCAATCTCCTAAATCCTCTATCACATTCAATTCTTCGCCGTTTGGCATCAATGCTAAAATTCCACACTCTGTATTCGGCTGTTCTCTGACATTTAAGGTTGTGGTGGTAACCGTTGCCACAGTCTGTTTGATTTCCTCTGCCAATGCCTTTGCTTCCTCTCCGGTTACAAAGTAATCGGCACTGACATAACCGGTAACATCTCCCGACTGAATTTTATACCAACCGTCCACTGCTTCCAAAATTTCTCCTGCCGCATGATCCGGCATCTTTCCTACGATAGACGCATCCGTTGCCGGAGCCTCTCTGACATTCAAGGTTCCGTCTGCCTGGGCAATTCCCAGATTGGTATATCCGTAAGTGGTATCCGGCTGTGGTGCTGCTGTGGTAACCACTGCATTTCCCTCCGATACCGCTGCTGTATCGTTCTCCGCTTCAAATGCCTGACAGAACATTGCTTTTGCTCCTGCGGCAGTTGCAGCTTTCTCTGCATCATTTCCCTTGTTTCCCGCAGCACTTCCGCTGACATAACATCCGGCAAAAAGCACCACGCCCATAACACCAATTGCCGCAGCACGGTAAAGATTCTGTGTGGTAACTCCTTTTACAAGTTCTCTGATGGTTTCTGTTATTTTATCTGTAATATGGTTCATTGCATCCTCCCAAGACGAAGCTTTCCTATATCATTATCATAAAAATAACAGTAGAATAATGTATCCTACTGTTATTTCACTTTTTTCAAGTATATCAATATTTTTTTACAATGTCAACATAATTATGTAATATTTCTGTAATAATTATACTTCATCCTCTTCCGGGTCACTGTCTAATATGGAAAAAGCAATGTTGGTTGCATGGTCTGCCACACGCTCCAGACCGGTTACAATATCTGTAAAGATAATTCCTGCCTGCGGTGTACATTTTCCCTTGGACATTCGTTTCACATGATTGTTCTGCAGCTCTCTCTCCATCTCGTCTATTTCATTTTCTAATTTCAGGATTTCCTGCAGATTCTTCTCATCCAATGTCACAAACATCTCAATGGACTCATCCAGAATCAATTCCACCTTTTCATACATTTCCTGTATTTCTTTGGTGCCTTTTTTTGTAAAAGCAAGTCCCTCTTCATTCATGGAGACTGCTTCCTCTATAATATTTTCTGCATGGTCACCAATCCGTTCCATATCATTTACTACATGGAAGAGACCGCCGATTCGCTGTTTGTCTCCCATCGGAAGCTCGTACTGATTTGCCCTTACCAGAAAGTCCGTGATTTCTTTACAGAGGAAATCGATATTCTTCTCCGTCCGATAAACCTGAGAAATCTTTTCGGAATCTCCATCAAAGAAGGCTTCCACAGAACGTTTCAGATTGTCTTTTGCCATGATTCCCATGCGTTCAATTTCCTGTACAGCCTCCACAACAGCGGTGTTCGGAGCGAAAGTTCCTCCCTTGCTGATATAAGCCAACTGGAATTCTCCGCTTTCCTCTATATCCCCCGGAATCATCCGTTTACTCAAAGCCATAAACTGATTGGACAGCGGTAAAAAGATAAGGGTCTGGAAGGTTTTGTAAATGGTATCTGCATTTGCTACGCATCGTCCCACATCTGCACCGGAAATTTTCAAGATAAACTGCTCAAACGGTTCCATTGCAAAGGCAAGAATGGTACCGATGATAATCATACCGAATACGTTGAACAATACATGTATCAAAGCCGCACATTTTGCATCTTTTCTGGTATTGAGACTCGCCAGTACCGCCGGTGTACAGGAACCGATGTTACATCCCAGTATAAAGTAGAAACACACCGGAAGTGCCACCAGACCCTGGCTTGCCATAATCAGTAAAATGCTGACGGTTACAGAAGAGCTCTGTACCAAAACCGTAATAATCATACCCAAAAGAATTGCCATCAACGGATTGGTCATACCTCCCATTACCCGAAGCACCGAATCATATTCTTTTAATCCGGTCATGGCATCCTTCATCAGACTGATTCCCATGAAGAGTGCACCGAATCCGATAATGATTTCTCCAATCTTTTTGGTCAGCGGCTTCTTCCCAAACATCCTCAGCACCGCTCCCACAAATAGAATAATCGGTGCCACACCGGTAAGATTAAATGCTACCAGCTGTGAGGTAATGGTTGTACCGATATTAGCTCCAAAAATGATTCCTACAGATTGTGCCAATGACATCAATCCTGCATTTACAAAGCTGACCACCATAACCGTAGTAGCTCCCGAAGACTGAATCACCGCTGTAAATAACGCACCAAACACAACTGCAATCAGCTTGTTTTTGGTCATCGCCTCCAATATAGTTCTCAGCTTTGCTCCGGCTGCTTTCTGCAATCCCTGACTCATAAAGGACATTCCAAAGAGGAATAATCCCAGACCTCCTAATAATGTAATAATCAGTTCCATTTTTCTCCTTATTTATTCCAACCCAAAATAAATCTTCGCGATTCGTATATCCTGCTGTAACTGTTTTTTCAGTTCCTCAATGGACTGAAACTTTGTCTCCTGCCGTATCCAATGCAAAAATTCCACTTCCACCGTACGGTCATAGACATCATCGGCGAAATCCAACACATGGGTTTCTACTCCCACCGGATTGTTTCCCTCTATGGTAGGCTTACGCCCCACATTGGTGATTCCGCAATATTCTTCGCCACCGATAAACACCTTTGTCACATAAACCCCAAAAGGGGGCAATAGCTTTTCTGCCTCCGGCAGCAGATTAATGGTAGGAAATCCGATGGTTCTTCCGATTTCATTTCCATGTTCTACAATTCCCTGAATAAAGTAGGGCACTCCCAAAAGTTCATTGGCTTTCTCGATATTCCCCGCCTTGATTTCTTCCCTTACATAAGTACTGCTGATGTCCCGGTCACCGTCTTTCATTTTCTCCACTACCTGAACTTCATAACCGAACTCTTCGGCATATTCCATCAGCAGTTTATAATCTCCTGCCCGGTTATGTCCAAAATGAAAATCCGTTCCCACCACCATATATTTTACATGAAGCTTATCCACCATCATCCGAATGAAATCCACCGCCTCCATATTACGGATTTCCGGTGTGAACGGACATTCTACCACATAATCAATGCCCATATTCTCAAAAATGTGAAGTTTCTCTTCATTGGTGGTAAGTACCTCTCCGCCGTCCCCGGAAACTTCTTTTCGAGGTGGTATATCGAAAGTAAACACCACGGCTTTATACATGTCCTGCTTTTTTTCCAAAAGCGTGTCCAACAGCATTTTGTGCCCTCGGTGAATTCCGTCAAACTTTCCGAAGGTCATCACTGTCGGCTCCTCTATCTGAAACTTTGTTGTCCCTCTTAAATAAATCATGTTACTTCTTCTCTCGCTTATTGTTCCAAAAAAATTTTTACAGGCTTATAATCTCCCTGTTTTTTATCATACTGATAAATCCCTATAAAACGGTTCGCTTCGTCATAGACTCTGATATTTTTCTTTTCGTCCTCAGAAGGCGGTTTTACAAAAAAACGGGGATGTATCCGATTACCGTTATACAAGAGCTTCTCAAATTTCTTTTTTACCGTTCCTTTTTCCAATGCTAAAAAGACAAAATCCACGGGATAGAGAATCTCTTCTAAAGCTCCTGCTTCTTTTTTCTCCTGAATCTGTGCCAGAGTAAGGGCATCTTTTTCCAGAAAAGCTGCCACCTCTGTCCGCTTCAGAGATGCCATGCAGCCTCCACAGCCCAGTTTTTTTCCAATATCATGACACAGGGTACGGATATAGGTTCCCTTAGAGCAATACACCCGCATTACCACTTTGGGAATATCCACCTGCAAAATCTCCACCTTATAAATATATACCCTTCTAGGCTTTCTTTCAACTTCAATTCCTTTTCTTGCCAAATCACAAAGCTTCTGCCCCTGAACCTTCAGTGCAGAATACATGGGAGGAATCTGGTCATAAGCCCCCTCAAAGCTTCTGATTGCCCTTTCCACCTCATCCTTTTCTGCCGTAACCGGCTTTTCTGCCAGCACCTTTCCTGTCAAATCCTGAGTATCGGTTTCTTTTCCCAACAAAAGCACCGCCTCATAGACCTTATCTTTTTCCGTCAGCAGATCACAGACCTTGGTGGCTTTTCCCAGACATACCGGAAGTACACCCTCTGCTTCCGGGTCCAGGGTTCCGGTGTGTCCTATCTTTTTCTGCCCCACAATGCCCCGCAGCTTTGCCACCACATCATGGGAGGTATATCCCTTTTCTTTGTAAACGTTCAGAATTCCGTTTATCATCTGTTCACCTATAACTGTTTCTCAATTTCTTTCATCAGTGCTGCTAGAATCTCTTCCGGTGTTCCTTCCATGGAGACCCCGGCAGCTTTCATATGACCGCCGCCGCCGAATTGCACGGCAATTTTTGCCACATCCACATCCCCGTTGGAACGCATGCTTACCTTGTATCCATCCTCTGTCTCATAGAGAAATACGGCAACCTCCACATCCTTGGTTACCCGAAGCTGACTGACGATTCCATCCAGATGTTTTGGCAGCACCTGAAACTCTTCCATCTGTTTTTTCGTGACAACGGAGGAAATCACCTGACCTTCCAATGACAGCTTCGCATCCACCAACGCCTGACCCATAATCCGGTTTTGGTTAAAGGTCTTGGTATAAAAGGTTTCATCCACGATTCTGGTAAAATCAATTCCCTTTTCCATCAGCTTTCCGGCAATGTTCATGGTCTTTGCGGAGGTACAAGAATATTGGAATACTCCTGTGTCGTGTATCATTCCCACATAGATACACTCCGCAATTTCTTTGGTAATCTTTTCTTCCTCTATCAATTCATACACCAGCTCGCTGGTGGAGCTTGCATGGGGAAAAATATAATTTTCATCTGCAAAGCTCTGATTACTGATATGATGGTCAATACAAAAAGTCGCTTTTGCACCGGTAAAATATTTCGCTGCCTCTCCGAGCCTTCCCAAATCACCGCAATCCTGTGCAATGAACAAATCATAGCTTTCCTCACTGTCACAGGTATGTTTGATTTCCTCTGAATTTTTTAAAAACTTAAAGATATTCGGAATTGGCTCCAAATATAAATCCACTTTTATCTGGGGATAATAAGTTTTAATATAATTGTAAGTTGCCAGACAGGAGCCTGCACAATCTCCGTCAGGACGGACATGTCCTGCGATTGCCACTGTACGTTTTCCTGCCAGCTGGGCATCTAAACTCTGCATATCTTATTCCTCGATTTCCCGATTTACATCATCAATCAACTTTGACATATTCACACCGTATTCAATAGACTGGTCCAGAATAAAACGAATCTCCGGCGTATTTCTCAGATTCATGTTTTTAGCAAGGGTTCTGCGGATATACCCCTCCGCACTCCTTAACCCTGCAATGGTATCCTTCTGGGATTCCTCATCTCCCAAAACAGAAATATATGCCTTGCAGGTTTTTAAATCCGGTGCCACCTCTACGGATACCACACTTGTCATGGGATTGATTCTCGGATCTTTAATTTCCCCCCGTATGATATTGGAGAGTTCTTTTAAGACCTCTCCGTTGATACGGGTATTTTTGATACTGTTTTTTCTCATTTTTACCTCAATTCTATCTTGGTACCTCTACCATGATATATGCTTCAATCTGATCCTCTTCTGCAATATCATTAAAGTCCTCAAATACCAGACCACATTCATATCCTGCTTTGACCTCTTTGACATCATCCTTGAAACGCTTTAAGGATGCCAGATTTCCTTCAAATATCTGCTCTCCCTCTCTGCTGATACGAACCATACAGCCTCTCTGGAAGGAACCGTCCAGCACATAGGAACCGGCAATATTGCCCACACCGGAGGCTTTGAAAATCTGACGAACCTCTGCATGACCAATGACTTTTTCCTCAAATACCGGATCCAGCATTCCCTTCATGGCTGCTTCCACATCCTCAATGGCATTGTAGATAACCTTGTAAAGACGTACATCTACACCTTCTCTGTCTGCAATTGCTTTTGCAGTGGCATCCGGCCGTACATTGAAGCCAATGATGATTGCATTGGAGGCAGATGCCAGACTGACGTCAGATTCATTAATGGCTCCGACACCGCCGTGGATAATCTTGACTACCACTTCCTCGTTGGACAGTTTTACAAGACTTTGTTTTACAGCTTCCACGGAACCCTGTACATCTGCTTTTACAATAATATTTAATTCTTTTACATTTCCAGACTGAATCTGTGAGAACAAATCGTCCAGAGACATTTTGGCTTTTGTTTCTTCGATTAAGCGGTTTTTTCCTTCTGAAATAAAGGTCTCCGCAAAGTTTCTTGCTTCCCTCTCTGTTTCAGTGGAAACAAAAATCTCTCCTGCATTCGGCACACTGGAAAGTCCCAGAATAGCAACCGGAGTAGACGGACCTGCCTCTTTTAAGTTACGTCCGTTTTCATCAATCATGGCACGGACTCTTCCGTAGCTGCTTCCGCAGGCAATGGGCTGACCTACCTTTAAGGTTCCTTTCTGAATCAGAACTGTTGCTACCGCTCCTCTGCCTTTGTCCAAACGTGCCTCTATTACAAGACCTCTTGCCTGACGCTTCGGATTGGCTTTTAATTCACAAACCTCTGCGGTAAGAAGAATCATCTCTAACAACTGGTCGATTCCCTCATGGGTATGTGCGGATACCGGAACAAAAATGGTAGTTCCGCCCCAGTCTTCAGGAATCAGTTCATATTCGGAAAGCTCCTGTTTTACACGCTCAATGTTCGCATTTGGCTTATCGATTTTGTTGATGGCAACAATAATTTCAATTCCTGCTGCCTTGGCGTGATTGATTGCTTCTACGGTCTGCGGCATTACACCGTCATCTGCTGCAACCACCAAAATCGCAATATCGGTGGAATTAGCGCCACGCATACGCATAGCAGTAAATGCCTCGTGTCCCGGTGTGTCCAAGAAGGTGATTTTTTCTCCATCTACATCTACCACATAAGCACCGATATGCTGTGTGATTCCTCCAGCCTCCCGGTCTGTAACCTTGGTGTTACGGATAGCATCCAAAAGAGATGTCTTACCGTGGTCGACATGCCCCATAACGCAGACTACCGGAGGACGTTTTACCATGGTGCTTTCATCCTCTTCCTCTTCCTTCAAGAGTTCTTCTATTACATCTACTTTTATTTCATGCTCCGCAAGACAGTTGAACTCCAGTGCGATTTCTTCTGCCTGATCATAATCCACTTCCTGATTTACTGTTACCATAGTACCTTTTAAGAACAGTTTTTTGATAATCTCTGCCGGCTGCACCTTCATTTTTTCTGCCAGCTCTTTGATGGTAAGCGAATCCGGCAAGATAATGGTCTTGATGGTTTCTTCTTTTTTCTCCTGTGGCTGTGGCTGCTGCTGTTTTTTCTTCTTGCCGCCATTTTTCTCAAGATTCACATAGCGTTCCTGTTTTTTATTACCGTAGTTGTCTCTTCCCTGACCGCCTTTATTTTTCTTATCATTTCTGCGGTTATCTCTGCGGTCTTTTCCCATGCCGTCCTCAGCCGGTGCCGCCACCGCACTTTTATTAAACTTATTAATTTCCTGATCTAATCTGCCCTTAGATTCTTTCTGGCGATTTTGACCGACTCTGCCGTTACCTCTATCCCCTTGGTTATTAGGGGTACCCGGTTTATGATTCTGATAATTTTTTTGATTCTGCTTATCATTTCCTTCATTTCTAGGTCTCCTGTCATTTGGATTAAGTCCTGTTCGTTCTCCCTGAGCATGAAGCGGACGGCTTCCCTGTGGACGTACCGGACGTTCTCCCTGTGGGCGTGCCGGACGTTCTCCCTGCGGGCGCGCCGGTCTCTCTCCCTGTGGACGTGCCGGGCGTGTTCCCCCATTGCTTACGCTGGGCTTTCTGTTATTATTTGGCTGTTTACTGTTCTGCGGATTGTATACAGCCGTAATGCTGGATTTTTTCTTTGGCCGCTCCTGCTGTTTTGGTTCTTCTTTTGCAAATTTCTTTTTTACCACCTGAATTACATCATCCTCAATGGAACTCATATGACTCTTTACCTCTATATTCTGCTCCGCTAAGTAATGTAATATTTCTTTTGACTGTATATTTAATTCTTTTGCAAGTTCATGTACTTTGACTTTTGCCATTCTGCTACCTCCGTTATTCAATTGTTTTGCTATCTTTGATATTCTTTTCTACTGCCTTTGCCAGTTCTTCATCTGTGACTGCCAGGGAGGAACGATAATCTTTTCCGATACAATGTCCCAAGGAATCTTTAGTTCCATATTCATAAAAAGGAATCTCTCTGTAATCACACATGTTCCGAAACAGCTTTTTGGTATTTTCCGATGCATCCTCCGCCACCAGAACCAATACTGCTTTCCCAGTCTTAACCGCTTCCTCCGTAGAAAATTCTCCGCTCACAAGTTTTCTTGCCCTAGCCGCAAGTCCAAGCATATTTAACACTCTATCTGTTTTCAATACTTTTCATCTCCTTTTGCAGGCTCTCATAAATTTCTTCCGGTATTGCCATTTTCAAGGAACGTTCCAATCCTTTGCTCTTTCTTGCTTTTTCCAGACAGGCACTGCAAGGACAAAGGTAAGCACCTCTTCCGTTCTTCTTGCCGGTTGTATCCAAAAGCACTTCTTCTTCCGCGGTTTTGATTACCCGAATCATCTCCCGCTTACTCTTCATCTCATTACAGCCCACACATTGCCGCATAGGAACTTTTTTATTCGTCATACTCACCCTCTTCGTATCCGTCTTCCGTATACTCTTCCTCGGCATACTCTCCGTCTACATATTCTTCATCAGCATACTCTTCATCGGTATACTCCTCGTCTGTATACTCTCCATCTGCATACTCTTCATCATAGTATTCATCAGTATACTCTTCATCTTCATAATCATTCTCATAATCAATGAAATCTCCGGCCTCTCTTGCCTGTGTTTCACTCTTAATATCAATCTTGAATCCGGTCAGTCTTGCCGCCAATCTTGCATTCTGTCCTGACTTACCAATGGCAAGGGAAAGCTGATAATCCGGCACTACTACTTTTGCCTTTCTCTCCTCGTCATCCGCAATAACAGAGATTACTTTTGCCGGGCTTAATGCGTTCTGAATTAAAACTGCAGAATTTTCACACCAATTGATAATGTCAATTTTTTCCCCACGCAGCTCGTTGACAATTGCATTGACACGGGCACCGTTCATTCCCACACAAGCTCCCACTGCATCTACGTCCTCATCCTGAGAATATACCGCAATCTTGGTTCTGCTTCCTGCTTCTCTGGCAATGCTTTTAATCTCTACGATTCCGTCTTTTACCTCGGTTACTTCAGATTCAAATAATCTCTTTACTAAATCCGGATGAGTTCTGGATACTAGAATCTTCGGTCCCTTGGATGTGGATTTCACTTCTAAAATATAGAGTTTGATTCTTTCCGTTGGTTTGAATACCTCTCCTTCAATCTGCTCCCCCTCTGTCAAAATAGCATCTACTTTGCCCAGATTGATGCTGACATTTTTTCCCACATAACGCTGAACCACTCCGGTTACCACATCATGCTCTTTGCTATAATATTCGTCAAATAATACTTTTCTCTCTTCCTCACGGATTTTCTGCAAAATCACATTTTTGGCATTCTGTGTTGCAATACGTCCAAATTCTTTGGACTTTACTTCTTCATTGATTACATCTCCCAATTCATATACGGAATCTATCATCTTGGCATTTGCAAGACTGATTTCCATACAAGGGTCTTCCACCTTTTCTACTACTGTTTTTTCCTGATACACATGAAATTCACAGGTCTGTGAATCAATGCTGACCTTGATGTTCTCTGATTTTCCAAAATGATTTTTACATGCTGTCAGCAATGAGTTCTCAATTGCTTCTAAAAGCGTATCTTTACTGATGTTCTTTTCCTCTTCTAATATATTTAACGCTTCTAACAATTCATTGTTCATTTTTCTCTTCCTCCATTAATTTGTTATTTTACGCTAAAAATCAAATGCTAAACGAATCAAAGCTATCTCCGTTTTGGCAAATGTTAATGTCTCGCCTTCTTCTGTCTGAATCGTAACCTTTTTCTCATCATAATCGGTTAAGATTCCATAAAATTCTTTCTTTTTATCTATCGCACGGTAGGTTCTGATTTCCAATTCCTTTCCCATACTTCTGGCATAATCCTTTTCTTTTTTCAAAGGTCTTCCAAGTCCCGGAGAACTTACTTCAAAAATATAGGAATCCTCGATATAATCTTCCCTGTCCAAAATCTCATTCATCTCTCTTGACACCAATTCGCAATCGTTGACAGTGATTCCACCTTCTTTGTCAATATAAGCCCTCAAATACCAAGTGCCACCTTCCTTGACATACTCCACATCCACCAGTTCAAATTGATTCTTTTCTAAAATCGGCAGTATCAGTGTTTCCGTCTGCGTTTCATACATCTCTTTTCTCGACATATTCACACCCTCTTTCCTATTCAGTTGTCTTTGGCTTTCCATAGCCGAATATTTTCCAGCTATGCTCTGCCTACATAAAATCGAGAGCGGACATCTGTCCGCTCTCAAATCTAAGTCTCTACATATCATAGTTATCATACCACTTTTATTTTTAGAATGCAAGGGATTCTTCTATTTATAAGAATAAGATTTCCACCGTTGGTATAAACTACTCCCAAAGGAGGGATAAACACATGGATTATGATAAAATTGTCTGCAACTGTATGGGTGTTACCAATGGCATGATTAAGGAAGCCGTAGATGCCGGAGCAAAAACAGTGGCAGAAGTTCAGGATGCCACCGGTGCAGGTACCGTCTGCGGTGCCTGTCTGGAAGATATCGAACATCTGGTGGATGAATTTGCCGGAAAATAAAAAATGCTCAAAGCCAATAAAATCAAGGCTTTCAGCACTTCTAAGGGTTGGGCTATTCATTTAATGAATAAACAGTTCGTAGGGGAATCGAACCCCTGATTCCGCCGTGAGAGGGCGGCGTCTTAACCGCTTGACCAACGAACCTTAATAACAACACGTCAACAATAGCCATTATATATGAACTCTTTTAAAAAAGCAAGTCTTTTTTTATTTTTTTTGATATTTTTTTCAGAAACTTATAATCACCGTTTTATACTAACATCCCAAGTATTCTTATTTAGGACGTAAAGCAAAAAAATGCTTTACGTCCTTCCATACCTTCTCTTTTACATTTCACTATCTGCCGATGTTTCTTCATCATCTAAATAATAGGACTCATCATCTAGATAATACTCTTCCTCTGCAGTAGCTTCTGAGCTGATAATATTTAATAAATCATTCAGAGTGATTTCCGGTGCATTTTTTGCATCCTTCGGAATCTCAATCTCATCAACTTTACCAAAGTCATAGTAATCAATGCTCATATTTGCTGCCTTTAACTCAATCTCCAGTTCTGCACCAAGAGTAGCTCCCAATATTTCTGAAATTGTACTCATGTCACTGTTGGCGAAATCAAATTCCATAGATACCGGCAATTTTGTCTTTTTATCTACATAAAATGTCAAATCCATCTTCAACCATGACATATCAGAATCTTCACCCATAACAGATTCCAATTCTGCTGTTGCAGATTCACTGTCAGAATCTCCATTCTTTTTTTCCTGCTCCTCTAAAATTTTCACCAAATCGTCGCCAGTCAATGTTCCTGTTAATTTATAACATTCTACATCATTTACTTTTTCTGTCTCTTCTGCCAAAGTCAACTTATCCTGAATATCTGTTAAATCCACGCTTCCAGAAGTTGCTTCTTCCTCCAACTCTCCTACCATGGAATCATCTGTAATTTTCAGCCATTCATCAGAAGAATCTTCATACACATAAATAGCTAGTTCATTGTCTTCTGACATTTCTACATATGCCTCAAATCCGAGATCTTCACTTGCTCCCATCACATCAACGGTCATATCTCCGTCCATACCAAATATGGTATCTTTTACGTCCATAGAAAGGGTTCCGTCAAATCCCATGCCCATAGCTGAGCCATCTTCCGGTGAAGATAATTCCATATCAAAATCCATAAATACATCTGCTGAGAATGAATCGCATTTCTCTGTTGCTTCCTTCATGTCTTTTACCAAAGACTCCACTGTGGCTTTTTCACCACAACCGGTTAATGAAGCTGCTAACATTGCACAGCATACCATTAAACCTGCAAGTTTCTTTTTCATAAGTTCCCTCCTAGATATTTTCTGTTGTTATATACATTTCTACGATGTTAGTATAAAACAGGAATTACAAGTATCTTTTATTCCCTCTTAATGCAATATTATAGCATTTATTGCATTTTCTCACAATCCGTATTTTGTCATCCTGTGGATATTGTTGGAAAAAATCTAGTATCTTTTTATCTGTTAAGATAACTACTGCTTATCATTAATTGATTCTCCAATTCTTTTACTCTTTCTTTGAATTTTTCCAAATCCGAATTTCCACTCTGAACTTCTCTAACTACTGGTATTTTTTCTTTTTTCAATCTTACCCAAAATAAATCCGCATTTTTTGCTGTTACAAGAACTTTCGCAATCACTTCTTTTTCCTTATAGCACACTATCCTATATATGAGCATCTCTTTTTTCAATTCACACCCCGTAATATCGCAAAATTGAAATCTTCTTTCTTTCTCAAATAGATTTTTATAGCAAATCTCATTATCATCTACTTTCAAACTCATTGCTTTTATGTACAATCCATACCTGAATATTACGTTGCGGCGGAGCCGCCTGTCCGGTGTGGCGAGAGCCACCTTTC